>NZ_JBHWUE010000013.1:0-123638 GCF_042738615.1 Rhodococcus sp. NPDC059968
TCTTTGGGGGGGCCTCCCCTGTGGTGGGGGGGGGGGGGTCGGGGCGCGCCCCGCGGGGCCGCCCGTCCGCCCCCCCCCGCCGCCGAGTAGGGCCGCCTACCGCCTGTCCTCAGGCGTCCGGTGCCGTGTAGACACGATCACCGCCCACATAGGTCAGGATGGCCCGGCTCTCGCCGATCGCGTCGGCGGTTCCCGTGAACGGATCCCGGTCGAGGACCACCAGGTCGGCGAGCTTGCCCACCTCGATGCTCCCCGTGTCGTCGAGGTGGTTCACGTACGCGGACCCGGCGGTGTAGGCGCTGAGTGCGGCCGTGAGATCGATTCGTTGCTCGGGGAGGAACACCGGGCGCCCCTGCCCGTCCCGGCCCGGCAGTACGCGATTGACCGCGACATGGATGCCGTGGATCGGGTCGGCGCTGCTGACCGGCCAGTCGCTGCCGGCTGCCAGCGTTGCGCCCGAGCGCAGCAGGGAACCGAAGGGATACTGCCGACGGGAGCGCTCGTCCCCGAGGAATGGGATGGTGAGTTCGTCCATCTGCGGTTCGTGGGCTGCCCACAGCGGTTGCATGTTGGCCGTGACGCCGAGCGCGCGGAAGCGGGGGATGTCGTCGGGGTCCACGACCTGCAAGTGGGCGAGGTGCGGTCGGGTGTCCCGGAATCCGTTCGTCGTCCGAGCGGCGTCAACCGCGTCGAGCGCGTCGCGGACGGCCCGGTCGCCGAGCGCGTGGAAGTGCACCTGAAATCCGAGGGCGTCGAGCTCGGTGACGTAGCGGCGCAGTTCGTCCGGGTCGACGAAGCTGGTGCCGGAATGGTCTGTTGCGCAGCCACATCCATCCAGATACGGGGAGATCATGGCCGCGGTGCGGGATTCGGCGACACCGTCGAGCATGATCTTCACGGTGTCGGCCCGCATCCTCCCGACGCGGAGACGGGAACGTCGCCGGAGCAGGTCGGGGATCTGCTCGGCGCCCCGGTCGCGATCCCACCACAGGGCGCCCGCCACCCGCGCGGTGAGGGACCCGTCGCCGGCCGCGGTCAGGTAGGCGTCCGAGACGTCGGAGATCCCGGAGGTGTCGCCGAGTAGCGCGTCCTGCCAGGCGGTGATGCCGAGCGAATGCAGGTGCTGCTGGGCGTGGAGCAGTGCCTTCAGCCGGTCGTCGGGTGTGTGCTCCGGGGTGTGGCAGCCGACCAGCTCCATCGCAGACTCCTGGAGCATGCCGGTCGGCTCGCCGTCGGCGTCGCGTTCGATACGTCCGCCGACGGGATCGGGGGTGTCTCGGGTGATGCCCGCGATGTTCAGCGCTCGCGTGTTGGCCCATGCCCCGTGGTGGTCGCGGTTGGGCAGAAACGCCGGCCGATCACGCACGACGGTGTCGAGGAGTTGCGCGGTGGGTGTGCCTCCGGCGAACGCCTCCATCGACCACCCGCCACCGACGATCCACGGCAATTCCGGGTGTGCGTCGGCGTAGCTGCCGATGGCGGCGAGGGTGGCAGCGGCATCGCTGATGCCGGTGAGGTTGCAGCGGGCGTACTCGAGGCCGGCCACCACGGGATGAATGTGCGCGTCCTGGAAGCCGGGCAGCAGCAGCCTGCCGGTGAGGTCGACGACCTCGGTGCGGGCGCCGATCAGCTCCCGGACCTTGTCGTGGCCGACGGCTGATATCCGGCCACCGGTGACGGCGACCGTCGTGGCGCGGCTGCGGGCCGGGTCCAGGGTGGCAATCGATCCGCCGGTGAAGACCAGATCTGCGGGTCCTGCTGACATCGAAAATCTCCTGTCGGTAAGTGCTTTCGTCGGTGTTCGGATCAGGTTGTGTTGCGCTGATCAGTAACGGGTGGTCACGGGGGCTTCGGCGGGCGCAGTTCCACCGAGCAGGTTGGCGTCGTCGGCATCTGTTCCGCGGCCGGTGACGAAATAGGGCGACCGGCGGATCCACTTCGCGTGCGCGGCCACCACCAGCCCCGAGATCAGGATGAGGACCGGGAACAGCAGTTGGAACCACCCGTTGGTCGCGCTGAATTCGAGATGATCTGCCGAGGTGTAGAAGATCCAGCCCAAGTAGCCGCCCAGCGCCAGCAACACCAGGGAACTGAGAGCGGGAAACACGACCGCGCGCAGTCCCTCCCACGGACGTTCCCGTAGAAGCCCGCGGAACCGGACAGCGGCGGCGAGTGCCGTCAGGCCGTACCAGACGGCGACCACCAGACCGATCGAACTGATGCCCGCACCGAGAAGGTCGCTGAGCTTGGGGATGACCGTGGCCAGCAGCGCGACCACGGCGGAGATGCCGCCGAGCAGCACGGTCCCGGCGGCAGGGGTGCCGTAACGGGAATGGATGCGGGTCCACACCGGGCCGAGCGTGCGGTCCCGGCCCATCGCGAACAGTCCACGCGCGCTGGGTATCACGGTGGCTTGGAGCGAAGCGACGACGGAGAACATCAGCGCCACCACGGGGAGCGCGGCCAGCGGCTGCCGGGCGAGTGCCTCGCCGAGGAACGCGAGCCCGACGGTCCCATTGTCGGCCAGTTCCGCGGGGGTGAGGACGCGCTGGAACGCCACCGCACCGAGCAGGAACAAGCCGAGGACCATGAAGACGGTGATCACACCGGCGCGGGACGCGTCGCGCGGATCGCGCACCTCCTCGCTCACACTGAACGCCGCTTCGAAACCCCAGTAGAAGAAGACCGCGATCACCATGCCCTGAGCCAGCACGGCGAACGACGGAATCGCGAAGGGATTGAACCAGGAGAGCGAGAACGGCTGGGTCCCGGCACACAGCCCATACGTGCAGAAGCCGATCAACACGACGTACTCGAAGAAGAGGAGATACTTCTGCAGCCGTGCCGCGACCGCGACGCCCCGGACGGCGGTGACGGTCACCGCACCCAGGATCGTCAGCCCCAGCAACGTCGACTGCAACGTGGAGTCGGGATCGAGAGTGAGTCCGCCGATGCTGTGCAGGCCGGCCATGCCGGCGAGTTGCAGGATCGCCGACCCGGCGATCGCGGTGGTGTAGGCCATGAACACGACGACGGCGACGATGGCCATCCAACCGGTGAGGAAGCCCAGCCACGGACTGAGGCTGCGGCCCACCCAGACGTAGCTGTTGCCGCAATTGGGTTCCACCCGGTTGAGCCGGGCGTATCCGCTGGCAATTCCCAGAATCGGGACGAAAGCCAGTAACAGCACCACCGGCATCTGGAGACCGACCACGGCGGCGATGACTCCCAAACCGACACCGATGCTCGTCGTCGCCGCGGTACTCGAGGCGGCGATCGCAATTCCGTCCATCACGCCGAGGGATTTGCGCAGGGCTGTCGCCCTCGGCGCGTCGGCCGCTCCGTTGTTCACTGCTGCCATGTGTACGTCACTTTCGCTGGAGGGTGGAGAGGGACGGGAGGCCACGCGCCGGTCCGGCTTCTCGTGCCCGCGACCCGGGGCTTCGCTCCCTGCCTGTGATATGCAACACCGTCGCCGTTTACACCGTCAACGGTGTTGGCATAAGCTGGCGGTCCACGGAAGGAGCCGGAAATGGCGAAGCAGGTGGTCTCGGACTCGGCCCGGAAGCGGCGCAGGCCGACGAAGCAGGGTGCAGTTCTCTCGGAGCAGCTGATCATGGAGACGGCGCTACGGTTGCTCCGCCACCACGGCAGTGCAGGTCTGTCCGTCCGCCGCCTCGGAGCCGCGCTGGGGGCCGACCCCAGCACCCTGTACCGGTACTTCCGCGGCATCGACGATCTCACGTTGGCGATCGCCGACGAGCTGATCGGCCGGTCGTTCCGCGGGTGGGAACCCACCGGCGACTGGTGGCGGGACTTGCACTCCCTCGGAATACGATCGCATGCAGCGTATCTGGACCATCCCCAGGCGGCAGTCCTGTCGGCCAGCCGCGTCAGCGGTCGCACCTCGGAGAAAGCGGCCGTAGACACGATCCTCGGAATACTGCGCAAGGCAGGGTTCCCCGACGGCGCA
This sequence comes from Rhodococcus sp. NPDC059968, assembly GCF_042738615.1. Lineage (NCBI taxonomy): Bacteria > Bacillati > Actinomycetota > Actinomycetes > Mycobacteriales > Nocardiaceae > Rhodococcus > Rhodococcus sp. NPDC059968. The sequence continues at coordinate 3,974 of NZ_JBHWUE010000013.1, forward strand.
GCGGTGCGCCTCTACCGTGCGTTCGTCGATCAGATGCTGGCGTTCGCCGCCCTCGACGGAGCGGAACTTGCGCTACCAGAGGACGTCCGCGAGTCCGACCGGCAACTGTGGCGATCCTCCTACGCGCAACTGCCGGCCGAGACGCACCCGCACATCGCTGCGACCGCCGGCCTCCTCGTCGACCTCTCCGACCGCAGCGCCTATCCCGACGCACTCGAACTGCTCCTCGACGGCGCTCGCGCCCTGCTTCACCGACTCGACGCGAAACGAGAATCGGCAACCTCGTGACAATGGTTCAGCTCGAATCGTGGCCGAACGGCCCGACTCACCCCCGGCTACGACGTCTTCGAGGGCAGGCCGCACGACCGCGTCAGCCGCCGACGAGCGGCACCAGGATGAAGTGACCGGCTCCGCGGGCGGCGGAGAACACGTCCCAGGCCATCGGGCCGCCGGGACCACGGCCTTCCGCGTACCGGAGATCGTATGCGGGGTTCACGGGTGCGAGCCGATAGTCGAAGAAGGCGTAGTTGGCGCGCAGCAAAGTTCGCGCCGGTTCGGTTGCCTCCGCGAGACGGGGCACCAACCGGTCCTCGACCACCAGTCCACGGTCGGAGAACTCGTCGACGATGACGCATTCACAGAAGTACGCGAGGGTCCCGATCTCACCGGGGGATCGCACCGGGGCCTCCCCGACGAGTGTCCCGACCGCCCGGCCGACCCGCTCGTAGTCCTGCGCGCTCGCCCAGTTACCGAAGATGGGGGGTGCGTCCCACGGGAGACCGCTCTCGACGTCGTAGTACACGGCGCCGACTCCCAGCACGGCGAGCAGGCCGGCCAGCGTGCCGGCGACGGCGCGGTCCGTGGTGTCGCGCGCGGCGCTCCAATGGATTCCGGCGGCGAGGACCGCGAACATCGCCAGCGTGGTCGCGGGCGCCACGTAATACCAGTGGTACGGCACGGTATCGAGGACGACGTAGGCGACGTAGTAGAGGGCACCGGACAGTCCGAGCGCGAGCAGCGGCACGGGCAACGGCACCGGTCGCTTCCATGGCCTGGCGTACGAGGCGAGCGCGACGAGAATCAGGACGAGTGCGAGGGCCGCGGGACCGAATGCCGCCACGGTCCGCCACGGGTTGGACTCGAAGTACATGACCGGGCCGGTGAGGTAGTTGAAGCCGCCCACATCGGAGGCCTGGCCCTGCTTGATCAGGAAGGTGTCGGGCAGAGCCGAACCGAGTACGACCCAGCTGAACAGGTACCACGGCCCGGCGATCGCGGCGAAGCCGGCGAGGGCGCGGCGCAGTTGCGTGCGAATCGCCGGCGACAGGGCGGCGATGACCACGACGAAGACGAGCAGGTCCAGACGCACGAGCGCCGCCATTCCTGCGGCCGCACCGAACCAGGCGGCCCTGCCCTCGAACGCGAACCACACCATCACCGCGACGGCCGCCGGGATCAGCAGCACCTCGAGCCCGACCGCCGACAACACGAACGGGTTGAACACCACCAGCGCACCGGCGAGCACCGCCCACACGGTCCCGAGGCCGAGCCGCCGACACGTCCGCGCGAGCACCCAGCCCAACAGGGCGGTGACCGCGACGTTGAGCATTCCGAGTGCGAACAGGGGATCGCCCGGGCCCCACAACCGGGTCAGGAACGTCAGTGCCCCGAGCACGAGCACATTGAGCGGGGACGTCGACGTGTTCGCGGTCAGTCCGTGGACGATCGCCCACTCCCCGTGGACGGCCAGGTTCCTGGCGGCCGACAAACTGATGTAGGCGTCGTCGGTGAGGCTGCCGGAGACGATCCAGAACAACACGGCCGCCACCACCGCGCCGGACGCAGCGAGGATCGCCGGCGCCCGGAACGGGCTCGGTACCGGTGGCGGGGCAGACCGCTCGAGCGGTTCGTTCAGCAATCCTGTGGACACCGCGACATCCTAGAGAGTGCAGCCGCGACTGCTGCTCGCAGCCACCGAACTGACGGCAACACGGTCGCGAGTCCCCGGAAATGTCCTGCCGCGCGAACTCGCTGGTGCCGACGACTGTTTAGTCATTCGAGAAGACGGGAAATCGACGCCCCAGGGTCGGAAGCGTCACCGGTGGCACCACCGGCCCAGGTTCCGCGGGTTGAGCCCCCAGGTCGCGGGACCGCCCCCGGGGATCTTCTATCGGCTGTGTCGCTCGTGAGCGGTGAGAAGCAGAGCGTCGAAACGGTCGCGAAACGAAGTGGGCGTGTGGAATTCGTCGCCGAACGCGAGAACGAGTCGCTCGGCGATCACACGGATCTTCGTGTTCGTCTGCTGTGACCGCCACGTCAGAAGGTCGAAGGCGGCGTCGGCGGAGAGGGAATAGACGAGCATCAACGCACCCTTGGCCTGTTCGATGACTGCCCGCGAACGGACGACATCGGCCGCCATGTCGTGGACCGACTCACCGGGAGGCGGCGGCTGGAGGAGCCCGGAGGAGGCGTCGACCGAAGCGCGTTCGGCCTTGTCGAGCAAGCGTGGATTTTCCCAGACCTCGTCCGTCATGTCCTGCCACACGAGCACGACGAAGCGGGTATCCGCGGAGGTGAACGTGGAGGCGAACCCGTGCGCCCACAGCCAGTTCCCGTTCCTGTGCCGGACGCGGGCATACCCCGCATGGGCGGTGCCGGTATCGAGGACATCCCGGACGAGGCCGAACCAGCGCGGCGCGTCCGACGGGTGCATCAATCCCGCGAGGTCCACCCGATCGAGTTCGTCGGTCCGGTACCCGACGAGGGCGGCCAGAGCAGGGTTCGTCAACACCAGCTGCCGGCGGTCGTCGTAGACACAGACGGCACGCGGAAGAGAAACGAGCAGCGCTGAGAACGCGTCGTGGCCGTGACCGTCGGCCGGTTCGAGAGGGAACCCGGACATGCATACTTCCTTCGATACTTCGCCCCGACGACGACACGTACAGCGATGATCGCGGTGTGACAGATCAATCCGCTAGAGGTATTCGGAGCCGAGCCCCGTCCGGCTGGGTGTGATGTGCGTCCTACTCCCTGAGTTCGCCCATCGCGGGTGTCCATCCGCGGATCTGCACCTTCTCCACCAGATTTTCCTGGGCGAACGGATCCTGCGCGAACAGGTGTGCGACGGCGTCCTCGTCCTCGGCGTCGACGATGAACAGCGCACCGTGACCGTCGGCGAGGGGGCCGGTCGAGCGCATGATCTTGCGGCGGACGAGTTCGGTGAGCCACCCACGATGCTGCGTCCGGTGATCGTCGCGAAGGGACGACGTCTCGGGGCTGTACGTGTATTCCACGACGAACAAGGCCATGTGCTTCTCACTCAGCCGTGGTCGATGTAGGACTCGAGCTGGTCGCGTTCGGTCTGCAGCTCGCCGATCCGGCTCTTCACCACGTCGCCGATGCTGACGATGCCGACCAGCTGACCGTCCACGATCACCGGCAGATGCCGGATCCGGCGTTCGGTCATGGTTTCGGCGAGACTGTCCACGGTGTCGGTCGGGAGACAGGCGAACACCGACGTCGTCATGATGTCCACGACCCGGGCATTCAGGATGTCGGGGCCGCGCTCGTGGATGCGGCGCACCACGTCGCGTTCGGTGACGATCCCGACGACGGCGTCGTTCTCCATCACCACCAGGGCGCCCACATTGTGCCTGGCGAGTTCGCCGATCAGCGTGCTGACCGGCATCTCCGGATCGACCGTCACCACGGCCGGACCCTTGTTCCGCAACACATCCGCGATTCGCATCTGGACACCCCGATCTCTGGGCACTCCGACTGGCCGCCGACTTGATCATAGGCAGACTTCGAGCGTATGCCAGCGTTTCTGCCGGTCTTGGTTTGGTTATCTACTCGTGACCGCCGCGTCCCGCGGACCGGCGTGCGGGCCGGGCGCCCACCGGGACTGCGGTGTTAGGTTGGCGCTGTGCCGATCACCGTGCTACTCGTCGACGACCAGGAACTGATGCGGATGGGCCTCAACATGGTGCTCGACGCTCAGGACGACATCACAGTCGTCGGTGAGGCGAGCGACGGCGCCGCCGCCGTCGCCGCGGTCCGCAAACTCGAACCCGACGTGGTGTTGATGGACGTCCGCATGCCGGTGGTGGACGGTGTCAGCGCGACCGCCCAGATCCTGGAGTCGGGCGTTGCGAGCCGCGTGCTGGTGATGACCACCTTCGATCTCGACGAGCACGCCATGGGTGCGTTGCGGGCCGGGGCCAGCGGCTTCCTGCTCAAGGACACCCCGTCGGAAGACCTGGTGTCGGCCATCCGCAGCGTGGCCGCGGGTGACGCCGTGGTGTCGCCGAAGGTAACCCGCCGGCTGCTGGCGAGGTTCCTCGACGACGGTCCGGCACCGCTTCGTGACCCGGAAGTCCTCGACGTACTGACCGAGCGTGAACGGGAAGTGCTGCAGCTGGTCGCCACTGGGTTGTCCAACACGGAGATCGCCGGTCAGCTGTTCCTGTCGGAGTCGACCATCAAGTCGCACGTGGGCCGGATTCTGACCAAGTTGAACGTCCGCGACCGGGTGCAGGCAGTGGTGCTGGCCTACGAGACGGGCCTGGTACGACCCGGCTCGTAGGCCGGCGGGTGGGGAAGCGAACTGCCGCTAGACGGTGAAGGTGCCGACGGTCGGGACCACGGTGCACGTGACGGAGTCGGCGTAGCCGACGGTGCCGAACATCGTCGCGAGGACGGTTCCCTTGCCGGTGTCGACGATCTTGGACAGCAACGGGGTGTTGATGAGCGGCAGCTTGTCGTCGAGCTTGACGATCCCGCCCTGGAATGTCGTGAGGTTGATCCAGGCGACGCTGAGATCGGACGACTGCGGGATCGCGACGTAGGCGGGGATGGCCTGGAATCGGAGTTGGTTCGCGGTGATCTGGGGGAACAGGTTCGGTCCGCCCTGGGCGCTTGCCAGCGTGACCGTCGCGGGATTGTCGGCGACGCCGCATCCGAGGGTGGGGGACGGGTACATGAAGTCCTGCGGGGTGGTCAGTCCGACTTCGAGCACGTTCTTCGGGATGAACACACTGGCGCCGAGGAGAGCGTCCACGGCGGCGGTCGCGGCGGGGGAGACCTCGGTGGCCAGCGCCTGCAGTTCGGCGGCACCCTTCGCGAAGTCGGCGACCGGTGCTGCCGACGCCGGCCCCGAAGGCAGCATGCCGAAGGCGGCTGTGGACGCGAGAACGATTGCGGCTCGGCGGAAGACGGTGGAACGAGTCATATCGGCTCCTCGTTGTGCGCGGGGTCGGAAGACCCCCATCGCAGTGAACTGCATCATGCGCAGAGTCTCAATGTCAACTTGAGGTTTAGATCGTGAGCGCTTCGATATCTCCGGCCGGGAGAAAATCGGCGCCGTCGAACGTTGAACGATCAGACGGTTGACCCAGACCCTCGATGAACCCGGCCGTCCGAAAGGGGGCGTCATGTACGCCGCACTCTTCCTGTTGTACGTAGTGGTGGAGATCGCCGCGCTCGTCCTGGTCGGAATCGCGATCGGCGTGCTGTGGACCGTGCTCCTCCTGCTCGGTGGAACGCTGATCGGACTGCTGCTGATGCGGTCGCAGTGGCGTCGTGTGATGGACGGCCTGCGCCGGGCGGTGAGCGGCGACGGTTCGCCGGGTGCCGCGGTCGCGGACGGCGCGCTCGTCGCGCTGGGCTCCGCGCTGATGTTCGTCCCCGGCCTGGTCACCTCGGTGCTCGGGCTGCTCTTCCTCGTTCCCCCCGCCCGGTGGGCCCTGCGGCCCGTCGTGGTCCTGCTGGCCGGCAGGCGTGCCGCCACCGTCGCGGCCGGGGCGGAGGCGTTCGCGCGGGCACCCCGACGCGGTCGCGGCGAGGTGATCGAAGGGGAGGTGGTCGAGGAGGTCTTCGAGGGCGAAGTGATCGACGAGGAGCCCCGAACCGCGACCCGTGATCCCCGCGTTCTGCCCTAACAGGCAGACTGGTTGCCTGTGACTACCCAACTGCTGGTCGGCGGCCGAATCTACAGTTCCTTTGTTCCAGACGCCACGTCGATGGCAGTGACCGACGGTGTCGTGTCGTGGGTCGGCGACGACCGCGCGGCCCGCGCGCTGCACCGCGGCGCCGACGTGGTCGACCTCGGCGGCGCGTTCGTCACCCCGGCATTCGTCGACACCCACGTGCACGTCACGGCGCTCGGCCTGAACATCGTGGGCCTCGACCTGGTCGGTGTCGGGTCGCTTCGCGAATGCCTCGACCGGCTCGCGTCCTTCGCCCGCACCCACGGCGACGCGGTCATCTGGGGACACGGCTGGGACGAATCGGCGTGGCCGGAAGGCGCCGGTCCCACCACGGCGCAGCTCGACGAGGCCGCGCCCGGGCGCACGGTGTATCTGTCCCGGATCGACGTCCATTCGGCAGCGTGTTCGACCGCCCTGCGCCGGTCGGTCCCGGATCTGAGCGTCGCCGCCGGGTTCTCGCCGGAGGGCCCGCTGACATTCGAGGCGCACCACGCCGCCCGCACCGTCGCGCGCTCGCTGCTGACGGCCGAGCAGCGTTCCGCCGCCCGCATCGCCGCCCTCGACGCCATCGCCTCCCGCGGCATCGTCGCGGTGCACGAGTGCGGGGGCCCCGACATCGCCGGACTCGACGATTTCCGTGAACTCCTGGCCACCCCGCACGGTGTCGAGGTCCGCGGCTACTGGGGCGAGGCGGTCACCGACGCCGACGAGGCCAGGAAGTTGCTGAACTCCACCGGCGCCCACGCGCTGGGCGGCGACCTGTTCATCGACGGATCCCTCGGCTCCCATACGGCGTGGCTCAGCGAACCCTATGCAGATCTGGACGGCGGCACCGGCAAGAGCTACCTGGGTGTCGACGAGATCGCCGCACACGTGCGCGCCTGCACGATCGCCGGCATCCAGGCCGGGTTCCACGTCATCGGCGACGCCGCCGTCCGGGCCGCGGTCGACGCGTTCGCCGTCGTCGCCGACGAGCTGGGCGGTCCCGCGGTCGCGAAGGCCGGGCACCGACTCGAACACGCCGAGATGATGACCGGTGACGACGCGGCGCGGCTCGCGCAGTGGGGTGTGATCGCCAGCGTCCAGCCCGCGTTCGACGCCCTGTGGGGTGGGACCGACGGCCTGTACGCGCAGCGCCTCGGAACCGACCGTGCCCTCACTCTCAACCCGTTCGCCGCCGCCGCCTCCGCCGGGGTGTCGCTGGCACTGAGCTCCGACGCACCCGTCACCCCGGTCGACCCCTGGGCGATGCTGCGCGCGGCCGTCCACCACCGCACGCCCGGCAGCGGGATCTCCCCGCGCGCGGCGTTCTCGGCGGCCACGCGCGGTGCATGGCGGGCCGGCGGGGTCCGGGACGGTCTCGCCGGCACGCTCGACCCGGGAGCGCCGGCGTCGTACGCGGTGTGGGATGCCGGTGAACTCGTGGTCAGCGCGCCGAAGGACTCCGTGCAGCGGTGGTCGACCGATCCCCGCTCCCGGGTCCCGGCTCTGCCGCGGCTCGAGGACGACGCGCCCACGCCGGTGCTGCTGCGTTCGGTGCACCGGGGGAGCGTCGTCCATGAGCGGTAGCACGACACCTCGGTGGACCACCGGAAAGCCCGGCGTGCTGGTGCGTTCCGTCCTGTCGGTGGCCGCGGGATTCCTCGTGTTCGCCGGATTTGCGCCCCGTCCCCTCTGGTTCCTCGCACCCATCGGCATCGCCGTGCTGACGCTGGTCCTCACCGGCGCCGGGGGTGCGGCACCGAGACTGCGCGCGGGCTTCGGCTACGGCTACCTCGCGGGACTCGGTTTCCTCGTGCCGCTGCTCCCGTGGATCGGGGTGTTCGTCGGAGCCCTCCCGTGGCTTGCCCTCGCCGCGGTCGAATCGCTGTTCATCGGACTGTTCGGGGTGCTCGCCGTGCTCGTCTCCCGGCTGCGCTGGGCCCCGCTGTGGATCGCGGCGTGCTGGTCGCTCACGGAATGGCTGCGCGCGAGCGTGCCGTTCGGCGGCTTCCCCTGGGGGCGGTTGGCGTTCGGCCAGTCGGAGGGCTGGTTCCTGCCGCTCGCGAGCATCGGCGGTTCCCCGCTGCTCAGCTTCGCTGTCGCGCTGACCGGCGCCGGACTGGCATCCGTCGCAGTGACGGTGCGGGCCCGGGCGGGCGGCGCCCTGAACTGGACGCGGCCGTTCGCAGGTGGTCTGGTCGCCGCCCTCGCCGCGACCGTCGTGTCACTCGCACTGTGGCCGACACTGCCCGGCATGGACTCGGGAGACCGGACGATCACCGTCGCCGCGATCCAGGGCAGCGTCCCCAAACTCGGACTCGACTTCAACGACCAACGCAAGCGGGTCCTCGACAATCATGTGAACCGCACCCTCGAACTCGCCGACGACGTCGCGTCGGGAGCGGCGCCGCAGCCCGACCTCGTAGTCTGGCCCGAGAACGCGTCCGACATCGATCCCCTGCGCAACGCAGATGCCGCCGCCGACATCTCCCGGGCGTCCGAGGCGATCGGCGCGCCCATCCTGGTGGGTGCGGTGCTCGTGAACTCGGACCGCACCACCACCAACTCGGTGATCGTGTGGGACGGCGATGCGGGACCGCAGGAGCAGCACGACAAGAAGATCATCCAGCCGTTCGGCGAGTACCTGCCGTACCGCGGGTTCTTCCGGCACTTCTCCTCGTACGCCGACCGGGCGGGCAACTTCGTTCCCGGCGACGGCGACGGGGTCGTCCACGCGGACGGAATCGCCGTCGGCGTCGCGACCTGCTACGAGGTGGCCTTCGACCGGGCTTTCGAGCAGTCGGTGCGCAGCGGCGCCGAACTGCTCGCCGTCCCGACCAACAACGCCACGTTCGGCGACACCGAGATGACGTACCAGCAGCTCGCCATGTCGAAGGTGCGGGCAGTGGAGCACGGGCGCGCCGTCGTCGTCGCCGCGACCAGCGGTGTGAGCGCGATCATCGGCCCCGACGGCTCCACGGCGGCGGAAACCTCACTTTTCGTACCCGCGGCCCTGGTGTCGCAGGTGCCGCTCCGCACCGGTACTACGCTGGCAAGTCGGCTCGGCCCGATTCCGGAGGTTCTTCTCTGTGTCGGCGCCGTCGCTGCCGTCGCGTTCGCCGTGGTGCAACGACGACGCACAGTTCGCACACTGATTCAACGCAGTACCGAGAAGGCGCCGGCAGTTGCCGGCAGGGAGGATCCTCATGGCATCGGAGACCGATTCCGGGCAGAGCGGGGCACCGAGCGCACGGACTCTGGTGATCATTCCGACGTATGACGAGCGGGAGAATCTCGGCCTGATCGTGGGGCGCCTGCATGCGGCGCTACCCCAGACGCATGTTCTCGTCGTCGACGACGGCAGCCCGGACGGCACCGGAGACGTCGCGGACGCCCTCGCGTCGAACGACGACGCCGGTCGCATCCACGTGATGCACCGCACCGAGAAGAACGGTCTCGGAGCCGCCTACATCGCCGGTTTCCGCTGGGGCCTGGACCGCGACTACACCGTCCTCGTCGAAATGGACGCGGACGGCAGCCACGCGCCCGAGCAGTTGCATCGCCTCCTCGACCAGGTCGACGCCGGCGCCGACCTCGTGCTCGGTTCGCGGTACGTGCCGGGCGGCACGGTTGTCAACTGGCCGAAGCACCGCGAGTGGCTCTCGCGTGGCGGGAACATCTACTCGCGACTCGCCCTGGGCGTGAAGATCAAGGACATCACCGGCGGATACCGGGCGTACCGCCGCGAGGTGCTCGAGAAGCTCGACCTCGCTGCGGTGGAGTCGCACGGCTACTGCTTCCAGGTCGACCTGGCGTGGCGGGCGATCCAGGAGGGCTTTACCGTCCGGGAGGTTCCCATTACATTCACGGAACGAGAAATCGGTGAATCCAAGATGAGCGGCGGGATCGTCCGCGAAGCGCTTCTCAAGGTCACGCAATGGGGGCTGCGGAACCGGCTCGCCAGAATCAAGGGTGTGCCAGCCAGATAGCACCGGGTACCGACCGCTGCCCCATTACTTCTTCGGAACGCGTGGGCAGCGCTGGGTTAGGTGCTTTGAAACCTGGTACCCGTGGGCAAAGCCGCCATATGTCCACATTCTGAGACGCCCTGAAACGGTCTGAACCGTACGTCCGATAGGAACCTGAAGCGTACTCCCGGGTAAGGTTCGGTAAATTCCCAGGTTCGCAGGTCACTATAAGTTTCTTGGGTGGCCGGTGGGTGTCGTGCCCACCGCCGGAGTGGGAAGAGGACGAACAAGGTGGTCGAAGCTGTGCCGAGTGGTGACGTGACCGCCGTGGGTCGTATTCCGGACGGTGCCTTCCCCCTCTCCACCGCTCAACGGGGTATGTGGTTCGCCCAGCAGCTCGATCCCGCCGTGCCTGTCACTATCGCGCAGTGCGTCGAACTGGTGGGTGTCCTCGACGTGACGTTGCTGTCGGAGTCGTTGGTCGCCGCCGGCCGCGAACTCGGCTCCGCCTTCCTTCGCCTCGTCGAGGTCGACGGAGTTCCCTATCAGCTGGTCGATCCGACCCTGGACGCGTCGGTCAGGTTCGTCGACCTGCAGCACGAGCCCGATCCGAGGGCGGCGGCCAAGGAGTGGATGCGGCGGGAGTACACCACCCCGCTCGACATGTGCCGCGACCGGCTCGTCACCTCGGCGGTCCTGTGCACCGGGCCGGATCGTCACTACTGGTACAGCCGCGTCCACCACGTCGCGCTCGACGGCATGGGATCGATGACGCTCGTCGACCGGACCACGCAGCTGTACACCGCAGCCGTCCAGGGGCGTGCCGCCACACCGTCCAAGGCGGCCGCACTCACCGAAGTCGCCGGGGTCGACGAGGACTACCGGATCTCGCCGCGCTACCGCGCCGACCAGAAGTACTGGTCCGAGCGGGTGTCCACGATCGGTGAACCGCACAGCCTCATCGACCGCTCCGCGCCCGCGCGGGCACGAAGCCGGACGACGGGTGGGCAGATCCCCGGCACCCTCGTCGACCACCTCGAGGCCGCGACGGACCGTCACGACTCGTCGACCGCGTTCGAGGTCATCGCCGCGTTCGCCGCGTACCTGTCCCGGATGACCGGACGCGAAGAGGTCGCGGTCAGCCTGCCCGTCACCGCCCGCACCACCGCGCTGCTCCGCCGCTCCGGCGGCATGGTCTCCAATGTGGTCCCGCTGCGCCTGCATGTCCGCCCGGACATGACGAACGCGGAGCTGGTGGCAGCGGTCCGGCTGGAAGTCACCGCGGCGCTCCGCCACCAGCGCTACCCGCACATCGACATCCGACGCGACGCGGCCACCGAGCAGCAGGGTTTCTACGGCCCCCTGATCAACGTCATGCTGTTCCACGACGAGATCACCCTCGGGAGCATCGTCGGCAGGCTCGAACTGCTGTCCACCGGTCCGATCACCGACCTCGCGGTCAACGTCTATCACGGGGTCGCCGGCACCAGCCTCAACCTGGACTTCGAGGCCAACCCGGACCTGTACTCCGAAGACACCCTCCGCGCCCATCACATTCGCTTCACCCGGTTCCTCGGCGCGTTCCTCACCGCCGACACCGATGAACCACGACGGGTCGGCGACCTCGAGATCCTCGAGGAGGACGAACGCCGCAGCCTGGTGCCCGCCACCGGGAGAACCGGATTCGCACCGGTCACGCTGCCGGATCTGCTCGCCGGCGCCGTCCGCAGCAACCCGGACGGGGATGCCCTCGTCGCACCCGGGCACGGGACGTCCGCCGACGCCCTGAGCTACCGCGCCCTGGACGAGACGTCGAACCGGCTCGCGCGCCTCCTGATCGACCTCCAGGTCGGTCCCGAGGCTGCCGTCGCGCTGGCGTTGCCGCGGTCGGTCGAGTCCGTATCGAGTATGTGGGCGGTGGCGAAGACGGGGGCGGCGTTCGTTCCGGTGGATCCGGGCTATCCGTTCGAGCGGATCGTGCACATGCTCGAGGATTGCGGGGCGCCGATCGGTGTGACCACTGCCGCGCTGAAGGAGAACCTGCCCGACACCACCCACTGGATCGTCCTCGACGACGACGAGTTCTTGTCGGCCCTCGCCTCGTATCCGGCGGATGCGGTCACCGACGCCGACCGGACGGGCGCGTTGTCGTTGGATCATCCGGCGTATGTGATTTATACGTCGGGGTCGACGGGTCGGCCGAAGGGTGTGGCGGTCACGCACCGGGGTCTGGTGAACCTCGCCGCGGACGAGCGGGATCGGTTGGGGGTGTCGGCGGGGTCGCGGGTGTTGCATTTCGCGTCGCCGAGTTTCGACGCCTCGGTGTTCGAGTTGGTGATGGCGGTGTGTGTGGGTGCGACCCTGGTGGTGGCGCCGACCACGATCTACGGTGGCACCGAGTTGGCGGAGTTCCTTGCCGAACAGCGGGTGACGCATGCGTTTTGCACTCCAGCGGCATTGGCGTCGCTCGATCACCGCGGTCTGGACCATCTGAAAACTGTGGTGGTGGCGGGCGATGTGTGTCCGCCGGAGTTGGTGGGGCGGTGGGCGCCGGGCCGGATCATGGTCAATGCGTACGGTCCGAGTGAGACGACGATCATGTCGTCGGCGACCGGTCCGATGGTCCCCGGGCAGACGGTGAGCATCGGGTCACCGACCGTCGGGGTCGACCTCGTCGTCCTCGACCACCGGTTGCGTCCGGTCCCGGCCGGAGTGCGCGGCGAACTATACGTCCTCGGCTCCAGCTTGGCTCGCGGGTATGTGCACAGGACCGGGTTGACGGCGGAGCGGTTCGTGGCGAGCCCGTTCGGCATCGGCGGGCGGATGTACCGCACCGGTGACGTGGTCCGCTGGATGACCGCCCCTGACGGACCCCCGGTTCTGGAGTTTCTGGGCCGCAGTGATTTTCAGGTGAAGATCCGGGGGTTCCGGATCGAATTGGGTGAGATCGACGCCGCGCTGACTGCGCATCCGGTGGTGGAGTTCGCCCACACGGTCGGCTATGACGACGGGAGCGGCAGCAGTCGCCTGGTCTCGTATGTTCTGCCGGCGCCGGGAACTGACGTCGAAACCCGGGTGTTGTCGGAGTTCGTCGGGACGCGTCTTCCCGGATACATGGTGCCGTCGTCGATCATGGTGTTGGATTCGCTGCCGCTGACCCCGGCGGGCAAACTCGACCGCAACGCACTGCCCGCACCGGTATTCGCCGCACGCTCGGCCGACATCGTGCGCCCGAGAACGGTCAGCGAGGAGATCCTCCTCGAGATCTTCCGCGACGTCCTCGGCCTCCCCGAACTGAGCGTCGACACCGGTTTCTTCGAACTCGGCGGCAACTCGCTGATGGCCACCCAGGTCGTATCCCGAGTGAACGCCGCCCTCGGTGTGCGGATCGGGGTCCGGGATCTGTTCCAGTCGCCGTCGGTGTCGCAACTGGCGGTCGCGGCGTCGCACGCCGGCCCGCAGGCCGACTCGCGGCCGGTGCTGGAAGCGCGGGAACGACCCGCCCACATACCCCTCTCCGTTGCGCAGCAACGAATGTGGTTCCTCAACCAGTTCGACACGGACTCGGCCGCCTACAACCTGCCGATCGCCCTGCGGCTCACCGGCGCTCTCGACCGGGAAGCCCTGCGAGCGGCGCTCGGCGATGTCCAGGAACGGCACGAGGCGCTGCGCACCGTCTCCCCCGACACCCCGGACGGACCCCACCAGCTGATCATGCCCACCGCGAGCGTGCTGTCCGAGACGGATCCGATCGACGTCGACGCCGAGTCGCTCACCGCCGCGGTGACGGCCTTCGGCGGTGCCGGATTCGACCTCACCGCCGACACACCGCTGCGCGCCGGACTGTTCCGGGAGGCGCCCGACCGGCACGTCCTCGTCCTCGTGGTTCATCACATCGCCGCCGACGGCTGGTCCATGAACCCGCTGGCCGCCGATGTGATGGTCGCGTACGCGGCGCGCGTCGCCGGTCACGCGCCCACGTGGGTGCCCCTCCCGGTGCAGTACGCCGACTACACGCTCTGGCAGCGCGAACTACTGGGTTCGGAAGACGACCCGGACAGCCTGTCCGCCCGACAGATCGCCCACTGGCAGTCGGCGCTCGCCGGAGTGCCCCAGATGCTCGAGCTGCCCACCGACAGGCCACGGCCCGCCGAGATGTCGCATCGTGGTAGTCGTGTCGAATTCACGATCCCGGCCGACGTCCACGGGCGTCTCGTCGATCTGGCACAGAGCACCGGCACCACACTGTTCATGGTCACCCACGCAGCCCTCGTGGTGCTGTTCCAACGCCTCGGCGCCGGAACGGACATCGTCATCGGCACTCCGGTCGCCGGACGCGGCGAGGAAGCGCTCGACGACCTCGTGGGCATGTTTGTCAACACCCTGGTGCTTCGCGCGACCGCCGAGCCGGGCGATACGTTCGAGGAGGTTCTCGACCGGGTCCGCGACGCCGACCTTGCGGCGTTCTCCCACGCCGACGTCCCGTTCGAGCGACTCGTGGAGGTGCTCAGCCCCGACCGGTCCGCCGCCCGTCATCCGCTGTTCCAGGTCATGCTCTCGTTCCAGAACACCGCGCCCACCTCCGTCGAACTGTCAGGCCTCGAGGTCGCGGCGGCAGAAATCGATGTACACGTCGCGAAATTCGACCTCCAGTTGACCGTCGCCGAACGGTTCGGTGACGCGGGGACGCCGGGCGGTCTCGCGGCCGGCTTCGAGTACGCCACCGATCTGTTCGACGAGCCGACCGTCGTGTCGATGGCCGAGCGATTCGTGAACCTGCTGCGCTCGGTCGCGGAATCCTCCGCGACGGCAGTCGGTGATCTTCCCCTGCTCCACGCCGCCGAACGCGACCGTCTCCTCGGCACGTGGAACGACACCGGGCACCGCGTGCCCGCGATGTGTCTGCCCGAGTTGTTCGACGCACAGGTTGCCCGCACACCGGATGCGGTGGCGGTGGTGTTCGAAGACGTCACATTGTCGTATTCCCAACTCGATTGCCGCGCAAACAGTCTGGCGCGCCACCTGATCGACAGAGGGGTGGGGCCCGAATCGCGTGTCGGGCTGGCGATGCGGCGTTCACCGGACCTGCTGGTGGGCATGTACGCGATCGTCAAAGCCGGCGGTGCCTATGTGCCGGTCGATCCCGATCACCCGATGGACCGGATAGGGTATGTGCTCGACTCCGCACAGCCCGTCTGCGTGCTCACGACCTCGTCCGACCGCAGCGCACTTCCCGCGGGTTCGTCATTCGTGGAGATCGATCGGATCGCGCTGGATTCCTATTCCGGCGAACCCGTCACCGACTCCGACCGACTGGCACCGCTCCGCCCGGACAACCCCGCATACGTCATCTACACCTCGGGCTCCACCGGTCGGCCCAAGGGGGTATCGGTGCCGCACCGCGGGATCGTCAATCAGATCCTGTGGATGCAGTCGGAATACGCGCTCACCGAACGGGACGTGCTACTGCAGAAGACCGCAACCACTTTCGACGTATCGCTGTGGGGTTACTTCTGGCCGCTGCACACGGGCGCCACGATGGTGCTGGCGACCCCGGACGGTCACCGCGACCCCGAGTACCTCGCCCGGGTCATCGACGAGCGCGGTGTCACGGTCACCGACTTCGTGCCTTCGATGCTCGACGCCTTCGTCGCGTCCGTGCCCACCACCTCGTGCGCCACCCTGCGGCACGTCTTCGTGATCGGCGAGGCGCTGCCCCCGGAGACCGTAACGCGGTTCCGGGCACTGTCCGACGCCGGACTGCACAACCTGTACGGGCCCACCGAGGCGGCAGTCTCGGTCACGTACTGGGACACCGCGACCACGGTCACCGGCACGGTACCGATCGGCGCGCCCGAGTGGAACACCCAGGTCTACGTTCTCGATTCGCGCCTGCACCCGGTTCCCCCCGGCGTTGCCGGTGAGCTCTATCTGGCGGGCGAGCAGCTGGCCCGGGGATACCTCGGCCGCGTCGATCTCACCTCGGACCGGTTCGTGGCCAATCCGTTCACGCCCGGCCTGCGCATGTACCGCACCGGCGACCTCGTGCGATGGACGTCGGCGGGCGCACTCGAATACATCGGGCGCACCGACTTCCAGGTCAAGTTCCGAGGCCAGCGCATCGAGCTCGGCGAGATCGAATTCGTCCTGCGGGCACACCCGTCGGTCACCAGCGCTGCCGTGCTGGTCCATTCCGATCCCGGCACCGGCGATCACCTCGTCGCGTACGTCGTGCCCGAGCCGGGACACGACCTCGGTGTCACGCGACTTCGAGAGTGCACGGCGGCGTCCCTGCCGGCGTACATGATTCCGGCAGCGCTGATGGTCGTCGACGAATTCCCGCTCAATACGAGTGGAAAGCTCGATCGCAAGGCGCTGCCCGCACCCGAATTCGGTGGCTCCGACACGGAGTACGTGGCCCCGCGCACGTCCGTCGAGGCCAACCTCGCGGCGATCTTCGCCGAGGTTCTCGGTCTCGACCGTATCGGCGTCCGGGACAACTTCTTCGACGTCGGCGGTAACTCGCTCGTCGCCACCCGGGTCACCTCTCGTATTCGGGCCGAGCTGGGTGCGCCGCTCGCCCTGCGTGACCTGTTCGATGCCCCCACCGTCGGGGCCCTCGCGGAGCGCATCGAGGGAACAGTGCCGACGGCACCACGTGCCCCACTGGTCGCCGCCACGCGTGCCGGACGGATTCCGCTGTCCCCGGCGCAACGTCGCATGTGGTTCCTCAACCAGTTCGATACCGCATCCGCGGCCTACAACATGCCCTTCGCCCTGCGCCTGTCCGGCAAGCTCGACGGCGACGGACTGCGTTCGGCGATCCGCGACGTCCTCGGCCGTCACGAGTCCCTGCGTACCCTGTATCCGGACTCGACGGACGGCCCGCATCAGGTGATCGTCGGCGCCGACGAGGTGTCGCTCGATCTCGACGTGCAGCCGACTACCGAGGCCGAGCTGCCGGCACGACTCCTGACGCTCGCCACCGGGGGCTTCGACGTCACGTCCGCGGTGCCATTGCGCACGGCATTGCTGCGACTGTCCGTCGACGAACACGTGCTGGCCGTGGTGGTGCACCACATCTCCGCCGACGGATCGTCGATGGCCCCGCTCGCACGTGACATCCTGCTCGCCTACACGGCGCGTACGGCTGGGCGGGCACCGTCGTGGGCGCCGTTGGACGTGCAGTACGCGGACTACAGCTACTGGCAGGCGGAGTTTCTCGGCGACGAGACCGACGGTCGGTCGCAGGCCGCCGAGCAGATCGAATTCTGGTTCGCGGCGCTCGACGGCATCCCCGACCTGCTGGAGCTGCCCGCTGATCGGCCCCGCCCGGCCGTGCCGACGAATTCGGGTGCGACAATACCGTTCTCGGTCGACGCTGCCACGGCGAAAGCCGTCGCCGACCTCGCGGCCCGCTCCGCTGCCACGCCGTTCATGGTGTGGCA
This sequence comes from Rhodococcus sp. NPDC059968, assembly GCF_042738615.1. Lineage (NCBI taxonomy): Bacteria > Bacillati > Actinomycetota > Actinomycetes > Mycobacteriales > Nocardiaceae > Rhodococcus > Rhodococcus sp. NPDC059968. Next base: position 21,359 of record NZ_JBHWUE010000013.1, read on the forward strand.
CGCCGCGCTGTCGGTTCTGCTCTCACGGCTGTCGAACGCGGTGGACGTCACCGTCGGCACGCCCGTCGCCGGCCGAGCCGAACCCTCCCTGCAGGACCTCGTCGGCATGTTCGTCAACACTCTCACCCTGCGCGCGCGAGTTTCCGGCGACCTGTCATTCGCCGACTTGCTCGCACAGGTGCGGGAGTTCGACCTCGCCGCATTCGCGCACGCCGATCTGCCATTCGAGCGTCTCGTGGAGGTACTCGAACCCGCCCGGTCCACAGCCCGTCACCCACTGTTCCAGGTGGGTCTGTCATACGAGAACTTCGAACCGGGAGTGCTGAAACTGCCGGGTCTGACGGTGAGCGCCGTCGAGATGAATCCGGAGATCGCGAAATTCGATCTGAACGTGACGCTCACCGAGATCCGAGACGAGCGCGGCACCGTGTCCGGTCTCACCGGTGCGATCACGTACGCGGTCGATCTGTTCGACCGTGACACGGCGGAGTCGTTCGCGGACCGTTTCGCGCGGATCGTGGCGGCGGCGCTGGCCGATCCGGGCACGGCGGTGGGGGACCTGCCGGTGCTGGATCAACGGGAACTCGTTCGCGTACTGCGCGAATGGAACGCCACGGACGTGGAGGTGAGCGAGCGGCCCTACCTCGCCCGCTACGACGAGCAGGCGGCACGGACACCTGATGCGGTGGCGGTGGTGTACCGCGACGTGTCTGTGACGTACCGGGAATTCAACTCGCGGGTCAACCGGTTGGCCCGCACACTCATCGCCGAAGGCGCCGGAACCGAAACCACCGTCGCGGTCGCGGCCCGCCGGTCGATCGAGTTTCTGATCGCCCTGCACGCCGTGCTGCGGACTGGCGCGGCGTACGTGCCACTCGACGTCGACCTTCCGGCGGAGCGAGCGGCCCACGTCATCGAGGCAGCCGACCCGGTTCTCGTCCTGACCGCAGTTCGAGGCGAGTTCGAGACAGACTCCGGAGTCCGGGTGCTCTCGATGGACGGTCTCGAACTCGACCGGTTCGACGATGCCCCGGTGACGGACCGCGACCGGCTGCGGCCTCTCGCGGCCGACAACCTCGCCTACGTCATCTTCACCTCGGGTTCGACCGGCCGACCCAAGGGAGTGGCCGTCTCGCACGCCGGTCTCGGAAGCCACTTCGGGTTCCTGGTGTCTCTCGGCGCGCTGGACGAGACCGATCGGGTTGCCGTCAAGACACCACAGTCGTTCGACGCATCGCTCTGGGAATTGTTGTGGCCCCTGGCTGTGGGAACACGCGTCGTGATCGCGGAACCGGACGGACACAAGGATCCCGACTACCTCGCGGAACTGATCGACACCGAGCAGATCACGGCGATACATTTCGTCCCGTCGATGCTCGCCGTCTTCACCGACGTGATCGTGCCGTCCCGGTTCTCGTCGCTGCGTACCGTGTTCGTCGGCGGCGAGGCACTGTCCGTCACTGTGGCGCGGCGGTTCGCGGCCGTCTCGGACGCTGCCGTCCTCAACGCGTACGGTCCCGCGGAGGTCGCGCCCGCCTCCACCACCTCATGGGTGGACACCTCGAACTCGGGCAGCGTCACCGTGGGTACACCGGTGTGGAACACCCGAGCCTACGTGTTGGACCAGCGGCTCCACCCCAGTCCTGCCGGAGTGACCGGCGAGTTGTACCTGGCCGGCACCCAGGTGTCTCGCGGATACGCGGGACGCCCCGACCTCACCGCCGAACGGTTCGTGGCCAACCCCTTCGACGCGCCAGGCACTCGGATGTACCGGACCGGTGACCGTCTTCGCTGGAATAACCGCGGCGAATTGGAATACCTCGGCCGCAACGATTTCCAGGTGAAGCTGCGCGGACTGCGGATCGAGCTCGGTGAGATCGAGGCGGTACTCGAATCCGCGGACTCCGTTGCCCAGGCGGTCGTGACCGTGTACTCCGGAGCGGCGAGCGAACAATTGGTGGCCTATCTCGTCACACGTATGGGCACGACGGTCGACACAGAGGCACTGACGACATATGCCGAGAGCCGGCTGCCCGAGTACATGATTCCGGACGGGTTCGTCACGCTCGACGCCTTCCCGCTCAACGCGAGCGGCAAACTGGATCGCGCGGCGTTGCCTGCCCCGGCCGTCGGTGACGTCGCGGTCGCTCGAGTGGAGCCACGTACTCCGATGGAGGAAACACTCGCGGCCTTGTTCCGGGAGGCGCTCGGCGTCGAAGACCTGGGGGTGAACGACTCGTTCTTCGCTCTCGGCGGCGACAGCATCGTGTCGATCCAGCTGGTGTCGCGAGCCAAGGCCGCGGGGATCGTCTTCACCCCACGGGACGTGTTCGAGCGCAAGAGCATTGCCGCGCTCGCCGAAGTGGCTACCGTCGCGTCGGCGGACCGGCTCGCGCTCGCCGAACTGGCGGGTGGCGGCGTGGGGAACGTCGAGCTGACCCCGGTTGTCCGATCGCTGCTCGACCGGTCGGGTCCGGTGGGCCGGTATTCGCAGTCCGTGCTACTCACGCTGCCGACCGGGATCGAGCGATCGGACATCGTGGCAACGGTGCAGGCGGTACTCGACAGGCACGACGCGCTGCGGTCCCGACTGGTCCGCGACGGTGCCGACGTGCGTCACTCGGTGTTGCCCGCCGGTGCCGTCGACGCCGATCGACTGGTCACGACGGTGCCGGTGGATCCCGACCTCGGCGACGAAGCCTTCGATGCGCTGATCGACCGCGAACTCTCCGCCGCGGCCGACCGGTTCGACTTCGAGACCCCGGTGCTCACGCAGTTCGTCTGGTTGGACTGCGGTGCGACCCGGCCCGGGCGGCTCCTCGTGGTTGCTCATCACCTGGTCGTCGACGGTGTGTCCTGGCGGATCCTCGTGCCGGACCTCGTTGCGGCGGGAGGTGCCGTCGCAGCCGGTCACGCTCCGAACCTGCCGGAGGTCGGCACGTCGTTGCGGCGGTGGTCGCACGGGTTGTCGGAGGCTGCCCGTCAGCCGTCCGCCCTCGCGCAGTTCGACTACTGGCGAAGCGTTGTCGACGCTCCGGACCCGCTCCTCGGCGACAGGGCTCTCGATCCGGTGCGGGACCGGACCTCGACCACGCAGGAGCTGCACGTCGAGCTGTCCACCGAGATCACGGGCACGCTGCTGGCCCGCGTGCCGGAGGCATTCCGGTGCTCGGTCGGTGATTCGCTGCTTGCCGGCTTCGCGGTGGCCCTCACCGAGTGGCGCCGTGCGCGCGGGGTGCCCGCCGCCTCTGCATACGTCACCCTCGAGGGTCACGGCCGCGAGGAGTCGGTCGTGCCGGGCGCCGATCTGTCTCGAACCGTCGGCTGGTTCACCAGCGTGTATCCGGTTCGGCTCGCCCTGGACGGAGTGGACACACAGGACGCACTCGTCGGCGGCGCGTCGGCCGGCGCCGCGATCAAGGCGGTGAAAGAGCAACTTCTGGCGGTCCCCGACCGGGGCGTCGGGTACGGACTGCTGCGATACCTCAATCCGGCGACGGCCACCGTTCTCGCGGGATTCGACCCGCCCCAGGTCGTCTTCAACTACCTCGGAAAGACCGGGATGGGCGATCTGTCCCCGGAGATGCGTGAGATCGGCTGGGTGCCGGATCTTGCGTCGTCGCGCGTCTTCTCGGGTGACACCGATCCGGAGATGAGCGCTTCCGCAGTGATCGAGATCAATGTCGGAGTGACGGATACCGATGCCGGACCGCGACTCGGTGCTTCAGTGCGGTTCGCCGGTGAACTGCTCGCAGCCGACGACGTTCGCGAACTCGTCGATCTGTGGCAGCAGGCGCTCGTCTCACAGATCGAGCACGTCGTCGCCGGATCCGGTGGGGGACTGACCCCGTCGGACGTCGGTACGGTGGCGCTCACCCAGTCCCAGATCGAGGTCTGGGAGCGGGCGTACCCGACCCTCGAGGATGTGTGGGCGCTGTCGCCGCTGCAGGCCGGTTTCCATTTCCATTCGCTGTTGGCCGCCGAGCACAGTGTCGATGTCTACCATTCTCAGCTGCGGATGACCCTGCTCGGCGACGTGTCGGCGGATCGGATGCGGGCCGCCGCCGCTGCGCTCCTGGAGCGGTATTCCAACCTGCGGGTGGTGTTCGTGCAGGACGGCGACGTCACGGCGCAGATCCCCCTCCGCGGGGTGGAGGTCCCACTGACCGTGGTAGACCTGTCGGGCCGTGAGAGTGATTTCGGGGAAAGGGAACTCGAGGCGCTGGTCGCAGAGAACCGGACCGCCCCGTTCGACTTGTCCGACGCGCCGCTGCTGCGTCTGCTGCTCGTGCGCACGGGCGCCGGGCGGTACGAGTTGGCGATGACCAACCACCACATCCTCCTCGACGGATGGTCCATCCCGCTGATCGTCCAGGACCTGCTGGTGCTCTACGCGACCGCGGGCGATCAGTCCGCGCTCCCGGCGGTGCGGCCGTACCGGGAATACCTCGACTGGCTGGCCCGCCGAGACCCCTCCGCCTCGCGGGCCGCGTGGGCGCACGCGTTGGATGGCCTCGACGAGCCGACTCTGCTCGCGCCTGCCCGCACCGGCGGCACCGTGACGGTGGACCCGGAGGAAGTTCCGATCCACTTTTCCGAGGCGGACACCGCCGAGCTGCTGGCGTTCGCCCGACAGCACGGCGTCACGCCGAACACGGTGATCCAGACTGCGTGGGCCCTGCTGCTCAGGCGACTTACCGGACGGGACGACGTCGTATTCGGCGCCACCGTCTCGGGCCGCCCCCCGCACATCCCCGGGATCGAATCGATGGTCGGGCTCTTCATCAACACCGTCCCCGTCCGGGTACGAATCGACGCCGACGAGTCGGTGGCCGGCTTGCTGGCACGGGTGCAGGGGCAGCAGGCCGATTTGCTCGATCACCACTATCTCGGCCTGACGGAAATCCAGGCCGAGGCGGGGGTCGGGGTGCTGTTCGACACGCTCACCGTCTTCGAGTCGTACCCCGTGGATCAGGCGGCGCTGCAGGCGCAGACCGACATCGCCGGTATGCGCGTGGACTCGGTCGAGGTGCACAGTGTCACCCACTACCCATTGAGCCTGATGGCCCAGGTCGACGACACCCTGCGGCTCGGGGTTGCCTACCTGCCGGACACCTTCGAGAGCGACGAGGCGAAGCTGATTGCGGCGCGGCTCGATTCGGTCATCCGTGCGTTGATCGCAGAGCCCTCCGCCGCGGTAGCCGAGGTCACCGGATTCATCCCGGGCGAGTACGCGCAGGTGATGCACGACTGGAACGCCACCGACCACCACGTGCCGGAGTCGACGCTGCTGACGTCGTTCGAGGCGCAGGCGGCGCGTACACCCGATGCTGTTGCCGTCGATTTCGACGGTGACGTACTGACGTACGCAGCCCTCGATGCGCGCGCGAACCAGCTTGCCCGGCATCTGATCGCACTGGGTGTGGCCCCCGAAACCCGAGTGGCCGTGGTGATGCGGCGGTCGCTGGAACTGGTCGTCGGAATCTACGCCGTACTCAAGGCCGGTGGTGCATACGTGCCGGTCGATCCCGATCACCCGGCAGAGCGAACGAGTTACGTGCTCGGGTCGGCACAGCCGGTGTGCGTGCTGACCACCTCGGCCGACCGACCGGACCTGCCGAACGGGATCCCCGTGTCGGACCTCGACACTCTCGACCTTTCGGGTGTCTCCGCGGCGCCGTTGACCGACGCCGAACGTATCGAACCGTTGCGGCCTGCACACCCTGCGTACGTCATCTACACGTCCGGCTCCACCGGCAAGCCCAAGGGAGTCGCGGTACCGCATGCGGCCATCGTGAATCAACTGCTCTGGATGCAGTCGGAGTACACACTCACCGATCGGGATGTGTGGTTGCAGAAGACCGCAACCACGTTCGACGTGTCGTTGTGGGGTTACTTCTGGCCCCTGCAGGTGGGTGCCACGATGGTGCTGGCCACTCCGGACGGGCATCGAGAGCCTGCCTATCTGACTCGGGTCATCGACGAGCGTTCGGTGACGGTCACCGATTTCGTGCCGTCCATGCTCGACGTGTTCGTCGCTGCCGCCGCCGTGGGGTCGTGCCGTTCGCTGCGGCATGTGTTCGTCATCGGCGAAGCGCTGCCGCCCGCGACCGTCCTGCGTTTCCGGGAACTCTCCGCGGCCGGACTGCACAACCTGTACGGGCCCACCGAGGCCGCAGTGTCGGTGACGTACTGGAAGACCGGTGAAGCCGACACCACGAACGTGCCGATCGGTGTGCCGGAATGGAATACCCAGGCCTACGTGCTCGATTCCCGGCTGCACCCGGTTCCCGTCGGTGTTCCGGGGGAGCTCTACCTCGGCGGTGCTCAGCTCGCACGCGGATACCTCGGCCGCGTCGATCTCACTTCCGATCGATTCGTCGCGAACCCGTTCGGACGCACGGGTGAGCGCATGTACCGCACCGGCGACCTCGTGCGATGGACGTCGGCGGGAGCGCTCGTCTACATCGGACGTACCGACTTCCAGGTGAAGTTCCGTGGTCAGCGCATCGAACTCGGCGAGATCGAGACAGTGCTCCGGTCGCACCCGGCGGTCACCGGGGCCGTCGTGTCGGTGTACTCCGACACCACCGTCGGCGATCATCTGGTCGCGTACGTCGTCGGTACACCCGGAGGCGAGCTGGACGGTGCGGAGCTTCGCCGACAGGCTTCGGAATCCCTGCCGTCGTACATGGTGCCGTCCGCGATCACAGTGCTCGACGAGTTCCCGCTGAACACCAGCGGGAAGCTCGATCGCAAGGAGTTGCCCGACCCTGAATTCCACGTTGCCACCGAGTACATCGCACCGCGAAATGCGGCCGAGCGCACGGTCGCGGCAGTGTTCGCGGACGTGCTCGGTTCGGGCCGGGTCGGTGCGCACGACAACTTCTTCGACCTCGGCGGCAACTCGCTCTCCGTCACACGAGTGGCGGCGCGGCTCGGTGAGTCGTCGGGCACCGGACTGTCTGTGCGCGATGTGTTCACCGCGCCCACGGTCGCCGAGTTGGCTCTTCGCCTCGCCGAGCCCACGGCCGCAGGAGGCGCGCGCCCGGTGCTGTCCGCGGTGCAGCGACCGGCCCGGATACCGCTGTCACCGGCGCAGCAGCGGATGTGGTTCATCAACCAGTTCGACCCGGCCTCGCCCGCCTACAACCTGCCGCTCGCGGTCCGCATGTCCGGTGCTCTCGATGTCGCAGCGTTATCGCAGGCACTCGACGACGTCGTCGGACGTCACGAGTCGCTTCGTACCGTTTTCCCCGACACCGAGGACGGACCCGCTCAGGTCGTCGTGTCCGCGGCGGATCTCTCGATGCCCCTCGAGGTCGTGGACGTACCGGAGGGCGAGCTCGATTCCCGGATGGTCGCGTTCGCGTCCCGCGGATTCGACGTGTCCGAGGAATTGCCGGTACGGGCCACGCTGTTCCGTACCGGTCCCGGCGACCATGTCCTGGCGATCACGCTGCATCACATCGCCGCCGACGGTTGGTCGTTCGGACCTCTCGGCGGGGATGTCATGACCGCGTACGCGGCCCGAGCAGAGTCCCGCAGTCCGGAGTGGATTCCGCTCGCGGTCCAGTACGCCGACTACAGTCTGTGGCACAGGGCGGTTCTCGGCAGCGAGGACGAGCCGGAGTCCCTCGCCCGACGCCAACTCGAGTACTGGACGCGGACGCTCGACGGTCTCCCGGACGAGCTGAAACTCCCCTTCGACCGCCCACGCCGGACCGAGCAGTCCTACGCCGGGGGATCCGTGGGCTTCACCATCACCCCCGAGATCCACAGCGGCATCGAGCGGTTGGCGCGTGAACACGGAGCCACGGTCTTCATGGTGGCGCACGCTGCCTTCGCGCTCCTGTTGGCCCGCTTGTCCGCGTCGGACGATATCGCCGTCGGAGCGCCGATCGCCGGACGTGGCGAACGCGTTCTCGACAACCTGGTCGGAATGTTCGTCAACACGCTCGTGCTCCGCACGCGCATCGAGGGCGCCGAGACGTTCGCGGAGTTGCTGACGCGGGTGCGCGACGGCGACATCGGGGCATTCGGCCACGCGGACCTCCCCTTCGAGCGTCTCGTCGACGTTCTCGACCCCGTGCGGACGTCCGCGCATCACCCGCTCATCCAGACTGCGCTGTCGATGCAGCCGACGGCACTCGACGACATCGAACTCCCCGGACTCCGGGTGCGTGTCGAGGACATCGACGCGCGCGTCGCGAAATTCGACCTGCAGCTGACATTGGGAGAGACCATCGACCCCGCGGGCGTTCCGTCGGGTATGCGCGCCGAGTTCACCTACGCCGCAGACTTGTTCGACGACGTTACTGTGCGCCGGTACGCGGTGCAGCTCGTGAGAATCTTCGAAACGGTGATCGCAGACCCCACCACGGTGGTCGGCGACGTGAATCTCCTCGACGAGGCCGAGAGGGCCCGCCTGGCACCGGTTCGCGGGGCACCGAGTCGACCTACTCGACTGCTGCCCGAAGTCCTGGCCGAGTCGGCGGCCGACCCGTCCGCGACTGCGCTCGTCTTCGGCGGCCGTTCGATGACCTACGGAGAACTGGACCGGCGATCCAACCTCTGGGCGCGCGAATTGATCGAGGCCGGAGCCGGCCCCGAGACGTTCGTGGCCGTCGCGCTGGCCCGCTCGATCGAATCGGTGCTCGCCGTCTGGGCCGTTGCCAAGACAGGTGCCGCGTTCGTGCCGGTGGACCCGAGCTACCCGGCCGAACGGATCGCACACATGCTCGGCGATTCGGGAGCCGCGCTCGGCCTCACGACGATCGAGTTCCGCGGCGGATTGCCCGACTCGACGCAGTGGCTGGTGATGGACGATCCCGACCACGCTGCGCTGGTGGCGTCCCATTCCCCGGCGGCGATGACAGCGGCCGATCGCCTCGGACGGATGCACGCGGACCAACTCGCCTACCTCATCTACACGTCCGGATCCACCGGACTGCCCAAGGGCGTCGCCGTCACACATTCGGGGCTCGCGAACCTCCTGACCGAGCTGGCCGACGAGTACGAACTCACCGCCGACGCCCGGACCCTGCACTTCGCATCACCCAGTTTCGACGCCTCCGTGTTCGAGTATCTGATGGCCTTCTGCGGGGGCGCGACGATGGTAGGCGTTCCCCACTCGGTGTACGGCGGTACGGAGCTCGCCGAACTCCTGGGCGAGCAGAGAGTCACGCACGCCTTCATCACCCCGGCCGCGTTGGCGTCCGTCGATCCCACGGGACTCGATGAACTCGCCGTCATCGTCGTCGGCGGAGAGGCCTGGGGGGCCGACCTCGCCGAGCGTTGGGTACCGGGGCGGGCACTGTTCAACGGCTACGGGCCGACCGAGTCCTCGATGATGGTGACGCAGAGTGGACCGCTGATGGTCGGCGAGCGGATGACCATCGGCGGCCCTGTGCGCGGTGTCGAGGCGTTCGTCCTCGATGCGCGGCTGCATCCCGTGCCCCCCGGTGTGCCGGGGGAGCTGTACGTGTCGGGACCAGCGCTTGCCCGCGGCTACCACCAGCGCCTCGGTCTCACCGCGGAGCGTTTCGTCGCGAACCCCCACGGCGCACCCGGCCGGCGGATGTACCGCACCGGCGACCTCGTCCGGTGGGTCGAGTCCCGCACCGGGACGTACGTCATCGAATACGTCGGGCGCAGCGACTTCCAAGTGAAGATTCGCGGATTCCGAGTGGAACTCGGTGAGATCGACTCCGTGTTCCGAGCGCATCCTGCGGTCGGATTCGCCGCGACCGTCGCGCACGACACCGAATCCGGCGTCACAGCACTGGTCACCTATGTCTGTGCTGCGTCGGGGAACGACGTCGACGTCGACGACCTGACCGCATTCGTCGGCGGGGCGTTGCCTGCGCACATGGTCCCCGGTTCGATCATGGTTCTCGACTCGATCCCGCTGACACCGGCGGGCAAGCTCGACCGCCGCGCCCTCCCCGAACCCGTGTTCGCGAGCCACACCCGATTCACCGCACCGAACACGGCGGACGAGCTCGCCGTCGCCGCAGCGTTCGCGGATGTGCTGGGCGAATCACGTATCGGTGTGGACGACAACTTCTTCGCTCTCGGTGGCAACTCGTTGTCCGCCACCCAGGTGGTTTCCCGGGTCGGTTCGGCGTTCGGCACCCGTGTCTCCGTTCGCACACTGTTCGACAACCCCACTGTGCGTCAACTGGTGTCCGCAGTGGCCACGTCGGGGCCGGACGCGCCCTCGGGGCGGCCCGCGCTGACGCGGCGCGAGCGTCCGGGACGGATCCCGTTGTCGCTGGCGCAGCAGCGGATCTGGTTCCTCAACCAGTTCGATCCTTCGTCCTCTGCGTACAACATCCCACTCGCACTGCGGATGTCGGGCCGGATCGACCTCCCGGCCTTGCGTGCAGCGCTCGGTGACGTTCTCGAACGTCACGAGTCGTTGCGGACCGTGTATCCGGGTTCGGCGGACGGTGCGCATCAGGAGGTCCTGCCGGCCGCCGCGGCAGAGTTCGATCTCACACCGATCCGAACCGCGCCGGACCAGCTGATGCTCCGGATCGCCGAGTACGCGGCCGCCGGTTTCGACGTGACCGGGGAGATCCCGTTCCGAATCCACCTGTTCCGGGAGAACCGTTCCGAACATGTGCTGCTGCTCGTCGCGCACCACATCGCTGCAGACGGATGGTCGTTCGGTCCGCTCGCCGCCGACGTGATGGCCGCATATGCATCCCGAGTGGAAGGGCTGGCGCCGTCCTGGGAGCCGCTACCCGTCCAGTACGCCGACTACAGTGTCTGGCAGCGGGAACTGCTCGGCGCCGAGGACGATCCGGACAGTCTGTCCGCCAAGCAGATCGAGCGTTGGCGTGCGGCTCTGGACGGTGCACCCGAGGCAATCGATCTGCCTACGGACCACCCTCGTCCCGCGGTAGCGTCGCACCGCGGCGAACGGGTGGACTTCGTGATCGGTGCCGACACCCACCGGGGGCTGGTCGAGCGCGCCCAGAAGGGCGGCACCACGCTGTTCATGGTCGTTCATGCTGCGTTCGCGACGCTCCTGCACAGGCTCAGCGGCAGCACGGACATCGTGATCGGCACACCCGTCGCCGGCCGCGGCGACGAGGGACTCGACCCGCTCGTCGGAATGTTCGTGAACACCCTGGCCTTGCGCACACGGCTTCACCCCGGCGAGAGTTTCGGCGCTCTCCTGGAACAGGTGCGCGATGTCGATCTCACGGCGTTCCAGGACACAGAGGTTCCCTTCGACCGGCTCGTCGAGATCCTGCGTCCCACCCGGTCGTCCGATCGGCACCCGCTGTTCCAGGTGATGTTCGCCTTCCAGAACCTGCGACCGGTGAAGCTGGAACTGACGCAGTTGGTGGTGGAGGCCGTCGACTTCGATCCCCACATCGCGAAGTTCGATCTGGATCTGGCGCTCGCCGAAACCGTGGACGACGCCGGACACCACCACGGGATCTCCGGTGCCTTCACGTTCGCATCGGAACTATTCGAACGCGCCACGGTCGCGGGATTCGCGGACCGATTCCTGCGGATCCTCGAGGCGGTCGCTGCCGCCGACGACATCGCCGTCGGCGATATCGCCATCCTGGGTGCCGCCGAGCAACAGTCCCTCGCACCGGTGTGGGGCGGGCCGCCTCTCGCGAACGCCACCCTTCCGGAGCTGCTCGTCGCGACGGCGGAACGGTATCCGGATTCGACTGCGCTCGTCTTCGACGGTGTCTCGGTCGACTACCGCGAATTGGACCGGCGATCGACGCAGCTGGCACGTGCACTCATCGGGATGGGCGTCGGCCCGGAAACCTACGTCGCAGTGGCATTGCCGCGCTCCGTCGAGTCGGTGCTGTGCGTGTGGGCCGCTGCCAAGACCGGTGCGGCCTATGTTCCGATCGACCCCGCGCATCCGGTGGACCGCATCGCGCACATTCTGCGGGATTCGGGAGTCGTCGTCGGTGTCACCCGCGCCGAGTTCGCCGAACACCTCCCGGGTGTGACCGACTGGCTCGTGTTCGACGACCCGGAGGTGCTCCGCGAATTGTCCTCGGCGAGCACGGAGCCGGTCGGGGACGCGGACCGCACATCCGCTCTGCACGTCGATCATCCCGCCTATCTCATCTACACGTCGGGTTCGACGGGACTGCCCAAGGGCGTCGTGGTCTCCCACCGCGGTCTCGCGAATCTCGCCGGCGCGTATACCACCGCAGTGCGGGCCACCGCGGAGTCCCGGGTCGCGCACCTCGCGTCCCCGACGTTCGACCTGTCCGTCCTCGAACTGCTCCTGGCCCACACTTCCGGGGCCGCGCTGGTGGTCTGTCCGCCCGGTGTGTACGGCGGCACAGAGCTGCACGAGGTGCTGCAGTCCGAGCGCGTCACGCACATGACCATCACGAATGCCGCTCTGGCGTCGGTCGACCCGGAGGGACTGGACGATCTACGGTCGATCGTCGTCGGCGGCGACGCCTGCCCACCGGAGACGGTGGCGCGATGGGCTGACCGGATCGAACTCGTCAACGGGTACGGTCCCACCGAAGTGACGGTGGGCGCCACGTTCAGCTCGGTGCTCGACCCGGGCGGAGACATCACCATCGGCGGGCCGCTGCCCGGCGTCGCCGCCGTGGTTCTCGATTCGAGGTTGAGGCCCGTGCCGGTCGGTGTCGTGGGAGAGTTGTACCTGCTGGGACCGGCTCTGGCCCGCGGATATCACAAGCGTGCCGCGCTCACGGCAAACCGATTCGTGGCCAGTCCGTTCGACGCCGCGGGTGCCCGGATGTACCGCACCGGTGACATAGTGCGCTGGCGCGCAGTGCATTCCGGTGTGACCGGCAGCATGACCGATGGAACTCTTCCCGGACATGCGATCGAATACCTCGGCCGCTCCGACCACCAGGTCAAGGTCCGTGGACTTCGTATCGAACTCGGCGAGATCGATGCCGCCCTCAACGCACATCCCGATGTCGAATTCGCTGCCACCCTCGGCTACAAGTCTCCATCGGAAACACGACTGGCATCGCACGTGCTCGTCGGTGAGGGCGCCGACCGTGATTCGGCAGCTCTGCTCGCGTTCCTGCGTCAGGCATTGCCGGGGTACATGGTTCCGGCGGCACTGGTGTTCCTGGACACCATCCCTCTGACCCCGAATGGCAAACTCGACCGGGGCGCCCTGCCCGCGCCGGACTTCGGCGCGGCAGTCAAGGAGATCGTGTACCGGGCGCCGCGGAACGCACTGGAGCGGTCGATCGCGGACGCGTTTGCCGAAGTGCTGGGCGGTACGGACATCGGTCTCGACACGGATTTCTTCGATGCAGGTGGTAACTCGCTCTCCGCGACGCGGGTGACCGCCCGGGTGGGCGCCCTACTCGACATCCGGGTCACGGTGCGTGACATCTTCGAAGCCCCGACCGTCCTCGCGCTGGCAGATTCGCTGGCGCCGCGTATGTCCAGGGCCGGCGACGGCGCTTCCGCCGCACCAGCCCTCGTGCCGCAGCCGCGTCCCGACCGGATCCCGCTGTCACTCGCACAGCAGCGGATGTGGTTCCTCAACCAATTCGACACCTCGTCGGCGACGTACAACCTGCCCGCGGCCGTCCGGCTGACCGGACCGCTGGACATTGCGGCTCTGGCCGCCGCGATCGACGATCTGATCACCCGGCACGAACCGCTGCGGACCGTCTTCCCCGATTCCCGGGGCGGACCGCACCAGGTGATCCTCGAGCCCGGAGAGTTCACCCCCGACGTCGCACCGGTCCGCGTGAGCGAGACCGGGCTGCGCGCGGATCTCCAGCAGTTCCTGCTGACCGGCTTCGACGTCTCCCAGGCCGTGCCACTGCGGGTGAAGGTGTACTCGCTCGGCGACGCCGAGCACGTGCTCGCACTCGTCGTCCATCACATCTCCGCCGACGGCGTGTCCATGGAACCGCTGATCCGGGACGTGATGATCGCGTACGCGAGCCGCGCGGCAGGCCAGGTGCCCACTTGGGCGCCGCTGCCGGTGCAGTACGCCGACTACGCGCTGTGGCAGCGGGAGGTGCTCGGCGCCGAGTCCGACCCGGGCAGCCTCGCCGCCGCGCAACTCGAGTATTGGACCCGGACACTCGCCGGTGTCCCGGACCAGCTGTACCTGCCGGGCGACCGGGGCAGGCCGGCCGTTCCGTCGCATCGGGGTGCGGCAACCCGTTTCGCCCTGGACGCCGACACGCACCGGGCCCTGGCCGAGCTGGCACGCACGCACGGCGCCAGCATCTTCATGGTCGCCCACGCCGCGCTCAGCGTCCTGCTGGGCCGGCTCAGCACCACCTCCGACATCACCGTCGGCACGGCCATTGCCGGCCGCGGCCGGGTGGAGCTCGACGACATCATCGGCATGTTCGTCAACACCCTCGTGTTGCGCACGACGCTGGACCCGGGAGCGTCGTTCGTGTCGCTGCTCGAGCAGGCCCGGGACGTCGACCTCGAGGCGTTCGCCCACGCGGATTTGCCGTTCGAGCGGCTGGTGGAGGTCCTGAGCCCGGTCCGCTCCACCTCGCACCACCCGCTGTTCCAGGTGGCGCTCGGCGTGCAGGCGGTCTCTGCCGACCGACTCGAACTGGAGGGGTTGTCGGTGGAACCGCTCACCCTCGACGCCGGCATCGCGAAGTTCGACCTCCACTTCACGCTCATAGAGCGGCTCGACGACGCGGCCGAGGCAGCCGGAATCGACGCCGAACTGGTCTACGCGACAGACATTTTCGACGAAAGCACCGCCGCCGAGTACGCGACCCGGCTGCGGCGGATCTTCGAGGCGGTCGTCGCCGACCCCCACCGGCCCATCGGCGACATCCCGGTCCTCGGCGACGAGGAATACGCGGCGCTCACCCCGGTGCGCGGCGCCGACGCGCGACCGGTGCAGGTGCTGCCCGAGATCCTGGCCGGCGCCGTCGCCGCGGCACCCGACGGAGCCGCCGTCGTCTTCGAGGGGGAAAGCCTCACCTACCGTGACCTCGACGAACAGTCGAACCAGCTGGCCCGGTTGCTCGTCGACAGGGGGGTGGGACCCGAAACCCGGGTCGCGCTGGCGCTGCCGCGGTCCTTCGACTCCGTGGTGGCCGTGTGGGCGGTGGCCAAGACCGGTGCCGCGTTCGTGCCCGTCGACCCCGGCTATCCCGCGGACCGCATCCTGCACATGGTGGAGGACTCCGGGGCGATGGTCGGGATCACCGTGTCCGCGAAACAGGCTCTTCTCCCGGACTCGATCCGGTGGATGCTCCTCGACGACCCGGCGCTCGAGGTGTGCTGTACCCACGAATCCCGGTTGCCGGTCACCAACCGCGACCGCATGCGGCCGATCCTGTCCGACCAGGTGGCGTACGTCATCTACACGTCGGGATCCACCGGCCGGCCCAAGGGGGTCGCAGTCACACATCGCGGTCTGATGAACCTGGTGACCGACGAGCGTGAGCTCCTCGGTGTCACGTCCCGTTCGCGGACACTGCATTTCGCGTCCCCGAGCTTCGACGCCTCGGTGTTCGAGATGCTGATGGCACTCGGGGCGGGAGCCACCATGGTCATCGCCCCGCCCACGATCTACGGCGGATCGGAACTCGCGGAACTGCTCGCCGCCGAGCACGTCACCCATGCGTTCTCCACTCCGGCGGCGCTGGCGTCGGTGGATCATCACGGGCTCGACGACCTCGCCGTGGTCGTGGTCGCCGGTGACGTGTGCCCGCCGGAACTCGTCGCGCGCTGGGCGCCGGGGCGTCGCATGGTCAACGCGTACGGCCCCAGCGAGGCGACGATCATGTCGTCCATCACCGAACCCCTCCGCGCCGGTGA
Source organism: Rhodococcus sp. NPDC059968 (assembly GCF_042738615.1). Taxonomy (NCBI): domain Bacteria; kingdom Bacillati; phylum Actinomycetota; class Actinomycetes; order Mycobacteriales; family Nocardiaceae; genus Rhodococcus; species Rhodococcus sp. NPDC059968. The sequence continues at coordinate 37,166 of NZ_JBHWUE010000013.1, forward strand.
ACCGGTCACCATCGGCGGCCCGAGCCGCGGAGTGCGGGCACTCGTGCTGGACGGCCGGCTGCGTCCCGTGCCGGTGGGTGTGCCGGGCGAACTGTACGTCGGAGGCCCGAGCCTCGCCCGCGGCTACCTCGGACGGCCGGGACTGACCGCCGAACGTTTCGTCGCCGACCCGTACGGCGAGCCCGGCGACCTCATGTACCGCACCGGCGACCTCGTCCGGTGGCGGGAGAACCGCGTCCTCGATTTCGTCGGCCGCACCGACCACCAGGTGAAGATCCGCGGATTCCGCATCGAACTCGGCGAGATCGACGCCGCGCTCACCGCACACCCCCAGATCGAGTACGCCACCACGATCGGGTACGAGCACCCGAACGGGGAGACCTCCCTCGTCGCGTACGTGCTGCCGTTCACCGGTGAGGACGTCGACCGGGTCGAGGTCGCGAACTTCGTCGGGCGCACCCTGCCCGCCTACATGGTTCCCGCCTCCGTCACCCTCCTCGACGCCCTGCCGCTCACCCCGGCAGGCAAGCTCGACCGGGCAGCGCTACCCGAGCCGATTTTCGCCGCCGCGGCCACGACATTCGAGGCACCGCGGAACCCGATGGAGGTGATCGTCGCCGGCATCTTCGCGGACATCCTCGCGTTGCCCGAGATCGGCATCCACGACAGCTTCTTCGACCTCGGCGGCAACTCGCTGCTCGCCACGCAGGTGGTGTCGCGGATCAACGCGGCACTCGACGTCCACGTCGGTGTCCGCGAAGTGTTCGAATCGCCGACTGTCGCCTCCCTCGCGGCACGCATCATCGAGACCACCACCCACGGTGTGCGACGCCCCGCGCTGACGGCGAAGCCTCGGCCCGAACACATTCCGCTCTCGCTCGCCCAGCAGCGGATGTGGTTCATCAACCAGTTCGACACCGCATCGCCCGCCTACAACCTGCCGGTCGCGCTCCGGCTGTCGGGCGAGGTGGACCTGCGTGCCATGCAGATCGCGATCGCCGACCTCGTCGGGCGGCACGAGGCGCTGCGCACCGTCTATCCCGATTCCGCCGACGGTCCGCACCAGGTGATCGTGCCCACCGGGGACGCGGTGCCCGACCTGACACCGGTGGCGGCGCACCCCGACGACATCCTCGAGCGGGTGCTCGCACTCGTGACGACGGGCTTCGACGTGACTGCGGACGTGCCCCTGCGAGCGCGGATGTACCGCGTCGGCGCCGACGACTACGTGCTCGTGATGGTCGCCCACCACATCTCGGGTGACGGCTGGTCACTCGCCCCGCTGGCGCGCGACGTCATGCTCGCCTACACCGCCCGCGCCGAGGGACACGTTCCCCGCTGGGCGCCGCTGCCGGTGCAGTACGCCGACTACAGCCTGTGGCAGCGGGAACTCCTCGGCGACGAGGCCGATCCCGAATCGGTCGCCGCCGCTCAGATCGCGTACTGGACCCGCGCCCTGGAGGGTCTGCCGGACCGGCTGCCCCTGCCGACCGACCGTCCCCGTCCCGCGGTCGCGTCGCACCGGGGCGGGCACGTGCCGTTCACCGTCGACGCCGGCACCCACCGCGCCCTGCTGGCGCTCGCGCGCGGCCGGAACACCTCCCTGTTCATGGTGATGCACACCGCGCTCGCGGTACTGCTCGCGCGACTGAGCAACGAGTCCGACATCGCCGTCGGCGCACCCATCGCCGGCCGCGGTGAGGAATCCCTCGACGAACTCGTCGGCATGTTCGTGAACACCCTGGTGCTGCGCACCCACGTGGACCTCGCGAGTTCGTTCGCGGACAGCCTCGCCGACGCACGCTCTACCGATCTGAGTGCGTTCGCGCACTCCGACATTCCGTTCGAGCGCCTCGTCGACGTGCTGAACCCGGCCCGGTCCCGCTCACACCACCCGCTGTTCCAGGTCGCGTTCTCGTTCCAGAACCTCGCCACCACCACACTCGAACTTCCCGGGCTGCACGTCGAGGGACTCGATGTGCCGAACACGATCTCCAACTTCGATCTGCACCTGACATTGTCGGAGAAACATGACGCCGGCGGGGCCCCGGACGTGATCGAGGCCCAGTTCACGTACGCGACCGACCTCTTCGACGAATCGACCGTGGTGGCGTTCGCGGAACGCTTCACCCGCGTCCTCGAGTCGGTCGTACAGGATCCGGACGTGGCCGTCGGTGCCATCGACCTGCTCGACGGCCCCGAACGGCAGTCGGTCCTCGCCGAATTCAACGACACCGGCGTCGATCTGTCGCCGACGACCCTCGCCGAACTGTTCTCCGCCCAGGTGGCGCGCACTCCCGACGAGGCCGCGGTGGTCTTCGAGGGCACCGAACTCACGTATGCGGAGTTCGACCGCCGTGTCGACGGGCTCGCCCACCTGCTGATCGATCGCGGGGTGGGGCCGGAAACCGTGGTGGGACTGGCGATGAACCGGTCGATCGAACTACTGGTCGGAATGTACGCGGTGCTGCGAGCCGGCGGCGCGTACCTGCCGATCGATCTCGCCCATCCGGCCGACCGACTCGCCTACGTGCTCGAGACTGCGCGCCCGGTGTGCATCCTCACCACATACTCGGACGGGTTCGCCGCCGAGACCGTCCCGGTCATCGAGATCGACACCCTCGACCCCGCCGGCTCGCCACGCGGACCGGTGACCGATGCGCATCGTCTCGCCCCGCTGCGGCCGGAGAACACGGCGTACCTGATCTTCACGTCCGGGTCCACCGGCAGACCCAAGGGTGTCGCCGTGACACACGGTGCCATCGCGAACCAACTCCGCTGGAAGCAGCACGAATACCCGCTCGACACCACCGACGCCGTCGTACAGAAGACACCCGTCACGTTCGACCTGTCGGTGTGGGAACTGTTCTGGCCGCTGACCTCGGGCGCCCGACTCGTCATCGCCCACCCGGACGGTCACCGCGACCCGGCCTATCTGGCGGACCTGATGCGTCAGCAGCGCGTCACGACAGCACATTTCGTGCCGTCCCTGCTGGAGGCCTTCATGGCCAACCCGGGTGCGGGGGAGCAGCCGGCCCTGCGGCGGGTGCTGTGCATCGGCGAGGCGCTGCCCGTCGACACCGCCGCCCGCTTCCGCCGCCGGTTCGCCACCGTCGCACTGCACAACCTGTACGGGCCCACCGAGGCCGCCGTGTCCGTGACCGCCTGGACACACACCGCCACCGACGTCGACACCGTCCCCATCGGCGGACCCGAGTGGAACACACAGGTGTTCGTGCTGGATGCCCGGCTGAACCCGGTCCCCGTCGGGGTGTCGGGTGAGCTGTACCTGGCCGGCGACCAGCTGGCCCGCGGCTACGTTGCGCGCGCCGACCTGACGGGCGAGCGCTTCGTCGCCAACCCCTTCGGCGCACCCGGTTCGCGGCTCTACCGCACCGGTGACGTGGTCCGCTGGCGCGTCCGGGACGGGAGGGGCGTCCTCGAGTACCTCGAGCGCTCCGACTTCCAGGTGAAGGTCCGCGGGTTCCGCATCGAACTCGGCGAGATCGAGTCCGCACTGGTGTCGAGCGCGGGGGTGGGGCAGGCCGTCGTCATCGCCCACCAGCACCCACACACCGGGACCGCCCTGGTCGCGTACGTGGTCCCCGAGGACGGCGCCACCGTCGACTCCGCCGCGGTTCTGGCAGAGGTCGGCGCCGCGGTGCCGAACTACATGGTTCCCGCCGTCCTCGTCGTGCTCGCGCAACTGCCCCTGACCTCGAACGGCAAAGTCGACCGCAAGGGCCTTCCCGCACCCGACTTCGCCTCGGCAACAGTCGAATACCGCGCCCCCGCGACACCCACCGAGGAAGCGGTCGCCGCCGCCTTCGCCGACGTGCTCGGCGTCGAACAGGTCGGCGCCGCCGCGAACTTCTTCGACCTGGGTGGCAACTCCCTCGTCGCCACCCGGGTGGTCGCCCGGCTGTCCGAGCGACTCGGGCGCCGTGTGGAGATTCGAACCCTGTTCGAGGCGCCCACCGTCGCCGCCCTTGCAGCACTGCTGGATTCGATCGACGCGACCGCACCCACCCGCCCGACGCTGACGCCGGCAGTGCGTCCCGAACGGATTCCGCTGTCGTCGGCGCAGCAACGGATGTGGTTCCTCAACAGGTTCGACCCGAACTCCGCCGTGCACAACATTCCCGCGGCGGTCCGGCTGTCGGGCGCGCTGGACGTCGACGCACTGCAGCACGCGGTCACCGACGTCGTCCGCAGGCACGAGTCGCTGCGGACGGTATACCCGGACTCCGCGGACGGTCCGCACCAGGTGATCCTGCCCACCGACCGGGTAGGGGGCGCACTGTCCGTCGTCGCGACGGACGAGGCCACGATGCCCGCTCTGATCGCCGCCCTGGTGACCACCGGATTCGACGTCACCACGGAGGTTCCGGTGCGGGTGCGGATCTTCCGCATGTCCCCGGCGGAGCACGTTCTCGCCCTGGTGGTCCATCACATCTCCGGCGACGGCTGGTCGATGGCGCCGATGGTGCGCGACGTGATGACGGCGTACGCGGCGCGGTCGGCGGGCACCACCCCCGACTGGGCTCCGTTACCGGTGCAGTACGCCGACTATGCACTGTGGCAGCGGGCACTCCTCGGCGACGAGACCGACCCCGAATCGGTGTCGGCCCGGCAACTCGTGTTCTGGACGCAGACCCTCGCGGGCGCACCGGATCAGCTGGACCTGCCCACCGACCGCCCGCGTCCCGCGGTCGCGTCGTACCAGGGCGGCACCGTCGACTTCGCCGTGCCGGCCGACCTGCACGGCACGCTCCTGGGCGCCGCGCGGGACGCGAACGCGTCCCTGTTCATGCTCGTGCACTCGGCGCTCGCGGTGCTGCTGAGCCGACTCTCCGGAAGCGGTGACATCGCCATCGGCACCCCCGTCGCGGGACGTGGTGAACGCGAACTCGACGACCTGATCGGCATGTTCGTCAACACACTGGTCCTGCGCCAGCAGGTCGACGGAGGCAAGTCTTTCGCCGAACTGGTCGCAGACGTGCGCGAGACCGATCTCGCCGCCTTCTCCCACGCGGACGTCCCGTTCGAGCGCCTCGTGGAGGTCGTCAATCCGTCGCGGTCCACGGGGCGGCATCCCTTGTTCCAGGTGATGCTCACGTTCCAGAACCTCGACCAGGCGACCCTGGAACTGGGCGACCTGTCGGTGAGCGGCGTCGACTTCGATGTCGACATTGCCAAGTTCGATCTGCAGCTCACCCTGATGGAGCAATTCGACTCCGAGGGAGGTCCGGACGGGATCGCCGCCCGCCTCACGTACGCCTCCGACCTGTTCGACGAGCCGTCCATGTATGTGTTCGGGCAGCGGTTCCTGCAGGTTCTGCGGGCGGCCACCGATAGTCCGGACACCGCGGTCGGCGACATCGACGTCCTCGGCAGCGGCGAACGGAAGCAGATCGCCGGTACCAACGCGACATCGCACGATGTGCTCGCCGGCACCCTGGCGTCGCTGTTCGACATGAGGGTCGCGGCGGATCCCGACCGGATCTCGGTGGTCTTCGACCGGGAGGAATTGACGTACGCCGACTTCGACGCCCGCGTGAACAGGCTGGCGCGCCGGTTGGTCGAGCAGGGCGTCGGCCCCGAGTCGGTGGTGGCGGTCGCGATGCGCCGTTCGATCGATCTGCTCGTCGCGATTTACGCCGTGGTGAAGGCGGGTGGCGCGTACCTGCCGGTGGATCCGGACCATCCGGCCGAGCGGACCGCGTATGTAATCGACACCGCACGGCCGGCATGTGTGCTGGTCAGCGGTGCCGGACACCCCGGCGGCGGATCGGTTCCCGTCATCGACGTCGCGTCCGAGGACGTCTCCGGCTTCGCCAGCTCGCCCGTCACCGATGCGGACCGGCTGCGGCCGCTGTCCCCGGCGAACACGGCGTACGTGATCTTCACGTCCGGGTCGACGGGCCGGCCGAAGGGCGTCGCGGTCACTCATGGCGCGATCGTGAACCGCCTGCTGTGGATGCAGCACGAATACACCCTGACCAGCGCGGACGTCGTTCTGCAGAAGACTCCGGTGACGTTCGACGTGTCGGTGTGGGAGCTGTTCTGGCCGCTGCAGGTGGGAGCCTCTCTGGTGATCGCCGCACCAGACGGACACCGCGATCCGCGGTACCTGACGGGGCTCGTCCAGGAACGTCACGTGACGACCACCCACTTCGTGCCGTCGATGCTGTCGGTGTTCACTGCCGAACCTCTTGCGGCGGAGTGTGATTCGTTGCGGTTGGTGTTCTGTTCGGGTGAGGCGCTGACGCCGGAGCAGGTGGCCCGGTTCCGGGCGGTCAGTGGTGCGGATCTGCACAATCTGTACGGTCCGACGGAGGCCGCGGTCGACGTCACCCATTGGGAACCTGTTGCGGCGGACACACTGACGGTGCCGATCGGGCGTCCGGTGTGGAACACGCAGTTGCATGTGCTCGATTCCCGGTTGCATCCGGTGCCGAACAGGGTGGCGGGGGAGTTGTATCTGGCGGGTGATCAGCTGGCGCGGGGGTATCTGAATCGGGCGGATCTGTCGGCGGATCGGTTCGTGGCGAACCCGCACGTGGCTGGTGGGCGGATGTATAGGACGGGTGATCTTGTGCGTCGCCGCTCGGATGGGGTTCTGGAATATCTGGGGCGTACCGATCTTCAGGTGAAGTTGCGGGGGCAGCGGATCGAGCTGGGGGAGATCGAGGCGGCGCTGGAGACGCATTCGGACGTGATGCAGGCGGTGGTAGTGGTGCACCGCGACGACCGCGGCGAGGAAGCCCTCGTGGCATACCTGGTGGGGCGGCGCGCGGCCGACTGGTCCGACGTGCGCGCACACCTGTCGGCCCGCGTCCCGTCGTACATGATCCCCGCGCACGTCGTGCATCTGGACACCCTGCCGCTGTCGGTCAACGGCAAACTCGACCGCCAGGCCCTGCCCGCACCGGCGGTCCGGTCGGCGGCCGACGAGTATCAGGCCCCGCGGACGGCGGCCGAGCGCGCCGTCGCCGCGGTGTTCGCCGACGTGCTCGGCATCGACCGCGTGGGCGTCACGGACAGCTTCTTCGACCTCGGGGGCAACTCGCTGATTGCCACCCGGGTCGCGCCCGCGCTCGGATCCGAGTTGGGAATCGACTTCCCGTTGCAATGGATGTTCAGCGACCCCACGCCGCAGTCGCTGGGACAGCGCATCCAGAAGTGGACGAACGACGGGGTCGACGGTGCCGGTGCGTCACTCGACGTGCTTCTCCCGATCCGGTCGAGAGGGACGGCGGAACCGCTGTTCTGCGTGCATCCGTTCATCGGGCTCGCGTGGAGCTACGCGGGGCTCAGCCGCGAGCTGACCGAGGACCGGCCGATCTACGGGCTACAGTCGCCGGCGCTGACCGAGGACGAGCCGCATCTGGAGACGATCACCGACTTCGCGGGCCGCTACGTCCGGGAGATCCGTTCGATCCAGCCGCACGGCCCGTACCACCTGGTGGGGTGGTCGCTGGGCGGGGTCATCGCTCACGAGATGGCGGTGCAGTTGCAGGATGCCGGTGAGGAGGTGCGTCTGCTGGGGCTCCTCGACAGCTACGTCGGGCTCGACCGCAGTGTGGAGAACTCCGCGACCACCGCGGATCTTCTCGGCGGTGTCGGCCTGGACCTCCCGGACGACGGTGTGCTCGACGAGCTCGCGCCGGACGGGCAGTTCGACGCCGAGCGGGCGGCGGCGTTGCTGCGGGTCGTCGGAGGGCCGTTGGCGGCACTGACCGCGCCGGAACTCGAGCGGATCTACGGAACTGCGCTGCGGGCCCCCGAACTGATCGACGCACACCAGCCGAGGGTGTTCGACGGCGATCTGGTGTTCTTCACCGCCGCCCTCGACGACGGTTTCCACGTGGACCCGGTGACCTGCTGGGGCCAGTTCGTGCGCGGGGGCATCGACGAGCATCCGGTGGACGCGACGCACTGGACGATGACGACGCCGGACGCTCTCGCCGCGATCGCACCGCACCTCGAGCGTCCGCGTCGCCGGCCACGGCACGCCGCGCCCGACACCGGCAGGGACAGCGATCCCGACGACAGCGCGAATCGGCCGCATTCGGTGCGCTGATCGCACCCGCCCGCCGCCCGACAGACCGGAAGGTTTGGTTTGGGTGGTGGTGGGGGAATACCACGAAATGTGAGCGGTTGTAGTGGAAACGAGCGGTTGACCACCCGAAATATCGTGGGCGCCCGACCGGCCGTGGTTTCAGGCTGCCGATTTCATACCCCAGGTGTGAGATCGACCCGAAGAGAAGACCAAACCCTTGACTCCGCGGTACCGAATAGTAGATTGAGAGCGGTCATGTGACCTACCTCTCAAATGGTACGGAAGCCCGAGAGGTCGGTCATACGTGGTTTCTTCGACTGCGTGTTCGGGGCGTGACGCTCGGTGCTTTGTGTGCTCGGAATGTAACGCGCCCGCGTTCAGCAGATCGGAGTACTTGGATGAGTCCTGTCGAGACGGTGACCAGCCCAGTGACCAACAGAAGCTTGTCCGTGTCGAACACCCCGTCCGTGCCGAAGCGGGGGTCGCAGCCTCCCCGGACGCGGCGAACGCCGCCCCGGCAGAGCCGAGACGGCGTTCGTACGGTTCGGTGGCCTGGGTCAGGCTCCGCGGCGCTTCGCCTTCAGCAGGTCGAGGCGCTCCTTCAGCAGCTCTTCCAGTTCCTCCTTGGAACGGCGTTCGAGCAGCATGTCCCAGTGGGTACGCGGCGGCTTGACCTTCTTGGCCTCGGGCGCAGTCCCCTCGACCAGGGTTCCCTCGAGGCCGTTACGGCACAGCCACGTACCGGGAATCTCGGCTTCGTCGGCGAAGGGAATGTCGAAGACCTCACCGTTGTCGCACCGGTACTTGGCCATCCGACGGGGCGCGAGGTCGTGGTCACGGTCGGTCTCGTAGCTCACCGCTCCGAGTCGACTCCCTCGAAGTACGCGATCTGCCATGGTTGTGTCCTCTCCTCGATCGTCTCCGCGCGAGTACGCCTGGACCAGAACCAAGCGTTCACACTCATCTACAACGCCACGGCCTCCCGATTGGTTCCCGCACGCCGCGCAGATGCAACCTCGACATCTTACCGGGCGGGCCTCGAGGCGCCGCGCAGTAAGGTGGTTGACCATGACCGGCGCCTCCCGCAGACCCGATTCCTGTGTGTGGTGCGGCCGGGAAGTGGCCGAGACGGGGATGGGGCGGCGCCGCCGGTACTGCCGCCAATCCTGCCGGCAGCGCGCGTACGAACAGCGCAACCAGGTCAAGGGCACGAGCATCCCCGCCGATGCGGTGGTGCTCACCTCGGAGGAAGCCTCCGCCATGGTCGACCGGGTTTTCCAGGTTCGATGTGCCGCCGAGGACGTGGCGACAGCCGTTGCCGAAGGTGCGGCGGCCCATGAGGTGGAGTCCCTGTGCGCCGACCTCGTGCAACTCGCACGTGAGGCCGAACGCTTCCGCTGAGCCTCGGACAGAGGCGGGGGAGTGTAGGACGCACTCGGCTCGACCGGTCCGACCGTCGCCCGTCGACGGCGATTCCGAAACGAACATCACGATTCGACGCACACCGGGCCCACAGGTACAGCACGATCAGTACAGCGTGGGAGACCGGCGTCGGTTGGTCCGTCTCACGCGCAGGACTTGCGCATCCAAGGTCTTCTACCCGCTGGGGGAACGAGATGACGACTGTGAATTCGCCGCAGCCGAATAACGGCGCCGAAGATGTGAACGTTCCCGAAGGGGCCTTCCCGCTCTCCTCGGTGCAACGGAGTATGTGGTTTGCCCAGCAACTGAGCCCCACGGTTCCCAAGTTCATCGCCCAGTACATCGAGTTGCGGGGCGAGATCGACCTGGACCTGTTGAGCGACGCGGCGGTCCGGGCCGGTCAGGAGTTCCAGTCGCCGTTCCTGCGACTGCTGGACGTCGACGGGGAGCCCTACCAGGCGGTCGATTTCAGCATCGATCCGTCGATCGGCTTCCTCGACTTCCGGGGCGAGCCCGACCCGATTTCCGCCGCGCAGGTGTGGATCGACGAGGATTACGCGACGCCGCTCCGGCTCACCCGGGACCGGCTCGTCGAGATGAACGTCCTCCAAGTCGGTGAGCAGCACTACTTGTGGTACACCAGGATTCACCACGTCGCACTCGACGGGTACAGCGGTATGACCATGGTGAACCGGATCGCGGCGCTGTACACCGCGGCGGTCGAGGGAACCGAGCCGGAACCGAACCGTGCGCTGGACCTGCGTGAACTATACGAACTCGACCAGAAGTACCGGGCGTCGAGCCGCTTCGAGAACGACCGGTTGTACTGGGCCGAACGCATTGTCGGCATCGAGCACGGGTCGACGCTCGCCACCCACGACGCCCCCGCGGCGGCGAAGAGCCGGCTCGAGAGCGCGAAGATCTCCGAAACTGCACTGGGTTTCCTCGGAGAGTCGGATCAGCGGGTCGGCGCCACGTCGGCGGCTGTGCTGCTCGCCGGGTTCGCCTGCTATCTGTCCCGCATGACGGGCAAGCGGGACGTACTCATCAACCTGCCTGTGTCGGCGCGCACCACGGCGCCGTTGCAGCGGTCCGGTGGCATGCTCGTCAACGTCGCCCCGCTGCGGATCACCGTCCGCCCGGAGGACACGGTGGCCGAGCTCGTGCAGCGGACGCAGCTCGAACTGATGGGCGCGCTGCGCCATCAGCGGTGCAGCCTCGAGGACATCCGCCGCGATGCCGGACTCGCCGGGACCGCGGAGGGCCTCGCCGGTCCGATGGTGAACGTCATGCTGTTCCATCAGGCGTTCACGCTGGGCACGGTCACGGGCGAGTACCACATCGTGACGTCGGGCCCGGTGGACGACCTGCTGGTCAACATCTATCAAAGCGGTGACGGACAGACGCTCCTCGATTTCCGCGGCAATCCCAACCGGTACGGCTCGGAGGAGTTGCGCGCCCACCACCGCAGGTTCGTGGAGCTGGTCGAGGAGTTCGTCACCGCCGAGCCGCAGACGCGGACCGCCGACATTCACGCCGAGAGCGGACGCCTCGGCGCGCGGTTCCTCGAGCGGGAGGCCCAGCTCGCGTTCTGGAAGCGGGAGTTGGCGGGTCTGCCGGAGGTGACGGCACTGCCGCTGGACCGGCCGCGCCCGACCGAGCGGGCCGGGGCGGGCGAGGTCGTCGGATTCGCCGTCGACGCCGTCGTGCAGAGGCGCGCGGCACAGCTGGCCGAGGAGGCGGGCACCGGGATCTTCACGACGCTGCACGCGGCTCTGGCCGTCCTGCTGGGCCGGCTGGGCGACACCGACGACGTCGTGATCGGAACACCGATCGTCGGGCGCGAGGCGGCCGACTCCGACGACCCGGAGGCCGGTGCATTCTTCAACAAGACTGTCCTGCGGTCGCAGGTGGACACTGCATCGTCGTTCGTCGACCACCTGAGCCGGGTCCGGGACGCCGACCGGGACGCGTTCGCGAATGCGGCGCTGCCCTTCGACGATCTCGTCGCCGCCCTAGGAGCCGAATCCGATCCCTCGCACACGCCGCTGTTCCAGGTGATGCTCGAATTCACCGACGGCGGCCATCCTCACGACTCGTCCGGGAACGTGACGGTCAGTCCGATCCAGCGCGAACACCGAGCGCTGGGGCTGGATCTCGTGTTCTCCCTTACCGAATCGGAGTCGGGCGGCATCAACGGCCGGCTGCGGTTCGCCAAGGACGTGTGGGACCGTGACAGCGCGGAGGCGCTCGCCGCGCGCTTCGTCCGCATCCTGCAGGCGGTGACGGCGGACCCCACCGCACCGACCGGGGACGTCGACCTCCTCGAGCACGTCGAGTACGCGGAACTCGCGCCGGTCCGCGACGAGCCGTCGGTGGAACCCCGCACGCTTCCCGCGCTGCTCGCGCGCGCCGTGGAGGCGGGCGGCGACGGGGACGCCCTCGTCTACCAGGGGCGCACCCTGACTTACCCCGAACTCGACGAGCAGTCGGACCGTCTGGCCCGCATGCTGATCGGCCACGGCGTGGGACCGGGTTCGGTTGTGGCGCTCGCGATCGCGCGGTCGATCGAGTCGGTGCTGGCCACCTGGGCGGTCGCGAAGTCCGGGGCCGCGTTCGTCCCGGTCGACCCGAACTATCCGGCCGATCGCATCGAGCACATGCTCACCGATTCCGGTGCGGTCGTCGGTCTCACCGCGGCGGCGCACCGGTCGTCGCTGCCCGAGGCCACTTCGTGGCTCGTGATGGACGATGCGTCGTTCGGCCGGGACCTGGCGAAACACGCGGCCGGCGCGATCACCGACGCCGACCGTCTCCGGCCGCTGCGGACCGCGGATCCGGCCTACCTGATCTACACGTCCGGCTCCACCGGCACACCCAAGGGTGTCGTCGTCACCCACGTCGGCCTGGCCAATTTCGCCGAGGACGAGCGGCAGCGGTTCGAGATCACCGCCGGCGCCCGCACCCTGCACTTCTCCTCGCCGAGTTTCGACGCGTCCATCCTGGAACTGCTTCTCGCAGTGGGTGCCGGCGCCACGATGGTGGTGGCACCGTCGACGGTGTACGGCGGCACCGAACTGGGGGACCTGTTGCGTCGTGAACGGGTGACGCACGCGTTCGTGACCCCGGCCGCGCTGGCATCCGTCGATCCCACCGGGCTCGACCACATCCGGTGCGTCGTCACCGGTGGTGAGAGCTGTCCTCCTGCGCTGGTGGCGCAGTGGGCGCCGGGGCGGGTCATGTTCAACGCCTACGGTCCCACCGAGGCCACCGTCGTCGCGAGCGTGGCCGGACCGTTGACGGTCGGCGAACCGGTGACGATCGGCCGCCCGTCCCGCGGTTGCGGTCTGCTGGTGCTCGATTCGCGCTTGCACCCCGTCCCGAGAGGGGTCCCCGGCGAGCTGTACATCACCGGCGACGGTGTGGCACGCGGGTACCACAATCGGTCGATCTCGACGGCCGAACGGTTCGTCGCCGACCCTCACGGGGCGCCGGGCGAGCGGATGTACCGCACCGGCGACCTGGCGCGGTGGAACACGGACGGTCAGCTGGAATACCTGGGCCGCACCGACTTCCAGGTGAAGATCCGCGGATTCCGCATCGAACTCGGCGAGATCGACGCCGTCGTCCGCTCGCACCCGAGTGTGGCGTTCGCGACCACGGTCGGACGGACAGCACCGTCCGGCGACACGGTGCTGGTGACGTACGTGCTCCCCGAGGACGGAGCCGACATCGCCGTCGGCGACATCCTCGAACACGCCGCGGCCGCGCTGCCCGCGCACATGGTGCCCGCCCGGGTGATGGTGCTCCTCAAGGTCCCGCTGACACCGGCGGGCAAACTCGACCGGAAGGCGTTGCCCGAACCGCAGTTCGAGGCCACCTCCACCGTCTACCGGGCGCCGGTGACCCCCACCGAGATGCAGATCGCGGAGGTGTTCGCGGCGCTTCTGGGAGTCGAGCGCATCGGCGTCGACGACAGCTTCTTCGACCTGGGCGGCGACTCCCTCGTCGCGACCCGCGTGGTGTCCCGGGTCAACGCAGCCCTGAGCACGGAGATCGGGGTGCTCGATCTGTTCGAGGCGCCCAGCGTCGCGATGCTCAGTGCCCGCGTGGACGCACTCGGGCCCCGCACCTCCGCCCGCCCCGTGCTCGCGCCGCGGGCCGGGTCCGGTCCGGTGCAGGTGTCGTTGGCGCAGCAGCGGATGTGGTTCATCAACCAGCTCGACACCGCCTCACCCGCGTACAACATTCCTGTCGGTATCCGGCTGCGTGGCACGCTCGACGTGGAGGCGCTGCGGACCGCGGTGAGTGACGTCCTCACCCGGCACGAGTCGCTGCGGACGGTGTTCCCGAACACCCCCAACGGTCCCATCCAGGTGGTTCTGCCGGTCGCGGAGGTGAGCCCGCACCTCGACGCGGTCGAGGTGGCCGAGAACGAGCTCGAATCCCGCCTGATCGCCGACGCCGCAGCCGGTTTCGACGTCACCGTCGAACCGCCGATCCGGGCGGAGCTCTACCGCACCGCGACCGACCATCACGTGCTGGTGTTCGTGGTGCACCACATCGCCGCCGACGGCCTGTCGATGACACCGCTGACCCGGGACGTGATGGTGGCGTACCACGCCCGCGCCGCCGGCGACACACCGCAGTGGGCGCCGCTCGAGGTGCAGTACGCCGATTTCGCGGTGTGGCAGCGCGAGCTGCTCGGTTCCCCCGACGATCCGACGAGCCTCCTCGCCCGGCAGCTGGCGTTCTGGGCCCGCACCCTCGACGGCGCCCCCGAGGTCATGGATCTGCCGACCGACCGTCCGCGCCCGGCCCGGCAGTCGATGATCGGTGCCACCGCCGACTTCTCGATCCCGGCGCGGATCCACGGCGCGCTGCTCGACATCGCAGGCGCCAACGACGCCAGCCTGTTCATGGTGGTGCACGCCGCCCTCGCGGTCCTGCTGTCCCGGTCGAGCGGGTCGTCCGACGTGTCGATCGGGTCCCCGGTCTCCGGTCGTGGGGAACGCCAACTCGACGACGTCGTCGGCATGTTCGTCAACACCGTCGTCCTGCGCACCACCGTCGACCCCGATCGCAGCTTCCCCGAGATCCTCTCGCACACCCGCTCCGTGGATCTGGAGGCGTTCAGCAACACCGATCTGCCCTACGAGCGGCTCGTCGACGAACTGAAGCCGACCCGCTCCGAGGCACATTCACCGCTGTTCCAGGTGATGCTGGTGCTGCAGGGATTCGCGAACACGCGGCTCGAGCTGCCCGGGCTCGACGTGGAAGTCGAGGCCCTCGAGACCGGCGCCGCCAAATTCGACCTCCAGGTCATCCTCACCGAGCACACCGAGCAATCCGGCGCCCCTGGTGCGATCGACGTCCAATTCTCGTACGCGTCGGAACTGTTCGACCCGCCGACGATGACGGCGCTGGCGGAACGCTTCGTCACCCTCCTCGAGACCATCACCGCCGGATCGGACGCGAAGGTCGGCGACATCGACCTGATCGGCGCGGACGAGACCCACCGGATGCTCGAGCAGTGGATCGACACCGACGTCGCCGTACCGGACTCGGCGACCCTGGTCAGCCTGTTCGAGGCGCAGGTGGCCCGCACCCCGGACGCCGTGGCCGTGGTGTTCGCCGAAGAGGAACTGCTGTACGCGGAATTCGATGCCCGCGCCAACCGGCTGGCACGCGAACTCCTCGCCCGCGGCGTCGGACCCGAATCCCGGGTCGCCGTCGCCCTGCGCCGTTCACTCGAGCTGATGATCGCGATCTACGCGGTGGAGAAGACCGGGGCAGCGTACGTTCCGCTCGACCCCGACCATCCCGCCTCCCGAATCGCCTACGTGATCGAGAGTGCCGAACCCGCATGCGTTCTCACCTCCTCGCGCGACCGGTGCGAGGGCGTCGACAGCGCGGCCGGTGCGACCGCGATCGAGATCGACACCCTGAACCTGTCCCGGCGGCCGAGCACCCCGATCACCGACGCCGAGCGGGGCGGTCCGATCCACCCCGATTCCACCGCCTACGTGATCTACACATCCGGATCGACGGGCCGGCCCAAGGGCGTCGCGGTCAGCCACCGCGCGATCGTGAACCGGCTGCTGTGGATGCAGGACACGTACCGGATGGACCACACGGACGTGGTGCTGCAGAAGACGCCCGTCACGTTCGACGTGTCCGTGTGGGAACTGTTCTGGCCCCTCGAGGTCGGTGCGCGACTCGTCCTCGCTGCGCCGGACGGTCACCGCGACCCGACGTACCTGTCCCACATCATCGCCGACCACCAGGTCACCACCATGCACTTCGTGCCGTCGATGCTGGCGGTGTTCACCGCGGGCGCCGAACCGGAACTCTGCGGTTCGCTGCGCCAGGTGTTCTGCAGTGGTGAGGCGCTCCCGCCCGCCACCGCCGACTCGTTCCGGGACTTCGGATCCGCGGCACTGCACAACCTGTACGGCCCGACGGAGGCCGCGGTCGACGTCACCTACTGGGAGTGCACCGAGGGCGACCGGGCCTCGGTCCCGATCGGCGCGCCCGTGTGGAACACGCAGCTGTACGTCCTCGACTCCCGGCTGCACCCGGTGCCGGTCGGGGTGCACGGCGAACTGTACCTGGCCGGCATCCAGCTGGCCCGCGGCTACGTCGGTCGCAGCGATCTGACGTCGGACCGGTTCGTGGCGAACCCGTTCGGCGAGCCGGGACAGCGGATGTACCGCACCGGCGACGTCGTCCGCTGGCGTGCCGACGGCAACGTCGAGTACATCGGCCGCCGCGACTTCCAGGTCAAGCTCCGGGGTCAGCGCATCGAACTCGGCGAGGTCGAGGCGGCCGTGCTGGCGCACCCGTCGGTGGCGCAGGCCGTCGTGACGGTGCACCGCAGCGAGGCCACCGGCGAAAGCCTCGTCGGCTACGTGATCCCCGTGGCCGGCGCCGACATCGACACCGCCGTCGTGCGCGACGCAGCGGCGGAGGCGCTGCCCGCCTACATGGTGCCCACCCGGATCATCGTCCTCGACCGGTTCCCGCTCGGGGCCACCGGCAAGCTGGACCGGGGTGCCCTGCCCGAGCCGGAATTCCTCAGCCCGTCCGCAGAATTCGTCACTCCGCGCAACCCGATCGAGGAGATCCTCGCGTCGATCTTCGCGGATCTGCTCGACGCGCCCCGTATCGGTGTGTACGACAGCTTCTTCGACCTCGGCGGCAACTCGCTGGTGGCTACCCGGCTGGTGGCGCGGGTCAACGCCGCGCTGGGCAGCCGGATCGGGGTGCGGGAGATCTTCGACGCCCCGACTGTGGCGACACTGGCCACCCGGATCGAATCCGAGGCCGTGCAGGGCGCCGAACGCCCGCCGCTGGTGGCCGGGGTGCGTCCCGACCGGCTGCCGGTCTCGCTGGCGCAGAAGCGCATGTGGTTCATCAACCAGTTCGACCTCGACTCCCCGGCCTACAACATCGCGCTCGCGGTGCGGTTGACGGGCGACCTCGACGAGGACGCGATGCAGGACGCCGTCGCCGACGTGATGGACCGGCACGAGTCGTTGCGCACCCGGTTCCCGATGGTGGAGGGCGAACCCGTCCAGGTGATCCTGCCGACCGAGGACGTGGTGCCGGATCTGTCACCGATCGCGACGACGGAAGCGGAACTGCCCGAGCACATCTCGCGACTGGCGGGCGACGGGTTCGACGTCACGGTGTCGGTGCCGGTGCGCGCCGCCCTGTTCCGCACCGATCCCGGCGAGCACGTTCTCGTCATCGTCGTCCACCACATCAGCGCGGACGGCTTCTCCATGGCCCCGCTCGCCCGGGACGTGATGACCGCCTACGCGGCCCGCACCGGGGGACAGGCACCGGACTGGACGGCCCTGCCCGTGCAGTACGCCGACTTCGCGCTCTGGCAGCACCGGGTCCTCGGCAACGCCGACGACCCCGACAGCCTGCTCGCCGCCCAGCTCGACTACTGGACACACACGCTCGCCGGGCTTCCGGAACTGCTCGCGCTGCCGACGGACCACCCCCGCCCGATACAGCAGTCGATGCGCGGCGGCATCCACCCGTTCAGTATCGATCCGCAGGTGCACAGCCGGTTGATCACGACTGCCCGTGAACACAATTCGAGTGTGTTCATGGCCGTGCACGCCGCGCTGGCCGTGCTGCTGGCCCGGCTGGGTGACACGGACGACGTGGCGGTGGGCACCCCCATCGCCGGCCGTGGCGACGCCGCCCTGGACGACATGGTCGGCATGTTCGTCAACACCCTGGTGCTGCGCACCCCGGTCGAACCGGCCGGCACGTTCACCGACCTGCTGTCCACGGTCCGCGACACCGACCTGAACGCCTTCCACCATGCGGATCTGCCGTTCGAGCGGCTGGTCGACGCGATCTCGCCCGAACGCGCGACATCGCATTCGCCGCTGTTCCAGGTGGTGCTGGAGTTCCGCAACAACGAGCGGCCGCGGCTGGAGCTGCCCGGGTTGACCGTCACCGGTCTCGACCTGGCCACCGACATCTCCAACTTCGACCTGCAACTGACGCTCACCGAGGAGTTCGGGGTGTCGGGGGAGCCCGCCGGGATCTCCGCGGCGTTCACCTACGCGTCGAGTCTGTTCGACACGTCCACGATCGCCGGTTTCGCCGATTACCTGCAGCGGATCTTCGACGCGGTGACGTCCGAGCCTGGCATGGCCGTCGGCGACATCGACCTGATGGTGGCGTCCGAACGTGCGGCGCTCACCCCGGTGATGGACGGGCCCGACGCCGAACCGCGGACCCTGCCCGAACTGCTCGCGGCCGCGGCCTCCGTGGATCCCAAGGCGGCCGCGCTGTCCTACGAGGGCAGCGAAGTGACCTACCGCGAACTCGACGAGCGGTCGAACCGTCTCGCCCGCCTGCTGATCGGGCGCGGTATCGGCCCGGAATCGGTGGTCGCGCTGGCGCTGGCGCGGTCGCCGGAATCGGTGCTGTCGCTGTGGGCGGTCGCCAAGACCGGCGCCGCGTTCGTCCCCGTCGACCCGAACTACCCGACCGACCGGATCGTCCACATGCTCAGCGACTCCGGTGCGGCGCTCGCGCTCACCGTCGCCGAGTTCCGTCCCACGCTGCCGGACTGCACGTCCTACGTCGTGGTCGACGCACCCGGATTCGACGACGAGGTGAGCGCACACTCCGCCGCGGTCGTCACCGACGCCGACCGGACCCACCCGCTCGCGCTGGAGAACCCCGCCTACCTGATCTACACGTCCGGGTCCACCGGCACCCCGAAGGGCGTCGTCGTCACCCATCGCGGCCTGGCGAACTTCGCCACCGACGAACGCGTCCGCTTCGGGGTCACCCCGCGGTCGCGCACGCTGCATTTCTCGTCGCCGAGCTTCGACGCCTCGATCCTGGAACTGCTGCTCGCGGTCGGCTCCGGCGCGACCATGGTGATCGCGCCGGCGTCCGTCATCGGCGGCACCGAACTCGCCGACGTGCTCCGGGAGGGCCGGGTCACGCACGCGTTCATCACCCCGGCGGCCATGGCGTCCGTGGACCCCGCGGGCCTCGACCAGCTCGAGTGCGTCGCCACCGGTGGCGACGTGTGCCCGCCGGAGCTGGTGACGCAGTGGGTGACCGGGGGCAGGCGGATGTTCAACGCCTACGGCCCCACCGAGGCGACGGTCGTGTCGAGCGTGACGGGACCGATGCTTCCCGGTGAGGGTGTCACCATCGGCCGTCCGCCGATGGGAACCGGGGAGATGGTGCTCGATTCACGCCTGCACCCGGTGCCCAACGGGGTGACCGGCGAACTGTACGTCACCGGTTCCGGTCTGGCCCGTGGCTACAAGGACCGGGCGGGCACGACAGCGGAGCGTTTCGTCGCCAACCCGTACGGAGGCCTCGGAGCCCGCATGTACCGGACCGGTGACCTGGCGCGCTGGAACGGTGCCGGCCAGCTCGAGTACCTGGGCCGCAGCGATTTCCAGGTGAAGATCCGCGGGTTCCGCATCGAACTCGGCGAGATCGAGACCGCCCTCACGCGTTTCCCGGGGGTCGCCCGTTCGGTGGTGTCCGCACACACGGGCAGCACCGGCGCCAACCGGCTCGTCGGGTACCTCGTCCCCACGGCGGGCGCGGAACTCGACCCGGAGGCGGTCCTCGATTTCGTCGGCGGATTCCTCGCCCCGTACATGGTGCCGTCCGCGCTGATCGTGCTCGACGAGTTGCCGCTCACCCCCGCAGGCAAGCTGGATCGCCGCGCGCTGCCCGAGCCTGACTTCGGGGCCCGGGTGTTGGCGGGCCGCGCGCCGGTGTCGGAGATGGAAGAGGTGCTCGCCGGACTGTTCGCCGAGGTCCTCGGTCTCGAATCCGCCGGTGTCGAGGACTCGTTCTTCGCCCTCGGCGGCGACAGCATCATGTCGATCCAGTTGGTGGCCCGTGCGAAGGCGGCGGGTGTGGTACTCACCCCGCGGGACGTGTTCGAGGCCAAGACCGTTGCCGGTCTCGCCGCGGTGGCGTCGTGGGTGGGCGCCGCCGACGTCGTCGTCCTCGACGAACTGCCGGGTGGCGGAGTCGGCGACATGCCGACCACCCCGATCACGAAGTGGCTGCTCGAACGGGGCGGCGAGTTCAACCGGATGTCGCAGTCCGCGCTGCTGACCGCACCGCCGAACCTCCGCGAACTCGAACCCCTGAGCGCCACGTTCCAGGCCGTCCTCGACCGGCACGACATGCTGCGCGCGCAGCTGATCGTCTCCGCCGAGGACTCGCACCTCGCCGTTCGCCCGGTCGGTGCGGTCGACGCTCAGGACCTGATCCGCCGGGTCGCCGTGTCCACGGCCCCGGGAACCCGGGCGTTCGCGGCGTCGGTGATCGCGGAACTCGACGCCGCGCTCGACCGGCTCGATCCCGCGGCCGGGGTCATGGTCCAGGTGGTGTGGTTCGACGCCGGGGAGTCCGGCGGCCGCCTGCTCGTGGTTGCGCATCACCTCGTGGTCGACGGTGTGTCGTGGCGCATCCTCGTCCCCGACCTCGCGACCGCGTGGGCGCAGATCTCGGCAGGCCAGGAACCGGTCCTCGACCAGGTCGGCACGTCCATGCGCCGATGGGCGCACGGCCTGGTCGACGAGGCGGCGAACCGGGCAGGCGAACTGGACCTGTGGCAGCGCATCCTCGACTGCGAGGACCCGCTCGTCGGCAGCCGTCCGCTCGACCCCGACATCGACGTCAACGCGACCGTCGGCCGCGTCACGGTGCAGCTGCCCGCCGAGGTCAGCGAAGCCGTCCTCACGGCTCTGCCGGAGGCGATCCGCGGCAGCGTGAACGACGGACTGCTCACCGCGCTGGCGATGGCGGTCACCCAGTGGCGGCGCACCCGCGGCCACACCCTGCACGGCAGGTCCGTCGACGGGACACTGGTGAGCCTCGAGGGGCACGGCCGTGAAGACCAGGTCGTGCCGGGCGCCGATCTGGGCCGCACCGTCGGCTGGTTCACGGCCATGTTCCCCGTGCGGCTCGACCTGTCGGGTATCGACCTCGACAACGCGTTCGACGGCGGCAAGGCCGCAGGCTCGGCGATCAAGGCGATCAAGGAACAGTTGCTCGCGATCCCGGACCACGGCATGGGGTACGGCATGCTGCGTTACCTCAACGCCGACACCGCACCGCTGCTCGCGGCCCGCTCGCTGCCTCAGATCAGCTTCAACTACCTGGGACGCTTCGCCGCCGACCTGTCCGAGGCGGCCACCCGCGCCGGCTGGACGCCGACCGGTGAAGTCGACATGGACCGTGCGCAGGACCTCGACACCCCGGTCACCTCGGCCATCGACGTCAACGCGGTCACCACCGAGGTGGAGGACCGGCCTCAGCTGCGTGCCACCTGGGCGTACGCGGCCGGTGTCCTCACCGTCGCCGAGGTCCGGGAACTCGCCGAACTGTGGGTGCAGGCGCTCACCGCGCTCACGACGTACGCGGCCCGCCCCGACGCCGGCGGCGTGACCCCGTCCGACCTCGAACTGGTCAGCCTCGACCAGGACGCCATCGACCGCATCGAATCGCGCTTCCCGGCGCTGTCCGACATCTGGTCGCTGTCGCCGCTGCAGTCCGGACTGCTCTTCCACGCACTGCTGGCCGATCAGACGATCGACTCGTACACCGTGCAGGTGACACTCGAACTGCGCGGTGCCGTCCCGTCCCGCATGCGGGTGGCCGGGCAGGCCCTGCTCAACCGGCACGCGAATCTGCGGGCGTCGTTCGTCCACGACGAGGGTGGCACCCCAGTCCAGGCGATCCACCGGTACGCGGAACTGCCCTGGACGGAGATCGACCTGTCCGGTCTCGACGTGGAGAGCCGCGAAGCCGAGATCGCGCGACTCCTCGACGCCGACCGGCGCCGTGGGTTCGACATGGCCACCCCGCCGCTGTTGCGGTTCATGCTGATCCAGCTCGGTGGGGACGAGCAGCGCCTGATCGTCACCAATCACCACATCCTGCTCGACGGCTGGTCGATGCCGCTGCTGATCCGCGACCTCCTGACCCTGTACGCCACGGAGGGTGACGCCACGGCACTGCCGCGGGTGCACCCCTACCGCGACTACCTCACCTGGATGTCGCACCGCAGCACCGAGGACTCCCTCGGTGTGTGGCAGCGTGCCCTCGCCGGGGTGGAGGAGCCGACGCTGCTCGCGCCGGCCGACGCGTCGGTGCAGAGCGACACGCAGTCCAGTGAACTGCTCGTCGAACTCGACGTCGACCGCACCGATCAGCTGAGTGTGCTCGCACGCGAGCACGGCCTGACCCTCAGCACCCTGATCCGCACCGCGTGGGGAATCGTGCTGGGCGGCTTGGTCGGTCGCTCCGATGTGGTCTTCGGTGGGACGGTGTCGGGTCGGCCTCCGCAGATCGCGGGGATCGAGTCGATGGTGGGCCTGTTCATCAACACCCTGCCGGTGCGGGTGGTTCTCGACCCGCGGGAAACGCTGGGGGAGTTGCTCGAACGCATTCAGGGCGAGCAAGCCGGGCTGCTCGACCACCACTACGTCGGACTGACGGACATCCAGTCGGTGGCCGGTTCCGGCGCCGGTTTCGACACGCTGACCGTCTTCGAGTCCTATCCCGTCGATCGGGATGGGCTGAGCGACCAGACCGACATCGCCGGCATGCACGTCCTCGACGTGCACGACAGCGCGAACGCCGCCCACTACCCGCTCGCGCTGATCGCGTCGGCGCACGAGAATCTGCAACTGAAGCTCGAGTACGTCGAGGAACTGTTCGACCGGGCCGACGTCGAGCGGATCGGCGACCGGATCATCCGGGCTCTGATCGCGCTCGCCGAGCACCCCGGGATGAAGCTCGCGCAGCTGCGCCTGCTCACCGACGTCGAAGAAGCCGAACTGGTTCCGGCCCGCGGGAGGCCCGGCCGCTCCGTGCGCACACTGCCGCAAATGTTCACCGAGACGGCCGCCGCGGCGGGCGCCGCGACCGCGCTCGTGTGCGGGGACCGCCGGATGTCCTACCGGGAACTCGACGACCGCTCCAACCAGCTTGCGCGGCTGCTCATCGACCGCGGCGTCGGCCCGGAAGACATCGTGGCCCTGGGTATCTCACGGTCCATCGAATCGGTCCTCGCGGTCTGGTCGATCACGAAGACCGGCGCGGCGTTCGTTCCGGTCGACCCGACCTACCCGCGTGAGCGGGTCGAGCACATGGTCACCGATTCCGGGTGCACGTTCGGCCTCCGTCTGGAGGCCGACCACGGCCGGCTCCCGGGCACGGTCAGCTGGCTGACCCTCGACGACGCCGAGACCGAAGCCGCCACACGGGCGATGTCCACCGACACCGTGACCGACGACGACCGCGTCGCGCCCCTGCGCTTCGCGCACCCCGCGTACGTCATCTACACGTCCGGCTCCACCGGCAAGCCGAAGGGAGTGGTGGTCAGCCACCGCGGTCTCGACAATTTCGCCGAGGAGCAGCGGGCCCGCTACGCGACGGATTCGACGTCGCGGACGCTGCACTTCTCCTCACCGAGCTTCGACGCTTCGGTCCTCGAATACCTGCTGTCCTTCGCCGTCGGCGCGACCATGGTGATCGTGCCGCCGTCCGTGTACGGCGGTGAGGAACTCGCGGAGCTGATCCGGACCGAGGGCGTCACCCACGGGTTCGTCACCCCCGCGGCGCTGGCCTCCGTGGACCCCGAGGGTCTCGACGTGTTCCAGAACGTGGTCGCCGGCGGCGAGGCCGTCCCTCCGGAACTGGTGACCCGCTGGGCGCCGGGCCGCACCATGTACAACGGCTACGGTCCCACCGAGACCACCATCATGAGCAACCTCAGCGATCACCTGCAGGCGGGTGAGACGGTCACCATCGGTGCCCCCGTCCGCGGCGTCTCCGAGGTAATTCTCGACTCGCGGCTGCAACCGGTCTCCGTCGGCGTCGCCGGCGAGCTCTACATCTCCGGTGAGGGCCTGGCCCGCGGCTATCATGCACGCGCCGGGCTGACCGGCGAACGGTTCGTCGCCAACCCCTACGGCGACCCGGGCGACCGGATGTACCGCACCGGCGACCTCGCGCGGTGGCGGTCCGATCACACGGTCGAATACCTGGGCCGCACCGACTTCCAGGTGAAGATCCGCGGCTTCCGCATCGAGCTCGGCGACATCGACAGCGCGCTCGCCGGGCACCCGTCCGTCGCGTTCGCCGTCACCCTCGGGCGTCCCGGTCCCGCCGGCGACACCGTGCTTGTCTCGTACGTGCTGCCGGAGGCCGAGTCGGTGCTCGAACCACCGGAACTGAAGGAGTGGACGGCGAACCTGCTGCCCGCGCACATGGTGCCGTCGAGCATCATGATCCTCGACGAGATCCCGCTCACCCCCGTCGGCAAGCTCGATCGGGCGGCGCTGCCCGAACCGCAGTTCCTGCCCACGTCGGACGACTTCCGGCCGCCGTCGACGGTCCTCGAACACACGATCGCCGACGTCATCACCACGGTCCTGGGAATCGAACGAGTCGGCATCGACGACAACTTCTTCGACATCGGCGGAAACTCGCTGATCGCGACCCGTGTCGCCGCACGCCTGACCGCGGAACTGGACACCGACATCGGCGTCCGCACGCTGTTCGAGGCGCCGACGATCCATCAGCTGGCCCGCCTCATCGAGTCGACGGCATTCGCACCCGCGCAGGACGGTGCCCACGTCCGGATCCCGCTCGGCCCGATGCCGCGGCCCGCGCACGTGCCGGTGTCGCTGGCGCAGAAGAGGATGTGGTTCCTCAACCAGTTCGACACGTCGTCGGCGGCCTACAACATCCCCCTGGCCGTGCGGCTGACCGGTCACCTGGACGTGGAGTCACTGCGCGCGGCGGTGACGGACGTCTTCGTCCGCCACGAATCGTTGCGGACCGTATTCCCGTCCCACGACGGCGAACCGACCCAGGTGGTGCTCTCACCCGGTCAGTGGACGCCGAACCTCGAGATCGTCGGGGTGTCCGAGGACGAACTCCGGGAGCACATCGCCGGTCTCGCGACCGCCGGCTTCGACGTGACGGCCGACGTGCCGATACGGTCGGCGCTGTTCGCACTCGCCCCCGACGATCACGTGCTCGTCATCGTGGTGCACCACATCTGCGCCGACGGGTTCTCACTCACCCCACTCGCGCGGGACGTCATGACCGCGTACGCCGCCCGCATCGCGGGAAGCGCACCGCAGTGGAACCCGCTGTCGGTGCAGTACGCCGACTACACCCTGTGGCAGCTCCAACTCCTGGGCGACGAGAGCGACGCCGAATCGCTGATCTCCCAGCAACTCCGGTACTGGACGGATCAGCTGGCCGACCTGCCCGAACTCCTGCAGCTGCCGACCGACCGGGCGCGACCGGTCCAGCAGTCGTTCCGCGGTGCGCAGGTCGACTTCACGATTCCGGCGGAGGTGCACCGGGCGCTGGCGGCATTGGCGCGCAAGCACAACTCCACCATGTTCATGGCCGTCCACGCGGCCCTGTCGGTGCTGCTGTCGGCGCTCTCGTCCACCGAGGACATCGCGGTCGGCACACCCATCGCGGGCCGCGGTGACGCGGCCCTCGACGACATGGTCGGCATGTTCGTCAACACCCTGGTGCTGCGGAGCGCCGTCGACCCCGCGGAGGGATTCGGCGCCCTGATGGATCAGGTGCGGGCCACCGACCTCGCCGCGTTCCACCATTCGGACCTGCCATTCGAGCGACTCGTCGACGTCCTCGCGCCGGAGCGCTCCACCGCGCACTCGCCGCTGTTCCAGGCGCTGCTCGAGTTCCGGAACAACGAGACACCGCGGCTCGAGCTCCCGGAACTGACAGCGGCCGCCGTCGATTTCGATCTCGAGGTCGCCAAGTTCGACCTGCAGCTCGGCGTCGAGGAAAGATTCGACGAGGACGGGGTGGCGTCGGGTATCGCCGCGTCGTTCATCTTCGCCACCGATCTGTTCGACGCGGGCACCGTCCGCACATTCGCCGACCGGTTCCTGCGGATCCTCGGCGCGGTCACCACCGACCCGCAGGCCCCGGTCGGTGACATCGTGATCACCGACGCCGCCGAGCGGTCGGCGATGGCGACCGAATGGAACACCGCCGGTGTCGACGCCGGCACCGACACCCTCGCGGACCGGTTCGCACAGAGTGTGGCCCGGTTCCCGGACGCCACAGCGGTGACGTCGGAGGACGTGGCTCTGACGTACGCGGAACTCGACGCCCGGTCGAACCGGTTGGCCCGCCTGCTCATCTCCCAGGGCGTGGGTCCGGAAACCCTGGTGGCCGTGGCACTCCCACGCACCTGCGATCTGATCATCGCCCTGCTCGCGGTGATCAAGTCCGGCGGCGGTTACCTGCCCGTCGATATCACCTACCCGGCGGATCGGCTGGCGTTCGTGTTCGAGGACGCGGCACCGAATTGCGTCATCACCACCACCGGGGACGTCTCCGCCCTGCCCGATTCGGAGACCCCGGCGATCCTGCTCGACGACCCCGAGACCACCGCGGACCTCGCGCAGCAGTCGCCGGCGACGATCACCGACGCCGACCGGGTGACACCGCTCGACTCCGCGTCGGTGGCGTACGTCATCTACACCTCCGGGTCGACGGGCCGCCCCAAGGGCGTGGTCGTCTCGCACCGCAACGTGCTGACGCTGTTCGCGAACACGCAGCCGCTCTACGGGTTCGACGAGAACGACGTGTGGACGATGTTCCACTCGTACGCGTTCGACTTCTCCGTGTGGGAGCTGTGGGGTCCGCTGCTCTACGGCGGCCGACTCGTCGTCGTCGACTATTACACGGCGCGGTCGCCGGAAATGTTCCACGAACTCCTGCGGAACGAGCAGGTCACCGTCCTCAACCAGACACCGACCGCGTTCTATCAGCTCGCCGAGACCGACCGCATCGTCTCGGAGATCGACGTGAACGCGGCGGCACTGGCGCTGCGGTACGTGATCTTCGGTGGTGAGGCTCTCGACCTCGGTCAGCTCGGCCGCTGGTACTCCCGGCACGACGACTCCGCCCCGACCCTGGTGAACATGTACGGCATCACCGAGACGACGGTCCACGTCAGCTACCTCGCGCTCGACCGCGAGTTCGCCGAGTTCGCGTCGGCCAGTGTGATCGGCCGCGGAATCGCCGGGCTGCACGTGCACGTCCTCGACCGGCGCCTGCACCCGGTTCCCCCGGGCACCATCGGGGAGATGTACGTCTCGGGTGACCAGGTGACCCGCGGTTACCTCGGCCGGGCCGGGCTCAGTTCGACCCGGTTCGTGGCCGACCCGCTCCGTCCCGGAGCACGGATGTACCGCACGGGCGACCTGGCGCGCTGGAACACCGACGGCCAGCTCGAGTACCTGGGCCGCAGCGACTTCCAGGTGAAGATCCGCGGTTTCCGCATCGAACTCGGCGAGATCGAATCCGCGCTGCTCCGGTACCGCGGCATCGCCCAGGCCGTCGTCCTCACCCGCGACGACGGGCACGGCGGTCACCGGCTGATCGGTTACGTGGTTCCGGAATCCGGCGGCACCGTCGAGGTGTCGTCGGCGCTCGAATTCGTCGGCACCCAGCTCACCTCGTACATGGTGCCCGCCACCCTCGTGGTGCTCGACGCGCTGCCGTTGACGAGCAACGGCAAACTCGACCGCCGCGCGCTGCCGGAACCCGACTTCGGGGCCCGGGTGTCGGCGGGCCGCGCCCCGGCGACGGAGATGGAAACCGTCCTCGCCGGGCTGTTCGCCGAGGTGCTCGGTCTGGAATCGGTGGGTGTGGACGATTCGTTCTTCGCCCTCGGCGGCGACAGCATCATGTCGATCCAGCTGGTAGCGCGTGCGAAGGCCGCCGGTGTGGTGCTCACCCCGCGGGACGTGTTCGAGGCCAAGACGGTTGCCGCGCTCGCCGAGTCCGCCTCCTGGGCGGGCGCCGCCGAGGTGGTGGTACTCGACGAACTGCCGGGCGGCGGGATCGGCGAGATGCCGGTCACCCCGATCACCGCGTGGCTGCTCGAACGCGGCGGCGACTTCCGCCGCTACACGCAGACCGCGCTGCTCTCCCTGCCCGCCGCGGCCGACGAGACGCTGCTGAAGCGCACGATCGCGGCCGTCGTGGATCACCACGACATGCTGCGGGCGCGTCTCCTCGGTGCCGAGCCGCAGTGGCGGATCGAGGTGCAGGCCGTGGGCGCGGTCGACGTCGACGACGTGCTGCACCGTGTCGAGGTCGCGTCGGTGGTCGGTTCCGGGTTCGCGGAGGTCGCGACCGGTGAACTCGATGCCGCGGCGGGACGACTGGACCCCGAGGCCGGGGTCATGCTGCAGATGGTGTGGTTCGACGCCGGCGACGAGGGTGGGCGGCTGCTGGTCGTGGCCCATCACCTGGTGGTCGACGGTGTGTCGTGGCGAATCCTCGTCCCCGACCTGGCGACCGCGTGGGCGCAGATCTCCGCGGGTCAGGAACCGGCCCTGGAGCCGGTCGGCACGTCGATGCGGCGCTGGTCGCACGGACTCGTCGAGGCGACCCGCGAACGCACCGACGAGATAGAACTGTGGCGCCGGGTGCTCGAGGCCGACGACCCGCTGATCGGATCGCGGACGCTCGACACCGCGATCGACGTGGCGGGGACCGTCGAGAAGGTCACCGTGGAGGTGCCCGCCGACGTCACGGACGCGCTGCTGACCCGTGTCCCGGAGGCGTTCCACGGCGGCGTCAACGACGGACTGCTGACCGCGCTGGCGCTGGCACTGGCGCAGTGGCGGCGCACCCACGGCGACTTCACGCGCGAGTCGCTGGTCAGCCTCGAAGGCCACGGCCGCGAGGACCAGGTGCTGCCGGGCGCCGATCTGGGCCGCACCGTCGGCTGGTTCACGGCGATGTTCCCGGTGCGCCTGGACCTGTCGGGCATCGACCTCGACGACGCGTTCGCCGGTGGCAAGGCCGCCGGTTCCGCGGTCAAGGCGATCAAGGAACAACTGCTGGCCATCCCGGACCACGGTATCGGCTACGGCATGCTCCGCTACCTGGACGCGGAGAGCGCGGATCAGCTGCGGGCGCTGGCGAAGCCGCAGGTCACGTTCAACTACCTGGGACGGCTGGGCGGTGCGACGTCCACCGACATCCACGGTCACGCCTGGGTTCCGGTGACGGACACGAAGCTCGACGACATTCCCGCCTCCGACATCCCGGTGGCGTCGGCGCTCGACATCAACGCCGTCACCGGCACCGGGGCCGACGGCAACCGGCTGCGGGCCACGTGGGCGTTCCCGACCGGGGTCCTCACCCCGTCCGAGGTCCGCGCGCTCGCCGACCTGTGGGTGCAGGCGCTGACCGCGCTGACCACCCACGTCGCGCGGCCCGACGCCGGCGGCGTGACCCCGTCCGATCTGGACCTGGTCACCCTCGACCAGGACGCGATCGACCGGCTCGAGGCCAGGTTCCCGGCGCTGTCGGACATCTGGTCGCTGTCACCGCTGCAGTCCGGGCTCCTGTTCCACGCCCAGTTCTCGGACGCCTCGGTCGACCCGTACCTGGTGCAGCTGGCGCTGAAACTGCGCGGCGACATCAACCCGGACCGGATCCGCCGGGCCGGGCAGGCCCTGCTGGACCGGCACCCCAACCTGCGGGCCGCGTTCGTCCACGACAGTGCGGGCGCCTCGGCGCAGATCATCCAGCAGCATGTGGAACTGCCCTGGTCGGAGTTCGACCTCTCGGCACTCGACCCGGACGAGACCACCCGCGAATACGACCGGATCGCGGCACGGGACCGGTCGGTGAAGTTCGACATGGCGAACGCGCCGTTGCTGCGCCTCGCACTGGTCCGGCTCACCGAGGAGGACTACCGGCTGATCCTGACCAACCACCACATCCTGCTCGACGGCTGGTCGACTCCGCTGGTCATCCGCGACCTGCTGACGCTGTACGCGTTGGACGCCGACGGCAGCCTGCTTCCGCGGGTCCACTCCTACCGCGACTACCTGTCGTGGATGAAGCGGCACGACACCACGGACTCCCTCGACGCCTGGCGCACCGCGCTCGACGGTGTCGAGGAGCCGACCCTCCTGGCCCCGCTGGAGCGGGGTGAGGCGCACTCCGCCGTCGCGGAGGAGACCGCCTTCACGCTGTCGGAGGAGCAGACCACCCGGTTGCGGGACCTGAGCCGGGAACGCGGGCTCACCCTCAACACCGTCGTCCAGACGGCGTGGGGAATCGTGCTGGGCGGCTTGGTCGGCCGCTCCGACGTGGTGTTCGGCGGGACGGTGTCGGGCCGGCCGCCGCAGATCGCGGGCATCGAGTCGATGGTGGGTCTGTTCATCAACACGCTGCCGGTGCGGGTGACTCTCGACCCGTGGGAGTCGCTGGGCGAGTTGCTCGAACGTGTGCAGAGCGAACAGGCCACGCTGCTCGATCACCATTACGTGGGTCTGACCGACATCCAGTCGGCGGTCGGCGGCGGCGGTGCCTTCGACACGCTGACCGTGTTCGAGTCGTACCCGGTGGACGAGGCGGGGCTGACGGAACAGACCGACATCGCCGGGATGTTCGTCACCGGCATCGACGGCAAGGACTCCGCGCACTACCCGCTCGCCGTCGTCGCCTCCGGGGACACGCGGCTGAATTTCAAGTTCGAGTACCTCCCCGAGGTCTTCGAGGAAAGCGCGGTCGACGAGATCGCGGATCGGCTGCAGCGGGTGCTCGACGCCCTCGCCGACCGGCCCGAGATCCCGCTGGCCCACATGCAATTGCTCACCGAGGCCGAACTCGCCGAGTTCGCGCCGGTACGCGGCCGCCCCGGGTTCTCCGTCCGGACGCTGCCGCAGATCTTCGAGGACGCCGCCGCACTGGATCCGAACCGCACGGCGCTCACGTTCGAGGGCCGCAACGTGTCCTACCGGGAACTCAACGAACGCTCCAACCAGCTCGCCCGGGTTCTCATCTCCCGCGGGGCCGGCCCGGAGACATTCGTGGCGCTCGGCATTCCCCGATCGATCGAGTCGGTCCTCGCCGTGTGGGCGGTGGCCAAGACGGGCGCCGCATTCGTCCCCGTCGACCCGAACTACCCGATGGACCGCATCGAGCACATGCTCACCGATTCGGGTGCCACCATTGGATTGACCATGGCCGCGTACGAGAAGGCGCTGCCCGACTCGGTGCCGTGGCTGCAGCTCGACTCGCCCAAGTTCGAGAAGGCGTGCCAGTCGAAACCGGCTCTGCCGGTGGCTGATTCGGATCGGCGCTCGCCGATAAGCCTCGACAACGCCGCCTACATCGTCTATACGTCCGGTTCGACGGGCAAGCCGAAGGGTGTCGTGGTCACCCACGAGGGCCTCGACAACTTCGCCGAGGACCAGCGGCAGCGTTTCGCCGCCGCGCAGACGTCCCGCACACTGCACTTCTCGACGCCCAGCTTCGACGGGTCGGTGTTCGAGTACCTGCAGGCGTTCGGGGTCGGCGCCACGATGGTGATCGCACCGCCGACGGTGTACGGCGGAGCTGAACTGGCCGAACTGATCAGGACCGAACACGTCACCCACGCCTTCGTCACCACCGCGGCGCTGTCCACGGTCGACCCGGAGGGGCTCGACGAGTTCCAGCACGTCGTGTTCGGCGGCGAGGCGTGCCCGCCGGAACTGGTGACCCGCTGGGCACCCGGCCGGCAGCTGTCCAACGCGTACGGCCCCACCGAGACCACGGTGATGGCCAACATCAGCGACCCGATGACGGTGGGCGACCCCATCACTCTCGGCGGCCCGATCCGCGGAGTCGGTGAGCTCGTGCTCGATTCACGTCTCCAGCCGGTGCCGGTCGGAGTTCCCGGCGAGCTGTACATCACCGGTGCGGGTCTCGCCCGCGGCTACCACCGGCGCCCGGAACTGAGCAGCCAGCGGTTCGTCGCCAACCCGTTCGGGGAGGCGGGGGAGCGGATGTACCGCACCGGCGACATCGTCCGCTGGCGCGCCGACCACACCGTCGAGTACGTGGGCCGCAGCGACTTCCAGGTGAAGATCCGTGGGTTCCGCATCGAACTCGGCGAGATCGACAACGAGATCGCCGCGTTCCCCGGGGTCAGCTTCGCCGCGACCCTCGGTGTCCCCGGCCCGTCCGGTGACACGGTGCTGGTGACCTACCTGCTGCCCAACACCGCCGACGGCGTCGACCCGGCCGAGCTGACCGCGCACCTGTCGACCCGGCTCCCCGGGCACATGGTCCCGACGAGCATCATGTTCCTGGACGAGATCCCGTTGACCCCGGTGGGCAAACTGGACCGGTCGGCGCTGCCCGCGCCCGAATTCCACGTCACCACCACCGAGTTCCAGCCGCCGACCAACGATCTCGAGCGCAAGATCGTGGACATCTTCGCCGACGTCCTCGGAATCGAACGGATCGGCATCGACGACAACTTCTTCGATCTCGGCGGAAACTCGCTGGTCGCCACCCGTGTCACGGCACGGTTGCGGGACGCCCTCGACACCGACATCGGTGTGCGCGCCCTGTTCGAGGCCCCCGACGTCCGGTCGCTGGCCGCACGTGTCGCCGACAGTGTGAGCGGCGGCGCCCGCCCCGCCCTCGCACCGGTCGAACGTCCGGACCGGATTCCGCTGTCGCTGGCGCAGAAGCGGATGTGGTTCCTCAACCAGTTCGACACGTCCTCACCGGCCTACAACATTCCGTTGGCCGTCCGGCTGACCGGAACCCTGGACGAGGACGCCCTGCGGCTGGCGATGGCCGACGTCCTCGAACGCCACGAGACGCTGCGCACCGTCTTCCCGACGGTCGACAACGAACCGACCCAGCGGATCCTGCCCGCCGCCGATGCGCAACCGGACGTCGACACGGTCGCCGTGGCAGCGGACGACCTGCCGCGGCACATCATGGATCTGGTGTCGCGCGGGTTCGACGTCAGCACCGACGTCCCGGTCCGCGCAGCCCTGTTCCGGACCGCGCCCGACCATCACGTGCTGACGATCGTGGTGCACCACATCAGCGCGGACGGGTTCTCCCTGGCGCCGCTCGCCCGCGACGTGATGGTGGCCTACACGTCCCGGCTCGGCGGCGACGGCCCGGCGTGGAACGCGCTGGACGTCCAGTACGCGGACTACACGCTGTGGCAGCACGCCGGACTCGGCTCGGAGAACGATCCCGAGTCGATGATCAACCGGCAGTTGCGGTTCTGGTCGGAGACGCTGGCCGGGGTGCCGGACGTCATCCAGTTGCCGACCGACCGGCCCCGCCCGATCCAGCAGACGTTCGAGGGCGATCGGGTCGAGTTCGCGATCGACGCCGACCTCCATCAGCGGCTGACGGCGCTGGCCCGGGCCAACAACGCCACCATGTTCATGACCGTCCATGCCGCACTGGCCGTGCTGCTCGCGCGGCTCGGCAGCACCGACGACGTGGTCATCGGCACCCCCGTCGCCGGGCGCGGTGAAGCCGCCCTCGACGACATGGTCGGCATGTTCGTCAACACCCTGGTCCTGCGGAACCGGATCGACCCGGCCTCGACGTTCACCGAACTGGTGCAGCGGATCCGGGAAACCGACCTGGCCGCGTTCCAGCACTCGGACCTGCCGTTCGAGCGGCTCGTCGAAGAGCTCAACCCGACCCGGTCCACGTCGTACTCACCGCTGTTCCAGGTGGCCCTCGAATTCCAGAACAACGAGAACCCGACACTGGAACTGCCGGGCCTTCGGGTCGAGAACGTGGACCTCGAAACCAAGGTGGTGAAAGAAGATCTCGAGGTGATCCTGGCCGAGCGGTTCGATCAGGACGGCGCGCCCGCGGGCGTCGCCGGCGGACTCGACTTCGCGGTCTCCCTCTTCGACCCCGCCACGGCACGCTCGATCGCGGACCGCTTCGTCCGGATCCTCGCGGCCGTCACCGCCGATCCGGACCGGCCGATCGGCACCCTCCCGCTGCTCGACGAGGCAGAGATCGACGAGATGGTCCCCGCCCGCGGCAAGCCCGACGTGCGGCCCGAGGTGTGGCCCGACCTGCTGACGGCCGCTGCGGCGCTCGACCCCGATTCGGTGGCGTTGTCCTTCGAGGACCGGCAGGTCACCTACCGCGAACTCGACGAATGGTCGAACCGGCTGGCGCGGGTGCTGTGCGCCCAGGGGGTCGGACCGGAGACGTTCGTGGCGATCGGAATGCCGCGGTCGATCGAGGAGGTCGTGTCGATCTGGTCGGTCGCGAAGTCGGGTGCGGCGTTCGTGCCCGTCGACCCGACCTACCCGCGGGACCGCATCGACTACATGCTGACCGACTGCCGGGCCTCGGTCGGCCTGACCGTCGCCGATCGCCGCGACAACCTGCCGGACACCGTGCCGTGGCTGGTGCTCGACGACGAGTCCTTCGCCGAGCAGGTCGCGGCCGT
Organism: Rhodococcus sp. NPDC059968; assembly: GCF_042738615.1. Lineage (NCBI taxonomy): Bacteria > Bacillati > Actinomycetota > Actinomycetes > Mycobacteriales > Nocardiaceae > Rhodococcus > Rhodococcus sp. NPDC059968. The sequence goes on from NZ_JBHWUE010000013.1 coordinate 71,494, forward strand.
CTCCTCGGCGCCGGTCACCGACGCCGACCGCACCCGCCCGCTCCATCTGGCCAACCCGGCGTACCTGATCTACACGTCGGGGTCGACCGGTAAACCGAAGGGGGTCATCGTCACTCACCGCGGCATGGCCAACCTCACCGCGGAGGAACACGAACGGTTCCACGTCACGCACGACTCCCGGGTCTCGCATCTGGCGTCTCCGAGCTTCGACGCGTCGATCTTCGAGCTGATGATGGCGTTCGGCGCGTCGGCGCGGGTCGTGATCGTGCCGCCGACCGTCTTCGGTGGCACGGAGCTGGCCGACCTGTTCCGGCGGAACGCGGTGACGCACGCGTTCATCACGCCTACCGCGCTGTCGTCCATCGAGGATGTGGGACTCGAATCGCTCCGGGTCCTCGCGGTGGCCGGTGAGGCGTGCCCGCCGGAGCTGGTGGAGATCTGGGGCAAGCACCGCAACATGCACAACGGGTACGGGCCGACGGAGACGACCATCCAGGCGAGCGTCAGTGCCCCGATGCGACCGGGTGGGGTCGTGAACATCGGCGCACCCGCGCTGGGATTCGGTTCGCTGGTCCTCGACGAACGCCTGCAGCCCGTCCCGGTCGGCGTGCCCGGCGAGCTGTACATCACCGGACCCGGACTGGCACGCGGGTACCACAACCGGTCGGCTCTGACGTCGGAACGGTTCGTCGCCTGCCCGTTCGGGGAGCCCGGTCGCCGGATGTACCGCGCCGGCGACGTGGTGCGCTGGCGCGGCGACCACACCATCGAGTACATCGGCCGCACCGACTTCCAGGTGAAGGTCCGCGGCTTCCGCATCGAGCTCGGTGAGATCGACGCCGTCCTCGCCCGCCACCCTGCGGTTGCGTTCGCGGCCACCATCGGTCACACCGGGCCGTCCGGCGACACGCTCCTCGCGTCGTACGTGCGGGCGGCCGAGGGACACGATCTCGAGCCGGCGGAGTTGCGTACCCACGCGGCCGACCGCCTGCCCGCGCACATGGTCCCGTCCGCCGTGGTCGTTCTCGATCAGATCCCGATGACCCCGGTCGGCAAGCTCGACCGTAAGGCGCTGCCCGCGCCCGAGTTCGGCACCACCGGCGCGGCCTTCCGGGCCCCGACGACGGCGACCGAGCGGATCATCGTCGAGGCCTTCGCCGAGGTGCTGGGCGTGGACCGGGTCGGCACCGCCGACAGCTTCTTCGACCTCGGCGGTAACTCGATCGTCGCCACCCGCGTGATCACGGTGCTGCAGGAACGCCTCGGACGGCAGATCCCGTTGCAGTCCATGTTCCTGGACCCGACGCCCGCGGGCCTGGCACTGCGGGTCGACACCGAGAACGCGGCGGGGTCGCCGGTGGACGAGGCGCTCGGCGTGGTCATCCCGCTGCGTCCGACAGGGGAGAAGCCGCCCCTGTTCTGCATCCATCCCGGGATCGGCCTGTCGTGGGGGTACGCGGGTCTCCTGCAGCACCTCTCGCAGGACCGTCCGGCGTTCGGCCTGCAGTTGCCGATCATCAGCGGCGGCCCGAGCTTCGAGTCGATCGAGCAGCTGGCGCACCAGTACGTGCTGGAGATGCGCAAGGTGCAGGCGCACGGGCCCTACCACCTGCTGGGCTGGTCGCTCGGCGGCGTCATCGCCCACGCGATGGCCGTCGAACTGCGGCGGGAAGGCGAGGCGGTCGACACGCTGGCCGTCATGGACAGCTACGTGACGAACGGGACCGACCAGGGCCCGGAGAGCCTCACCGTGTCCGAGTTGCTCCACGGGCTCGGACTCGACCTCGAGTCCGTCTCCGGGGAGGAACTCACCTACGAGCGGGCGGTCGAGTTGCTGGACGACGCATTCGGGCAGAAGACGGGGCTGACCCCGCAGCACCTCGAGCGGATCAGCGCCGGATTCACGAACTCCTCGCGGATCATGAACAACTTCCGCCCGCAGGTGTTCGACGGGGATCTGCTGTTCTTCACCGCCGCCGGATCGGCGTCGACGGACCAGCATTCACCGGAGGAGTGGCGGAGTTCCGTCACCGGAGGCATCCGGGAAGTGAAGATCGAGTGCGAGCACAACCAGATGATCGAACCCGAGGTCCTGGCCGTGGTGGGGCCGGTCCTCGAGGATTATCTGAGCGCGCATTGACCCGTTTTCGTTGCGGCGGGCCCGCCGTCGATTGCATTGCCGTAACGGGCGGGCCCGAATACCGATATCTCCTGCGAACTCGGTAACAATCGAGCTCTACGCAAACTAGGAGGCGGCATGAAGCGCTCACGTATCACGAGCCTCACCGCGGGTGCACTGTGTGCCGCATTCGTCGCCTGCGCCACGGTCGCCAACGTCGGGGTCGCGGCCGCCATGCCGATCTATCCTGCCTCCGACCCCGACCCCTTCTATCTGCAGCCGCAGGGTCTGGCGGCTACCGCGGTCGGCGAGCCGCTCGCGGTCCGTCCGATGCCGCCGCTGCTCGCCTTCCCCGACACCGACGTCTGGCAGGTCAAGTACCGCACCACCAACTCGGAGGACCACCCGATCTCGTCGGTCACCACCGTGCTCGTACCCCGCACCCGGCCGGTGAACGGGCCGCTGCTGTCGTATCAGCACATCATCAACGCGCTCGGACCGCGGTGCGCGCCGTCGCGGACGCTGTACTCGAACGACCCCGACCTCCAGATCAAGGAGGCGCCGGCACTGAACCTCGCATTGCAGCGCGGCTGGACGGTCGCCCTTCCCGACCACCTCGGCCCGAACAGTGCCTACGGCGCCGCGAGACTCGGCGGAACCATCACCCTGGACGGCATCCGCGCGGTTCAGCGGGTGCCGGAACTCGCCGTGGCGGAGAGCCCGGTCGCGCTGGCCGGATACTCCGGCGGCGGCATGGCGTCGGCCTGGGCCGCGGCGCTCGCACCCACGTACGCGCCGGAACTGAACATCGTCGGTGTCGCCGAGGGCGGCGTGCCCATGAACATCGGCAAAATGGCCAACGGACTCGGCATGCAACCGCATCCGGCGTTCGGCCTCGCGATGGCGGCGGCACTCGGACTCGAGCGTGAGTACCCGGACCGCCTTCCGATCAGCGAGCAACTCAACGATCGCGGCCTGGCGATGCGCGACGAGATGGTCAACGCGTGCACCAACGGCATTCTCGCGGCCGGCGCCGGCCGCAGCGCGACGGAGGTCGCCAAGACCACCGACCTCATGAGCAGTCCGCAGGCCTGGGAGGTGCTGAACGAGAACAGCGTCGAGCTGTACCCGGGGGTTCCGACCGCGCCGATCTTCGAATGGCACAGCCCGACCGACGTGCTCATCCCGGTCGACTCGATCGAGGCGACCATCGCGCGATACTGCGCCGCCGGCGCCAAGGTGCAGTCCGATCTCTTCCCGAGTCCCGACCACCTGACCACCGCCGTGCTGGGCCTGCCGACCGCGCTGGACTACCTCGACGCCCGGTTCCGGGGCGACCCGGCGCCGTCCAACTGCTGATCGACGGGGGCGCCGATCCGCGACGGGTCGCCCGTGCGGCTCGTCGCCGGATTGTGTTCTGCCCGTACACAGTCCGAAAGTTGAGCGTTTGAGCAGATCTACCAGGGGGTATTCGGAATCCATGCACCCCAGCACACGCACCGCAGTCGTGACGGGATCGGACTCGCCGATGGGCCGGGCGGTCGCACTGGCGCTCGCGGATGACGGGTTCCACATCGGCCTCGCCTACGCCGCGGACCGGGACAGTGCCGAATCCACCGCCGCCGAGGTCCGGTCCAGATCGGTGAACGCGGCCGTGCAGCGCATGGATCTGGCGGACCTGCCCGACTCCGCGGCCGCCGTCGACGAGTTCGCCCGGGAGCTGGGCGGAATCGGCGTTCTCGTCAGCTGCCCCGGCAGTACCGCCGTCGAGTGCATCCAGCGCGCCGTGCGATACATGATCGCGAGCGGCGAGGGTGGCCGGATCGTCAACATCACCCCCTCCTCGTCCGGGCTCGGCGGACTCACCGGTCTACTCGCCGCCGAACTGGCGCGATATTCGATCACCGTCAATTCGGTCGTGGTGCCCGCGGACGAATCGGACTTCGCATCGCCCGGCCCCGACGACAGCGAAGTCGCCGCCGTCGCGTCGTATCTGACCGCGCCTGCCGCAATGTTCGTCACCGGGGCCGCCTACGTGGTCGACGGCACCCGGATCGCCATGATCCCGCACAGCCTGACCGAGGCCGGCACTCGGCGGCCGGCCCGCCGCGCCAACCGCATCCGGTCCTACACCGGTCGCTGGGCGCCCACCCGCTGGACGCGGTGATCCGGTTCGCGGGACCCCGAAACTCGCGGACCCGCAGCCGAAAGCGTCGTTGCCGCCGCGCACCGGGAGTACCGTGTGCGCAGGGGGCTGCGAGTCGAGAGTGACGGTGTGATGCCGGCGGCAGTGAAGGGCACAGTGGGAAATCTGCCCCACGAACTGACGAGTTTCGTCGGCCGTCGCCGTGAGGTGACCGAGGCGCGACGTCTGCTGTCCGTGTCACGTCTGGTGACACTCGCCGGGATCGGTGGTGTCGGGAAGACCCGGCTGGCGTTGCGGGTGGCCGCCGACGCGAGTCGCGCATTCGAGGACGGCGTGTGGCTGGTCGAGCTGGGGGAACTGGACGACGACACGACACTCGTCGACGCGGTGTCGGCGGCATTGCGACTGCGCGAGCAGCGCTCCGGGAACCCGGAGGTGCTGCTGACCGAGTTCCTCGCCACCCGGCAACTGCTGCTGGTGCTCGACAACTGCGAGCACGTGGTCGCGGCGGCCGCCGCGTTGTCGGAGACGTTGTTGCGGAGCTGCCCGGAGTTACGGATCCTCGCGACGAGCCGCGAACCGCTGGCCATCGGCGGCGAGGCGGTACTGCGGGTGCCGCCGTTGACGGTGCCCGAACCCGGCCGCTCGTCCCTGCAGGGCCTGCCCCAGTACGAGGCGGTGACGTTGTTCGTCGAGCGGGCGGCCACGGCGGTGCCGGAGTTCGAACTCACCGAGGACAACCATGAGGCGGTGGCCCGGATCTGCCGCCAGCTGGACGGGTTGCCGTTGGCGATCGAGCTGGCGGCGGTGCGGCTGCGGGTGATGTCGGCGGAACAGATCCTGCAGCGGCTGACCGACCGCTACCGGTTGCTGACGGTCGGATCGCGGGGCGCGCCGAGCCGGCAGCAGACCCTGCGGCTGTGCGTCGACTGGAGTCACGAGCTGTGCACCGAGGAGGAACGCGAGCTGTGGGCGAGGCTGTCGGTGTTCGCCGGCGGCTTCGAACTGGACGCGGTCGAGGGAATCTGCGCCGGCGACCTGCCGGTGGAGAACGTCCTCGACGTGGTCGCGTCGTTGATCGACAAGTCGATCCTGATTCGGGAGGAGTCGGGGCCGGCGGTGCGCTATCACCTGCTCGAGACGGTGCGCGATTACGGCCGCGAGAAATTGCAGGAGGCCGGGGAGTACGCGTCGCTGCGCCGGCGGCACCGCGACTGGTACGAGCAGTTGGTGGTGCAGTGCGAGGCCGAGTGGATCGGACCCCGGCAGGTGATGTGGATCAGCCGGCTCGACGCGGAGAAGCTGAACGTGCGGGCAGCTCTCCATTTCTGCCTGACCGAACCGGGGGAGGCCGAGACGGGGCTGCGGATCGCCGCCGCACTGTACCCGTACTGGCGCGCCCGCGGACTGCTCCGCGAGGGTCGCCGCTGGCTCGGACAGCTGCTGGGACGGCACCCGGGCGGCGAGAGCCGGGAACGGATCGAGGCGCTGTACGTCGACAGCGTGCTCGCGGGCATGCACGGCGACCGCGAGGCCGCGAAAGCACTGGTCGACGAGGGGGTCGTCCTCGCCGAGAGGAACGGTGACACGCTGATGCGTGCCCTGGTGGTCCACGCCGCCGGGTGCTGCGCCATGTTCGCCGGGGACCTACCTCGCGCACGGGCGTGCTTCGAGGAGGCGCTCGCCGAGTTCCGCGACAAGGGCAACCTGCTCCAACTGACGTGGGGACTGCTCGGGGTGGCACTGGTCAGCGGCATGCAGGGTGACGGGGCGGTGGCGAAGATGTGCGGATCCGAGATCTTCGCGCTCACCGAGGCCCACGGCGAGTCCGTCTACCGGGGCTGGTCGCTGTGGGCGGCGGGAATGGCGGCCTGGCAACGCGGACACCTCGCCCTCGCCGACGACTACGTGAAGCAGGGGCTGCGGCTGTCCCATCTGGTCGACGACCGGATCAGCGCCTGCGGGGCACTCGAGGTGCTCGCCTGGGTCGCCGTCGGCTCCGGCCGGGCGCAGCAGGCCGCCGAACTGATGGGCGCCGCGGAGGCCGTCGCGCAGACCGTCGGCAACCCGAGCACCGTCTACCCCAATCTGCTCGTCCACCACGCGGAATGCGAGCAGCAGGCCCGCGCCGTGATCGGGGACCGCGCGTTCGACGCCGCCTTCGACCACGGTATGCACACGTCCTTCGACGATGCGGTCGCCTACGCGCTCGACGAGCAGCGACCGGAGACGGTGTCGGCGTCGAACGGTGCGTCGCACCTGACCCGACGTGAATGGCAGGTCGCAGAACTGGTCGCCGAGGGGCTCACCAACAAGGCGATCGCAGCCCGGTTGGTGATCTCGCAGCGCACGGCGCAGGGGCACGTCGAGCACATTCTCGCGAAGCTGGGTTTCAACTCGCGCACCCAGATCGCGGCGTGGATCGTCGAACACGCACAGGACCCGCACCCCTGACCGGGCACCCGCACGGGACGAAACAGGTATGTCCCCGGGTCGTTCAGCCGCTGTACTTCCCCGCCGCGGACGGGATGCTCATACGCGTCCCCCCAATCCGGCTCCAGACCGAGGCCCCCGATGTCCACTGATCCCCGAACACACCGAAAGCCCGACCCCCAACTTCCACGGCCCCCGATTCTCCGTCGGGCGCACACCGACCGGTGTCTTGTGTGGATCGGGGGAAACCGAATGGCAGACGACGTGGTGGGGCAGGAACTCGCGGGGGTGACGGCGTGACCACGGACGGCATGACCCGCTGGCAGGGACTTGCCCAGAAATGCGAACTGATGATCCAACGCTGCCTCAACTGCACGACCCTGCTCGCGCCGTTGATGGCCACCTGCTCCGCTTGTCAGGGTTCGAACCTCGAGCGTGTCCCGTCGTGCGGCGTCGGATCGATCGTGTCCTCGAAAGTGGTCCACCGTGAGGTGAACGAGGCCGACCGCGGTCTCGTCCCCTGCACCATCGCGATCGTCGAACTCGACGAGGGGCCGTGGGTGTACACCTGGATCGACGGCGACGTCCCGGCACCGTCCGACTGTCCGGTTCGCGTCGAGTTCCGTCCCGCGTCGAGGTCGGAACAGTTGCCGGTGTTCGCGGTCCGCTCCGCCGGTCAGCGGTGATCGGCGTGACGACACAGACCGCGGACGAACCGGAGGAAGCGTTCGGCACCGATTGGCTGCGCCTGGCGCTTCGCCGGTGCGATTTGCTCGCGCAGATGCACTCGGTGAGTTCGGATGCCCGGTGGATGATCAGCTTCGCGATCCAGTGGGCACCGTTCGGTGGTGCGAGCGCGGCGGAACTGCTGGAGCGATTCGGCGTCAGCCGCCGGCGCTTCATGGAACTCGTACTCGAGGGACTCGCACCGAAGTCCACCGACGTCCAGAAGATCCGTGCGATGAAAAGTCACCTGCGCACGTCCCTCGCGCAGGCGTGGGGCGTGCAGTAACCCCGGTCGATCACCCGGGCAGCAGATCGTCCAGGTGGATCGGCACCTTCCGGACCCGGACCCCGGTGGCGTGGCGAACAGCGTTCGCCACCGCGGCCGCGGCCGCGACGATGCCGATCTCACCGACGCCCTTCGATCCCATCGGATTGGCGTGCTCGTCGACGTCGTCGAGGCACACCGCGTCGAGGTACCTGATGTCGGCGTGCGTGCTGACGTGATAGGAGGCAAGGTCCTGGGTCACGACGTGACCGAACCGGGGGTCGTTCACGCTGCTCTCGTGCAACGCCATCGAGATCCCCATCGTCATCCCGCCGAGCAGTTGCGACCGAACCGTGCGGGCGTTGATCACCCGGCCGATCGCGAACACCCCGAGCATGCGTTCGATGCGGATCTCGCAGGAGTCGCGGTGGACGTGCGCCTCCACGAAGTGGGCACCGAACGAATGGAGCGCGAACTTTCCGGCGTCGGGGTTGTCGGGCGTCCCCGCACTCGCCTCCGCCCCCGGGTCGGGGGACGTGCCGTGCTCGTCCCGGAACGCGCGGGCCGCCGCGACGATCGCACTGCCCCAGGAACTGGTTCCCGTGGAGCCGCCTGCGACAGACGCCGGCGGAAGATTCGTGTCACCGATCTGCAGGGCGATCCCGTCCAGGGGACAGCTCAGCGCGTCGGCGGCGATCTGGGTGAGCGCAGTCCACGCGCCGGTACCGATGTCGACCGACCCGATCTGCACGGTGTACATGCCGTCGGATTCGTACACGATCCGGGCAACCGATCCCGGTGACGTGTTGGCGGGATACGTCGCGGACGCGACGCCCATCCCCACCTGCCACTCCGAGTCCGACCGGGCCCGCACCGTCGCGTCGCGGTCCGCCCACCCGAAACGCCGGGCGCCCTCCCTCAGACAGTCGGTGAGGCGCCGCCCCGACCACGGACGGCCCGTACTCGGGTCGACCTCGGGTTCGTTACGGATCCGCAGTTCGATCGGGTCTAGTCCGCAGGCCACGGCCAGTTCGTCCATCGCCACCTCGGCCGCGAACATGCCCGGGGTCTCGCCGGGGGCACGCATCCAGGAGGGGGCCGGCACGTCGAGGGACGCGACACGGTGAGTGGTGTACCGGGTAGACGCGGAGTACATCAGCCGCGATGGGACCGCCGCCTGTTCGGCGAACTCCTTGATCTTCGCGGACTGCACGATCGCCTCGTGGGAGAGCGCGGTCAGCCGTCCGTCCGCATCCGCCCCGAGTCGGATGTGCTGCACCGTCGGCGTGCGATACGCGGAGAGGGCGAACATCTGCTGCCGGGTGAGCGCGAACTTCACCGGCCGGCCTTCCACCCGCTGCGCCGCCATCACCACGAGCACGTCGTGCGCGTGCGGCAGTCCCTTGGAGCCGAAGCCGCCGCCGACGTACGGGGCGATCACCCGCATCTGCTCGACTTCGAGTCCGAACAGCGGTGCCAGCGTCTGCCGCACGGAGTGGACGCCCTGGGTCGAATCGTGCAGCGTCAGAACCGGTCCGCTGCCGCCCGGGGTCCACCGGGCGATGGCGGCGTGCGGTTCCATCGGATTGTTGTGTTCCATCGCGGTGGAGTACACCTGATCGACGGTGACCGCGGCGGCGGCGAGTGCCGCGTCGACGTCGCCGTCCTCGGTGTCGGTCGGGAACCCCGCGTTGACGTCCTCGGGGGCGTACAGATCGTCTCGGCCGGAACGGAAGTCGGTGTCGTGGGATGCCACGTCGTAGTCGACGCGCACGAGGCTCGCGCCGTGCCGGGCGACCTCCGGTGACTCCGCGACCACCGCACCCACGAATTGGCCGCGGAAGTGGACCTCGGGGTCCTGCAGGATCGCAAGTTCCCCGTCCGAGGCGTCCGCGAGGCGGGGCGCATCGAACACCGTCAGGACCGCGAGCACCCCGTCCAGGGCTTCTGCGTCGGCCGTGTGCATCGCCGTGACCCGGCCGCGTCCGATCGTCGACAGGATCGGATGCAGATACGTCGGCTCGTCCACCGGGTACTCGAACGCGTACAACGCGGTACCGGTCACCTTGTCGTGGGCGTCCAGGCGTTCGGCGGAGGTTCCGATCACCTTCGGATCGACGAGGGTCATCGGCGCGCCTCCTCGGCGAGTGAACGGAGTACCGACGCGAGCACCCGCCGGGTCAGTGCGACCTTGAATTCGTTTCCCGGAAGCGGCTGCGCCGCTGCCAGTTCCGCTGCGGCGGCCTCGGTGAACGTGTCCTCGGTGGGCGGCGACCCGACGAGGACCCCCTCGGCGAGCGTGGCGCGCCAGGGCCGGTGCGCGACCCCGCCGAGCGCGACCCGCGCCGACGTGATCGACGCATCCCCGATCGTCAGCTCGGCGGCCACCGACACCAGCGCGAACGCGAAGGAGGCACGGTCGCGCACCTTCCGGTACGCGGACCGGTTCCCGGCAGGCGGCGGGGGCAGCTCCACGGCGGTCACGAGGTCGCCGTGCGCGAGGACGGTGTCGTGGTCGGGCCGCTCTCCGGGAAGCCGGTAGAACTCGCTCAGCGGGATTCGCCGTTCACCGTCGGCACCGCGCACCACCACGACCCCGTCGAGCGCCGTCATCGCGACGGCCATGTCGGACGGGTGCACCGCGACGCAGTGCTCCGAGGCACCGAGAATGGCGTGGTAGCGGACATAACCGCCGATCGCGGAACACCCGGTGCCGGGCTCCCTCTTGTTGCACGGCGTCGTGACGTCCTGGAAGTACACGCAGCGAGTCCGCTGCAGCAGATTTCCTGCGGTGGTCGCGAGGTTGCGCAGTTGACCCGACGCACCGGAGAGGAGCGCGCGCGACAGCATCGGGTACCGGGCGCGGACGACGTCGTGCGCGGCGAGGTCGCTGTTGCGGACGGCCGCCCCGATCCGGAGCCCGCCGTCCGGTAGTTCGTCGACGTCGCCGAGGGGGAGACGGCTCACATCGACGAGGAGATGCGGTTGCGCCACCCCCAGCTTCATGTGGTCGACGAGGTTGGTGCCGCCGGCGAGGAACGACGCCCGAGGATCACCCGTGACCGTGGCGACGGCACTGTCGACGTCGGCGGCCCGCTCGTAGTCGAAGGGAATCATGCCTCCGCCGCCTGCCTGATCGCCGCGAGGATGTTCGGGTACGCGCCGCACCGGCAGAGGTTCCCGCTCATCCGTTCCCGGATCTCGTCATCGGTGAGTTCGGGCGGTGCGGTCAGGTTCTCGGTGACGGCGCTCGGGTGCAGGGCCAGGAACTCGTCGAACATCCCGATCGCCGAACAGATCTGACCAGGCGTGCAGTAACCGCACTGCAATCCGTCCTGCTCGACGAACGCCTGCTGAACGGAGTGCAGCACCTCGCCGTCGGCCAGTCCGTGTGCGGTGACGACGCGTTCCCCGTCGTGGGCGACAGCGAACGTGAGGCAGGACGTGGCGCGTCGGCCGTCGAGGAGAACGGTGCACGAGCCGCACTGGCCGTGATCGCAGCCCTTCTTCGGTGCGGTCACCCCGAGGTGGTCGCGGAGCGCGTCGAGCAGGGTCGTGCGGGTGTCGACTTCGAGGGTCCGTTCCTCACCGTCCACGGTGAGGGTGATCTTCCGGTAGCGGGGGCTGTCCGCGACATTCATGGCGGAAGGTTACCCGCGGTGACAGATCCCGAATCAGTGTCGGCGGTGCCACAGTGGTGGTTCCCCTGACGGCGGACTGGGTACTTGCTGAACCCGGAAACAGTGAGTGATCAGGAGGGGACGTCATGCGCGTCGAGCACATCACGGTGGTCGTGCCCGCCCACGACGAGGAAGCGCTGCTGCCGCGCTGCCTGGAGGGGTTGCGTACCGCCGCGCGGGCGGTGTCCGTGCCGGTCACGACGGTGGTGGTGCTGGACGGGTGCACCGACGGCAGCGAAGCCGTCGTCCGCAGGGCGGACGTCGACGTCGTGGTCCTGGGTGCGCGGAACGTCGGCGCGGCCCGGCGTGCGGGTTTCGAGTCGGTCACCCCGCGCCCACACGAGTGGTTCGCCACGACGGACGCGGACTCGCGCGTCCCCGCGCACTGGCTGTCGTCCCACCTGCAGCACGCGAGTCGTGGGGCGCAGTTGGTGGCGGGCACGGTGGCGGTGACCGATTGGTCGGGGTGGCCCGACCATGTCCGGTCGCGGTACGGCAGCACCTACCGGTCCGGGGCCGCCCACGGGCACGTGCACGGCGCGTCCCTCGGATTCTCCGCGGATCTGTATCGGACGGTGGGAGGGTTTGCCGCACTGCCCGCGCACGAGGACGTGGATCTGGTGCAGCGGATGGTCGAGCGGGGAGCGAACGTGGTGTGGAGTATCGACGCCCCGGTGGAGACGTCGGCGCGAGTCGAGGCCCGAGCCCCGCAGGGTTTCGCCACCTACCTCGAGGGATTGCAGGACCGATGAGCGCCGACGTGACCCACGACAGCAGTCCCACCGACGCCGCAGTGCGGGCGACCATCCGTTCGGGGGACGCGGAACTGCCGCTGCCCGGCGGTGGGTCGACCGCAGCAAGATGGTCGCGGCTGACGGAATGGTGCCGCCACGACCTCTCGGCCGGCCGACTCCTCGAGGCACACGCAGACGCGGACGCGATCCTCGCCGAGATCGACGGCACCCGCGCCGGCCGGAACGAGTTCTGGGGCGTGTGGGCCAGCGAGCCACCGCAACCGGTGCTGAACGCGTTCCGCGACGCGGCCGGGTGGCACCTGCAGGGGACGAAGGCGTGGTGCTCCGGGGCGTCGATGTGCACGCACGCCCTGGTCACGGCACGAGTCGACGGGCAGCCCCGGCTGTTCGCCGTCGACCTGCGGGAACCGGGGGTCACGGCGGGCCACGGAGGCTGGCGGAATCCGGGCATGGCGGCGACCGGCACCGAGTCGGTGACGTTCGACGGCGTTCCCGCACGACCGGTCGGCGCGGCGGCCGAGTACCTCGACCGTCCCGGGTTCTGGCACGGCGGCATCGGGGTGGCGGCGTGCTGGTTCGGGGGTGCGCTCGCCGTCGCGGAACCGCTGCGGGTGCGAGCCCGGAGTGGCCGCGCGGACAGTCACCAGCTCGCGCACCTCGGCGCGATCGACGTCGCCGTCAGCGCGGCGCGATGGGCACTGGGGTCCGCGGCCGGGGAGGTGGATACGAGTCCCCTCGATCGGAGGTCCGCCCAGGTGCGTGCCTTCCGGGTGCGGGGGCTGATCGAGCGGACCGCGAGCGACGTGATCGACCGCGTCGGCCGCGCGCTGGGCGCCGCGCCGCTCGCGACGGATGCCGACCATGCCCGCAACGTCGCGGACCTCCTCGTCTACATCCGGCAATCCCACGCCGAGCGCGATCTCGCGACACTCGGCGCACTCGTCGCGGGGGAGGACTGACAGTGGAGAACGGCACCAGATTCCAGGCGATCCCCGTGGCCGCGCGCGGCACACCGGAGGACGAGTGGCAGCGGTGGCTGGCGACCACCCACTTCCTGCCGGTACCACTCACGGAATGCGACCGGTTGGTCGTCGTCGCCCCACATCCCGACGACGAGGTACTCGGCGTGGGCGCGTTGATGGCCACCGCCGCGGCCGCCGGCGTACCCGTCGTGGTGGTGGCGGTGACGGACGGTGCGGCATCCCACCCGGACTCGCCGACGCTGTCGCCCGACGGGCTGGCCGCCGCACGGATCGCGGAATCGAACCAGGCGACAGCGCTGCTGGGTGTCTCCGAACCACTGCGACTCGGACTACCGGACGGCGGGGTGAGCGCGCACGAGCAGGAACTCGTCACTCGCCTCGTCGACGTGTTCACCGCGACCTCCGGGGAAGGGGAGAGGGTGTGGGTGCTCGCGACCTGGCGAGGCGACGGCCACCCCGATCACGAAGCCACCGGAAGAGCTGCGGCAGAGGCATGTTCGATCACCGGTCACCATCTGGTGGAGTATCCGGTCTGGATGTGGCACTGGGCGCGGCCGGCCGATCCGGCGGTGCCCTGGGACCGGATACGCGTACTGACCCCGGCCGCCGAGATCCTGGCACGCAAACGCCGTGCCGTCGACGAATTCCGCACCCAGATCCTCCCGCTGTCCGAGGACCCGCGGGACGCCGCGATCCTCCCGCCGTGGGTGCTCACGAGACTGATTCGGACGGCGGAGTGGGTGCTGTGGTGAACGCGATGGATCCGGGCTACTTCGAGACGATGTACGCGGAATCGGCGGATCCGTGGGGCTTCGACGAACGGTGGTACGAACGCCGCAAGTACGCGCTCACTCTCGCCGCCCTGCCCCGTCCGCACTATCGCCGGGCGTTCGAACCCGGATGCTCGATCGGCGTGCTGACGACGCACTTGGCGAGACGCTGCGACCGGGTCGTCGCAACGGACGTGGTTCCCCGTGCGCTGGAGAGCGCACGGGACCGTCTGCGCCGCGAAGGAGTGGCCGACCGGGTGGAACTCGGCCGGGCATCGCTGCTCGACGCGTGGCCACCCGGCGTCTTCGACCTCGTCGTACTCAGTGAGGTGCTGTACTACCTGACGCCCGCCGACCTCGCCACCACGCTGGGACGTGCCGTCGACGCCCTGGAAGAGGGTGGCACCCTCGTGGCGGTCCACTGGCAACATCCGGTACCCGAGTATCCGCAGACCGGCCGCGCGGTCCACGAGACGGTCGCCGCGACCGCCGGCCTCGACCGTGCCGGGTCGTACCAGGACGCGGACTTCCACCTCGACGTCTACACCCGGGGACCGATGCCCTCGGTGGCCGCGGCGGAAGGGTTGAGCTGACCGGGCCACGCCCTCACTGTTCGGGCAGGGTGCCGGTCTCGAGGAAGATGACGCGCCTGCCGACCTCGACCGTGTGGTCGCAGAACCGCTCGTAGAAGCGGCCCAGCAGGGTGATGTCGACGGCCGACTGCACACCGTGCGGCCAGTCCTCCGCCTGCGTGATCGTGAACAGGCTCCGATGGAGATCGTCCATCGCCTCGTCCGCCGTCAGCAATCCGCGCGCGCGCTCGGGGTCGCGGTGCTGCAGCACCTGCTCGGTTTCCTTCGCCTGAGCAACAGCGACGGCGCCCATCTCGGTGAACACGTCCAGGACCTCGTCGGGAACGACGTGGTCGGGATGCCGCCGGCGGGCGATCTTCGCGATGTGCACCGCGAGACCTCCCATGCGGTGCAGATCCGCGGAAATATGGAGGCCGCCCACCATGAATCGGAGGTCGTGGGCGACCGGCGCCTGCAGCGCCAGCAGGGCGAAGGCGCGCTTCTCCCAGTGCGCCGCGGCATCGTCGAGCTCGCCGCTCACGTCGATGACGTGCTCGGCGAGCTCGAGGTCCGCCTGCAGCAGTGCGTCGCTCGCCTCCGACATCGCGGTAACGGACAGCCGGCACATGGAGGCGAGATCGCCGGACAGACTGTCGAGATTTTCCGCGAATTGAGTGCGCATCGGCTCAGCCTAGGGGTGTTCTGTGACAACTGCTTCGATCTACCGGGGGTCGGCGTGGGCCAGCTTCCGGTATCCCTGCGCGCCCGCGCGGTCTACCGCCGCCTTGACCAGGCCGAATACGGTGCCCTGCACGGCCGCCGCGATCAGCACCTCGCGGGTGCTGCGTGAGAGATCCTTGGGGTCGGGAGCCTCGGATTCGCCGGCGACACGCTTCCACACCTGACCGAATACCGCGCTGGCCGCGATTCCGCCGGCGACACTCGCGGCCAGCGCCAACGGTTTGTACATTGCCTTCGATACGGCACTCATGTTCCCGCCCTTCGCATTCGATCCCGTCGATCGCTCTCGGTACGGCGAGTACCCGTATTCGCCGTCCTCACACCGCGATGCCGCGACGCCAGGTGATTGTTTCGTTCGAGGCCAGGTTGGGGAAAGTGTTCTGTATGACCAACGAATCAGCTGGAGAGCCAACTCGCATCGTCGTGGTGGGAAGCGGCTTCGCCGGATTCGAATGCGCACGCGCTCTCGCGCGGCGCCTCCGGGGGACCGATGCCCGCATCACCATGATCTCGCCGCACGACTACATGCTCTACACCCCACTCCTGCCCGAGGTGGCCGGCGGAATCATGGACGCACGGTTCGTCACCGTTCCTCTGTCCGAGGCGCTGCCGAACGTCGAACTGGTGAAGGGCAGCGTCGATTCCGTCGACTTCGAAGCCCGCACAGTGCACGTGACCGACTGCGAGCAGGGCGTCGAGGACGTGGCCTGGGACCGGGTGGTGCTCACCCCGGGATCGGTGACCCGCCTGTTCGACATTCCCGGTCTCGCCGCGCACGCCAGGGGGCTCAAGACGCCGGCTGAGGCGCTGTACTTCCGCGACCAACTCCTCACCCAGATCGAACTCGCCGAACGGGACACCGACCCCCGGGTCGCCGACGCCCGCCGGACGGTCGTCGTGGTGGGTGCGTCCTACGCGGGCACGGAACTCACCGCCCAACTGCGCGCCCTCGCCGACGAAGCGGCCGCGCGGCGGAACCTCGACCCCGCGAAGATTCGGTTCCTGCTGCTCGACGCCGCCGACAAGGTGATGCCGGAGGTGGGGGAGAAGCTGGGCGCCAAGGTGCTGGACGTGCTGCGCGCCCGCGGCATCGAAGTTCGACTGGAAACCACGCTGACGGAACTCGGACCCGAACATGTCACGCTCGACGACGGCACCGTGATCCCCACCCGCACCGTCGCCTGGGTGACGGGAGTGACCGCCAGCCCCCTCATCGACACGCTCGGGCTGCCCACCGAGAAGGGACGGTTGACGGTGCGACCCGACCTCTCGGTGGACGGGCATCCCGACGTCTTCGCAGGCGGCGACGCCGGGGCTGTTCCCGATCCGAAGAACAGCGGTTCGATCACCCCTCCTACCGCCCAGCACGCCGTCCGGCAAGGCCAGGCCCTGGCCCGCAACGTCGCGGCAAGCCTGGGCGTCGGCGACCCGAAACCGTACAGCCACCGCGACATGGGCCTCGTCGTGGATCTCGGCCCGGGATTCGCCGTCGCGAACCCCCTCGGCATCCAGCTGTCGGGGTTCCTGGCGAAGGTGGTCACGCGCGCCTACCACCTCTATGCCATGCCGAACGCGGCGAATCGGTGGGCGGTCGCTCTCGCCTACCTCACCGATCTGCTGTTCCCCCGCCCACTCGTGTCGATCGGGCTGGTCACCGATTCGGAATCACGGTTCGCGGCCGGCGAGGGCGTAGGAGTCTAGGACCCCAGCAACCTTGCCAGCGGACTGGACTCGAGGTGATCCAGCAGGTCCTGTGCGTCCTCGAACACCGCCTCCGCGCCGGCTTCGGTCAATTCGGCCCGGGAAATGCCCCCGCTGAGAAGACCGACGAAGGTGACACCTGCCCGCGACGCCGCCTCGCCGTCCCACACGGCGTCGCCCACCATCACCGCAGTGTCCGACGACGTGGAAGATCGGTCCATCGCTGCGCGAACCACTCCGGGATCCGGCTTGGCATGATCGACGTCCCCGGACGACGTGGTGTGCGCGATGTGCGAGTCGACCGACAAGATCTCCCGCAACACGTCCAGCTCCTCCTCGGGAGCGGAGGTGGCGAGGACGACTTGCACACCGCGCCGGTGCAACTCCCGGATCAACTCCCGGGCTCCGGAAAGCGGCCGCATGCTGTCCCGCGCGCCGAGGTAATACGTCGTGTGGAGATCCTTCGCGCGGTCCCCGAGCGTGTCCGCGTCGCCGCCGAGTAGCGATTGCAGGAGAAGCGACGAATTCAGTCCGATCGCGCGATGCACCCGCCACGCGTCCACGTCGTGCCCGACCTCCCGGAACGCCCGCTGCCACGCCCGCACGTGCAGATAGTTGGAGTCGACCAACGTGCCGTCGACGTCGAACAGCACTGCTCGGGCGGCGGACGGGGATTCCGGAGACATGGTCTCGAGCAAACCACAGTGCCCGGTCCGTGGCGACCGTTGCGCGGCTCACGTTTTCGATGCGGTAAACGAGGGTAAGCGCGGAGAGTCCGTCAGGTACTCGTTCGAGGGAGTGGTCGTCATCGAGGCACATCACGACACGTCGGCTTCGGCCTCGGACGTGTGGTCCGTTCTCGCCAACGGGTGGCTGTACCCGTCCTGGGTGGTCGGCGCGTCACGCATGCGGGCCGTCTCCGCCGACTGGCCCGCCGTCGGAAGCCGTTTGCATCATTCGGTCGGTGCCTGGCCGGCGTTGATCGACGACTCCACCGAGGTCCTCTTCGCCGAAGAGAATCGTGAACTTCGGCTGCTGGCAAAAGTGACCCCCACGAAGGCAGTTGTGCGTCTGCGACTGGAGCCGCGTGAATCCGGCTGCCACCTCCAGATGTCCGAGGCCGCGGCCTCCGCACCGTTGACCTGGGTTCCGCGGATGGCGCAAGACCTCGCGGTCCTCCCGCGAAATCTGGAGTGCCTGCGCCGGCTCTCGTTCCTCGCCGAGCGAAACACGAAACCCTGACGCCGTGACAGTGCGGACAGTTGACGCCGTCGTCATCGGTGCCGGGCCCAACGGGCTCGCCGCGACGGCGACCCTGGCGGAGGCCGGCTGGGATGTCGTCCTCCTCGAACAGCAACCGGAACCGGGTGGCGCCGTCAGGTCGGCAGAACTCTTCCCGGGTTTCCGCACCGACCTGTTCAGCGCGTTCTATCCCCTGGCGGCGGTGTCTCCGGCGATCCGGCACCTCGACCTCGAGGGTGTGGGGCTGCGATGGAGTCAGGCACCCGCCGCGGTCGGGCACCCCAGGCACCCGGACGACGACGATGCCCCACTGATCCACCGGGACGCGACCTACACCGCGGCCGACCTCGAGCGCAGGCAACCTGGGGACGGACAGGCGTGGCTCCGCCTCTTCGAGCAGTGGAAGGACGTGAAGGAACCGTTCCTCGACACCCTCTTCAGCCCGTTTCCCCCAATCCGTGGACCACGGCGACTGTTGTCGCAGCTCGGCACCGCGGAAGCCCTCCGGTTCGTGCGTTTCCTCATGCTACCCGCACGCCGGATGACGCACGAGTTGTTCGACGGAGACTCGGCCCGAGTATTGTTGCTGGGCAACGCAATGCACGCCGACACGCCTGTCGACGCACCGGGAAGCGGAGTCATGGGATATCTCCTGACCATGCTCGCCCAGGACGACGGGTACGTCGTCCCGGTCGGTGGGGCCGGCGCGCTCACCGCCGCGATGGCGGAACGGGCGAGACGGAACGGCGCAGAAATCAATTGCGGCGAGGAGGTGACGTCGATCGAGGTCACCGGGGGAGCGGCGACACAGGTTCGGACAGCGGGCGGCGACCGCTATCTGGCCAGACGCGCGGTGCTCGCGGATGTCTCCGCGCCCGCACTGTACGGACGGTTGCTGGATTCCTCGGTGGTCCCGGCGGGCGTCCGAGCAGACCTCGAGAAGTTCGAATGGGATACCCCCGTCGTCAAGGTGAACTACGCGCTCGACCGCAAGATTCCGTGGCGGTCGCGGAGCCTCGAATCCGCCGGAACCGTGCATCTGGGCGCCGACGACAACGGACTGGTCCGGTGGATGGCCGACCTGACCACAGGCGTGATCCCGACGCACCCGTTCCTGCTGTTCGGTCAGATGACGACGTCCGACCCCAGCCGTTCGCCCGAGGGAACCGAAAGTGCCTGGGCCTACACGCATCTGCCACGGGGAGTCACGGACGACGAGTCGGCCGAGTTGCTGGCGCACCGGGTGGACGCGATGCTCGAAGCGCACGCGCCGGGGTTCGCCGAGCGGGTGGTGGGGCGCAACGTGCAGCGTCCGGGCGACCTCGAGGCGAGCAACGCGAACCTGCACGGCGGCGCCGTCAACGGCGGCACCGCCCAGCTGTACCAGCAGCTCGTCTTCCGCCCGACCCCGGGTTCGTCCGGGCCCTACACATCGATCGACCGGCTGTACCTGGCCAGCTCGGCCACCCATCCGGGCGGCGGTGTCCACGGTATGTGTGGATACAACGCCGCCCGTGCCGCCCTGGCCGACCACGGACGGTGGGGGCTGGTGCGGCGGAAGGTCCGTGGTCGCATCCTCGACCTCGTGGTCACCCCCGACGGTAAGCGGTCGCCGCGCCACCGCTGAGTGTCAGGACCGTCAGGAGTCGATGCGGTCCAGTAGCCAGCGCGGACCGATCGTGCGGGCCCCGAGCGCCTCGACTCGGTCGCGGAGTCCCCGGTCTGCGGTGACGACCATGATCGGCCGGGCGCCGTCCTCCTCGACTGCTGCGGCCACCACGTCCACGATCGCGTCGTCGCCCGAACCGTCCGCCGCTACCACGTGCAGGCCCTCGAATTCCGGATCCGTCGCATCGGTGACCGCGGCCTTCGCCGCGCCTTCGAGGACGACCACCACCTCGGCAGGCTGGTCCAGGCGCTGTTCGAGGGTACCGAGCTCGGCGAGCAGTCGTCGGGCCGCGCCGGCACGATCACGCCACCAACCGTCGGGTCGCGAGCCGACGACGTTCGCAGCATCCACCACAACCAGCGCAGTCCTGTCGTCAGCCACGCCCTCAGTCTCCTCTCTCGCGTGCTGTAGGTGCTATGACAGAGGTGAGGGTCCGTCGTGGCGAGGAGGCCGATATGGATGTCCGCTTCATCTCCCGTGACGGTGTCCGTTCGTGTGCGGTGACGGAACTGAGGGAGTTGCTGGGTCGGCCCGACGGACTGGTCTGGGTGGATGTCCCGACCTGGGACGACCAGGCGAACGACGCATTGACCACGGTTTTCGGCTTTCACCCACTCGCCGTGCGGGATTCGATGAACCGCAATCAGGTGCCGAAGGTGCACAGATATGTGGACCACCTCTTCGTGGTTCTGCACGCGCCACAGTCGGGAGCGCACGGGCACGTGCATTACGTCGAACTGGACCAGTTCATCGGCAGCCGGTACCTGGTGACGGTGCACGGCCCGGTGAATCCTGCGATCGATCCCTCGACCGCAATGGTCGAGGTGAATGCGGTACTGGGCCGGCTGGAGTCGGGGAAGTTGCAGCCGGGCACCGCGTTCGAGTTGTCGTTCGCGTTGCTCGCCGCGTTGACGGCTCGGATGCGGGCGTACACCGCCGAGCTGACCAAGGACGTGTGGAAGCTCGAGCAACAGGTCACCGGCGGGCACCTCGGTAATCCGGAAACCTTTCTCGACGAGATGTTCCGGGTCCGACACGGTCTACTCACCGTCGGCACCATGGCCGCGTTGAGTCGAGAGGTCTACGGCCGGATGGTCACCATCGAGGCGTTCGGCATCGGTAAAGGGCAAGACCTCCTGCTCGATGCGGTCGACCAGTTCCAGCATCTGACCGTGATGGCCAAGGGGCAGAAGGACTACCTCCAGGGCACGATCGAGTTCTACCAGGCACGCACGAACACCAAGATGACCATCGCCGCAGAGCGACTCGCCGTCATCGCGGCCGTCACGTTGCCGATCACGGCCCTGTCCTCGATCATCGGCATGAATGTGATCGTGAACGAACGGACACAATGGCTCGCGGTGGCCGCGATCGTGCTCGTGATGCTCGCCATGTCCGGGGCCCTGCTCGTCTGGGCGAAGCGCAAAGGCTGGTTCTGAGGCGCGTGTAGTTGCGTTCACCGGGGGAGTGGTGGATTCGGCGGCAGGGCGCGCCTGTCGCGGGGGAGGGCGCTGCCGGGCCGCCCGAAGTGACCACAGGGAAGTGGGGTATCTCGCCCAACAATCAGTCGGTCAGGGGGTCGCGTGCGAGCGCGAATGGCGTCTCCACCGGTCATCGCACTCGATTCTCGCCCATTTCCACCGCATGAGTCGGACCGTCACGGAACTACGTAGTTTTCCGAATTCACCTTGGTTACCTAAGTACAAAACAACGGTCGTCACCGCGAGCATCACCGTTCTTCACCACAACAATCACGTCAATACCACGCAAATACGCAACGGCTGGGGGAGCAGAGCGAATGCCTGCCGCTCAGGTCAACTGCGCAGCTGCGTGTTGAGCCGTGCGGCCTGTCGCGTGAGGTGGTCGCGTTCGGGGAGGTTGGGCGCCGATCGGGCAGCTTCGGCGTAGAGCCGTGCTGCGGTTACCGGGTCACCGTCACGCTCGTGGAGGTACGCCGCGACCGCGGCGTAGCGGGGCAGGGTGGGGTCGAGTCCAGTCAGGGTGGCCAGGCCTGCCCTCGGGCCGTCTGCCTCGCCGACCGCGACGGCCCGGTTGAGCCGGGCCACCGGGCTGTCGGTGAGGCGCACCAGTTCGTCGTACCACTCGACGATCTGCAACCAGTCGGTCTCCGCGGCCGTCTGGGCGTCGGCGTGGAGCGCAGCGATGGCGGCTTGGGCCTGGAACTCGCCCAGTCGGTCGCGGGTGAGGGCTGCCTGGAGCACGACGACGCCCTCGGCGATCAGGCGGGTGTCCCACAGGCTGCGGTCCTGCTCGGCAAGCGGCACGAGGCTGCCGTCGGTGCGGGTCCGTGCCGGGCGCCGCGCGTGGTGGAGCAGCATGAGCGCGAGCAGGCCCGCGACCTCCTCATGGTTCGTCTTGGCCGCCAGCTGGCGAGTGAGCCGGATCGCCTCGGCGGCGAGATCGATACTGCCGCCATAGCCCTCGTTGAAGACCAGGTAGAGCACGCGCAGCACCGTGGCGACGTCGCCGGGCTGGTTGAACCGGACTTCCGAGACGGTCCGCTTGGCCCTGCTGATCCGCTGGGCCATGGTCGACTCGGGCACGAGGTAGGCCTGCGCGATCTGTCGCGTGGTCAGGCCGCTGACCGCGCGCAGCGTCAGCGCGACGGCCGAAGCGGGTGTCAGGGACGGGTGCGCGCACAGGAAGTACAGCTGGAGTGTGTCGTCCACCGCCTCGCCCGGGCCGGGCGAGGGTTCGGCCTCGACGCGGACCTCGCGGTGTCGTCGCGAGGAATCGGCGCGGGTGGCGTCGAGGAACTTGCGCCAGGCCACGGTGACCAGCCAGCCCTTGGGGTCCCGCCGCGGGTCGTCCGGCCACGCGCGCACGGCCTCGATCAGGGCGTCCTGCACGGCGTCCTCGGCCGCGGCGAAGTCGGCTCCGCGACGGACGAGGACGCCGATCACGGTGGGGGTGAGGGTCCGCAGCAGGGCGTCGTCCACTGTGTGTCACTCCGTGATGGTCGGGGGCGCGGTCAGGAACGGGCGCACCTCGAGCCACTCGTGGATCGGTTTCCCACCCGCACCCGGAGCAGCGGACAACTCGCCGGCCAGCTCGAGCGCCCGCTCGTAGGTCTCGACGTCGATCACCATCCAGCCGGCGATGAGGTCTTTGGTCTCCGCGAACGGGCCGTCGGTGACCGGCGGCCGTCCCTCGCCGTCGTAGCGGACGAACGTGCCCTCCGGGGAGAGTGCTTGACTGTCGACGAACTCGCCGGTGCCCTCGAGCCGAGCGGCGAAGTCCTGCATGTACTGCACGTGGGCAGAGATCTCCTCCGGCGTCCACTGGTCCATCGGCACGTCGTTGAGCGATGCCGGCGCGCCACGGTAGTGCTTGAGCAGCAGGTACTTGGTCATCATGTTCTCCTTGGTGCGGTGAGGCCCATTCTGGCCGTTTTCACTCCGGGGACGAAGCCGCGCGCGTGTTCTCGACATCCCTGCACGGATATCTCTCGCATTGTCGTTTTCCGCGACGGACCGTCAGCTGATCTGCTCCGCCGGTTCGACGATGATCCCCTCCGGGCCGCGGACGTGCCAGAGCCGATAGCTGTCCTCGTAGCGCTCCAGCTCGATTCTCGACACCCGGAAGCTTGCGGAGTTCCTGGCACCCAGATCGAATACGCGAACGGTGAGGTGCTGAGTGTGAGCGGATCGGGGGAGCGCCTGCGATTGGTGGTGGATAGCACCGACTGGCGCGAGGGGCACGTTGTGATGTACAACATACTCGTAAGTTTGTGACTCAGGTCACTCAGCTGCTACAACGGGGAACGCCAACACATGACCCGCACCACGGTGCACCAGGACGATCAGCGCACAATGTCGCCGCCCTCTGCGGAGGAGCCGCCACGCCGCCACACGCTGCGTCCGACCGTGTACATCGCCTCTGTCTCGGCTGCAACCGCAACCGCGCCTGCCGTCGTCGTGACAGGATCCGTCCTCGTCGCGGTGGCCACTTCCGTATCAGTTCTCGCCGCCGTAGTACTCGCCGCGCTCCTGATCTGACCGTCCCTCTCGCGGACAAACCCCTCGACCACCACGCGGCACTCGCCGGCGCAGCAGACAGAAAGCACTCATATGAACGCCTTCATCACGCCCACTTCCGCCCGCAATCGCGGCTTCGCCCCTTCCCGTGGCTCGATGAGCACAGTGGAGATCAAGAACCGTATCGAAGCAATGTTCCGCGAGGACGACGAGCGCGAGTCGAAGGCAGTCCGAGCGGAGTAGTCCCTTCGTCGGCTCTCAGTCCCTTTCGCTGCGCACTTCCGCCAGAAGTTGCGAGTCGAGAGAGACCCGCACCAGGGCCGCTGCCAGTTCTGCAACTCGGGCCCTCCGGGGCAAGGGCGGACAGTGCATCGGGATCGTCGGGCAGCCCCAGCTCACGCGCAGACTCGCTCGCTCGCGTGTCGAAGTAGGGGCGCACCCACGTCCACGCGTCCTGCACTTCCCGGAGAAAGATGTCGGCGCCCACCGGACCGATCCCGTCGAACTCCGTCAGTAACCGCACTGCCGCGGAGATCTCGTGTTCGCAGGCGCGGGCAAGCCGACGCAGGTCGCCGCCATACTCGTCGTCGACGCGAACCGCGGCAGCGTGCAGACGGGTAGCTGTGCTCTCGTCATAGCGCACGTAACCTGCCCTGCCGAGTGCGGAGATGATCGTGTGGTGGTCAGCCGCGCGCACCGCGCGTGGGCTCCGCATGCCCGCTCGGAACAGTTCCCTGGCCGCCGCTACAGCGATCTCCGAGGAGATCCGCGCGCTCAGCAGCAATGGCAGCGTCAGCAGTTGGAAAGAGGCGCGGGGGTGTCCTTCAGGGTCACGTGCGACGCAGAAGCGTACGTCGGACCGGCCTTGTCGAGAAGCACACGCGCCAATTCCGCGACGCCTGCTTTCGGATGCTTACGAGTGGGCTGCTGCCCGGACATGTCCACTCCGATCAGCTGTGTGCGATTTTCTCCACCCTGTCGAAGGCGTCGCGAACCGTGCGGCACGTGGGGATCCTCGTGTCGAGGCCGATGGCCTCGACAGGCCGGAGCACCGCCCGATTACCTGCCAACACCCATGTAATGTGCTGCCGCCTAGCAGATTCCGCAAACTCCGACAGTATCGACAAGCCCGAGGTTCCGACGAAGTCGACTGCAGTCATATCGACGATGATGCGTGACGAGGAGCCCCCGTCAGTCAGGTGTGCGAGGGCAAGCGCGAAGGAAGGCGCGGCGAGCACATCGATGTCGCCGGAGATTCGTCCCACAGTGGCGTCGACGTCCGGCGCGAATTCGACGGCCATCCGCAGTCCACGGTCGTTGGTGAGCGCATCCCGTGTGCGGCGTCGGGTCCGCCGTGCAGTCAGGGGAGCGACTCGGAACGACGTGCGTGATGGTTTCATGATCCTCCCATCGCGTGCAATCTGCGGGGGTCGCGAGCCGTGGGCCGGAAGGAGCACAGCGGCACCAAGCCCGCAGTGGGAGTGCACACGATATTTGTCCACCGCGCACTGCTGCGGCCTTCGGACAATCTGCGGCTGTGTTCTCAACCACGCGCGATCAACACTACTTCTACACCAGACGGGCATCAACCGATTGCCAAGGCCGGTCGAACGGCGGCGACCCAACCACATGAACCGCCGTCACCCGCCCGATCTCGAACGGTGAGCTCGCGTCAGTCGAACTTCGAATTGTGATGCGCGATGACTTCCCGTGCGACACCCGTGAGCTTCATGTTGATGTCCTGCGACGTCTTGCGCAGCAGGTCGAAGGCCCTGCCCTCGGAGATGTCATGGAATGCCATCAACAGTCCGATGGCCTTTCCGATCTCGCGGTTGCTTGCCAGACCCTCACGCAGCGTCTGCGCTTCCTGGTGTTCGTGGAGCGCTGTCAGCGTCACCGCCGCGAACGCCGTGATCAGAATCGCCTGATCAATCGCGTCGTCGGTGAACTCTCCGGCGTTGTCCGAGAACAGATTGAGTGCGCCTACCTTGCGGCCGCGGATCATGAGCCGGAAGCCGGCCGCGCCCCGGACCGGGGTTTCGGCAACAGCCCGACGGGCAAGGCGTGGCCACTGCGTCGAACGGGCGAGCTCGGTCTCGACCTGCGGTGCGTCGGTCTCGATCGCATCGAGGCAGGGCCCTTCCTGCTCGGCTCGTTCGAGCGCGTCGACTTGGGCTGCGACGTCGTCGCTCGCAGCCACGGTGACGTGGCGACCGTTCTCCTTCAGCATGAGGCTGGCGTGGGCACACCCGGGGATCAGGGTGGCGGCGGCATCACAGATGGCCTGGTAGACCTGAGCGAAGTCGTCGCCGTTGTACACCATCTCGGCCAGCTTCGCGAAGACAGCGCTGGGTCCGTCGCCTCCGATACGCGTCATCTCCGAAGGATCATTCGGCATCATTCGCCTCCCGAGGTGCACCAACGCGGCGTGAACCGGCGTCGCAGTTCTCGCGACGTCCGATCAATTCTGCCAGAACGGTAACGACCACCGGTGGGCCGAGGGTGGGTCGGCATCGCGCGGGGGAGTCCTCCGCTCGGGTATTGCCCGGTCCCGGAGTTGGTTGCTAGAGTCGAACATGTATTCGAACGACCTTGGGGGAGGTTGGTTGTGGGAGAATTGATGGCGCCGGATCTGGCTGAGTTGCGCGCGTTCACGGCGCGGCTGCGGGCGGTTTCCGCTGACGGGGATGCGGGGTTGGGGATCGATCTGCTCGATGCGATCGAGGCGTTGAAGTCGGTCGGGGTGTGCGGCGCACGCGGTGATCACCGACGACGTCGCGACGAATATCCGTGCCGACCGCAGGGCTCGGCGACTTCCGCAGTCCGAGTGGGGTCGGGGTATTGCGTCGCAGATTGCGTTGGCGCGCAGGGAGTCCCCGAACCGCGGCGGTCGACATCTGGGGTTCGCGCAGGCTCTGGTGCACGAGATGCCCCACACGTTGGCCATGTTGCGGACCGGCCGGTTGAACGAATGGCGTGCGACGTTGCTCGTGCGGGAAACAGCGTGCCTGTCCGCGGCAGATCGGGGAATCGTCGACCGCCGGTTGTGCTCGGTCCCGGCCACCCTCGACGGGGCCGGCCATCCTCGACGGGGTCGGCGACCGCGGAAACGGAGCCTCGTTGGCGTCGGGTGTGCCGGTAGCGGTGAATCTCGTGCTCTCGGACGAGACGCTGCTGGCCGGCGGCCAGGAGGCTGCGCTGCTGCAGGGGTTCGGGCCGGTGCCGGCGGAGATCGCGCGGCAACTGGTGGCCAACGCCATCGATAGTGACACCGAGACGTCGCTGCGGCGGGTGTATTCGTGCCCGCAGTCGGGTGCGTTGACGGCGATGGAGTCGCAGTCTCGGACGTTCCCGAAAAGCCTGCGGACGCTGATCGACCTTCGCGACCGCACGTGCCGCACCCCTGGGGCGATACCCCGATCCGCCGTCACGACCACATCCGCTCCCGCCGAAGGCGGGGTGCCACGAGCGTGCACAACGGGTCCGGGCTGTGCGAGGCCTGCAACTACGCGAAGGAAGCACCGGGGTGGACGGCCCGCCCAGTACACAACCCGGGCCGCACCCACCTCATCGACCTCGGCACCCCGACCGGGCACCACTACCGCTCGGTCGCGCCACCACTCCCGGCCCCGGCCCGAGAGTCGAAGGTCGAGACCGTTCTGATCACACACCTCCGCGCCTCGTGAACGACGTCTGCCGAGCGGAGGTGTAACACCGTTGCTGCAATGTGCGACTTGTCTGTTAACGCGTTGACACCTACTCGGGTGTTCGACACGGGCTACGAACGGATGGGGTAGACCATGGAACGTCGCGTTTCAGTACGCAAGGTCGCGCATCGACGAAGGATCGCAGGCAGTCTGGTCGCGCCCGGCGCGTTGGGGCTGGCGGCCTTGCTCGCGACACCGTGGTCGAACCCGGGTTCACCCGCCACGACGGCGACAGCCCTGACGGCGGCGGCCTCGGACGCGTGTTACGACATGGTGAGTATCGCCGTTGCCGGGCGCGGTGACACCCCACGCGAGGGGACCCGGATGCTCGTGGCGCCCGACGGCACGCGGCTTCCCGCGTCGTACTCCAGCGACTACAGCAGTCCCTGGATCGACGAGGTGGTGAATGCTCCGCAGCAATCCGTCGGCGGGGGGTCCTATGCCGCGGTCTACGTCGAGTATCCGGCCAACATGAATTCGTACGAGGACGCCGTGAACGCCGGCGTCGACAACACCGAAACCGTCATGCGTTCGATTCACGCGTCGTGCCCGGACACGAAGTTCTCGATTGTCGGCTACAGCGAGGGCGCCGATGTGGCGCGGCGGGTTGCGATGGAGGTCGGCAACCAGGACGGCCAGGACGGCTCATACGACATTCTCGATCCCGCGTCCGTGGTCGGCGTCGTCATCCTGGCGGATGCCGGCCGCAACCTCGGGGGAGGAGCATTTCCCGGCGCCGAGAACGAATTCCGCAATCCCGACGGCTTCGACCTTGCTTATCAGTCGGGGCAGTCGGGCACGTCCGGGCGGGGAGCATTGCCCGGCACGTCGGGCAGTTTCGGTGCCCTGGACGGGAAGGTGGCCTCGTTCTGCTCGGAAGGCGACTTGACCTGCTCCGCACCCGAGAACATTGCACTACTGCAGCTCGCGATCAACGTGGGACGGCAATTGAACGTCGACTCGTTGCAGAAGGATGGGCTGACCCCTGCGACGGGACAGGACCTCGCGGTGGTACTCGGGCAGGTCGCTCTTGCCGCGTTCGCGGACATTCAGTCGCAAGACAATTGGATGCAGTCCGATGAGACGTTCCTCGATGTCCTGGTCAAGGTGTCCGATCCGGCCTACAAGCCCGATACCGTTGCGGCGCAATCGGACACGTCAGCTGGTCCGATCTCGTCGAATCAGGCGGTCGACTTGGTCTACCTGCCCGCGAAGGTGCGGAACGAGATCATCGGGTTCATCGCGGACAACCAGAACACGATCCAGGTGGCGATGAGCGACCCGTATCAGCAGACACTGGGGGAGGGGACCGGCCATCACTTCGACTACTGGCGTGATGCGAACGCCGGCAGCGGGAAACCGCTGACTTCTGCCCAGTACGCTGCGGCCTGGTTGACGCACCTGGCGCAGGAGGCGGAGAAAGGCGAGGCGCGCGCGGCCGCAGCGGAACCGTCGACCGCGAAGCTCGCCGCTGCCTCCACGAAGGAAACGGAAACGGCTCAGGTCGCTCCCACCACCACCGACAGCGCGAAAGAGGCTCAGCTGGCGAGCAACCCGGTCGGCGCGACCACGACGACCAGCAGTTCGCCGACACCCACGACAACGGTCGCGACGACTACTTCGCCGGAACCCACGACAGCCGTGGAGGTGGCGGCAGAAACCACGACCCCGCCGTCGGCGACGCAGGCCGTCTCGGAAACATCCGTGGTGACCACCACCGCGGCGGAACCCATTGCGACCAAGGCATCGGAGTCACCGACGACCACCACGCCGGTCGTGACCACGACGACGCTTCAGCCGGCGGCTGGGTGACGCCCGATCAGCCCTGCTCGGCTTCGTGTGCCGCACGTTCGAGACGGGTCCGGTAGCTCTGCCCCGGCCGGGCGCGTCGAGCGGCAGCGTCCGGATGGTGTCGTCGGTGTGCGCCCACGCTGTGCGGTGCTGCCCGACGATGTACTCGCGTGACTCGTCAGCGGTCGCCCACATGTCCACATTGCGTCGCGGGCGGCTTGGAGGCAGCGGTGGAGGTCCACCTTCGGATCTGTCAATGCCCTTCCTGATCGGTCAGTGTCTGACCCTCGAGAGCCTTGACGCGTCGCCGCTCGAGAAGGACCAGAGCCGTACCAAGGACGAGGCACAGGACGCACGCGATTCCACCGATCAGCGCCCAGCCCTCGAATCCGTAGCCGGCCGCGACCAACGTCAATCCGAGCACGGCGATTCCGGCGGCGATCAGGATGTATCCCGGCCAGTTCCGGCTGTCGGTGATCGCCTCGCCGGCGTGATTGCGCATGGTGTGGGCATCGTCCTGCGGGCGCGGCTCGGAGTTCAACTCACGGCTGGGTCCGTTGTCCGGCTGGTACGTCACTGCGTTCCTCCTGTGCTCGAGCGGTGATCCGAGTGTCGTCAGTCGGTCTCGGTTTCGGCGGCGGCGGAGTCCTCCGCCAATTCAGGTGCGTTCTCTCTGGTGGCCATGCCGCCGTCCTTGCCGTGGTCGACAGGTCCCGGGCGGCCACCTTTCGGCTCGTCCTTCTCACCATGGGTGGTGTCCTCGGTCATGATCACACTCTCCTTCAGTGGCTGTGGCTGTGGCTGTGCCGACGGCGCTTTCGCAGACGAGGAAGGCAACGACGAATGCGGTGACGAGCCCGGCGGTCATGGCACCGCGGGGTTGCTCACGAACCCTCGCGAGTTCGTGACGCGCTTCGGCTTTCGCGCGTGCGGGCACGTCCACTTTGCGGTGCAGCGCATCGACGGTGGACGCCAGCGCGGCTCGCTGCTGGTCGACGGAATCTTCCGGTTGCGGCTGTGGGTCGGTCATCGAAGCCCTTCCTTCACGGTGTCGACGTCGGCGCGAACGCTGTTCGCCGTCCGCTCCAGAGACTCCCGCTCCGATCCCGAAGCGTGTTCCTTTGTCTTTCACTTCGGTGAGTGCGTGGGTCATCTCGGTCCGTACGAGTCCCGATACCTGTTCGGTGAGTCGTTCGACGAGTTGGACCGTCGGCAGCTCGTCGAGATCGTGTGCAGCGCTGGGCGGTTGGACCCGCGGGACATCGGCGCGATGGATATCGGTCATGTCCGGCTCCTTCCTCGTCTCCGCTCCGCCTACCCGCGAGAGTTCCGGGCGAAACAGGATGCTCTCCCGCCGTGCTCATTGATCGGCGGATTCGCCAAACGCCACCACGCCGATCAGCGCCGGCGCGAGGGTGGCGATGCCGCAGGTTGCGAGGCGATGCGACGCAGCGACGAGATCCGGGAGCTCGTGCCGACGGACGAGCATGCGGAGCAGGCCGGCAGGTGCCACCGGGAGCATGGTCGACGTCACCGACAGTGCGACGATCGCCAGTTGGATGGCAACCTGGCTGTCCGAGAGGTCCTCGAACCGTTGCAGGGACGGCAACGCCAACAGGACCCGGTGCGTAGCTGCACGCCGGTCCTCGGCTGTCCATCCGTCACGAGTATCCGACTCCCGGTGTCGAGGGCACGATTTCGCGTGGGTACGGGGAGAGCGACGGAACCGGGCCTGCCCATCGTGAGATGGACAGGCCCGGTTCCGGGGTGCGGGGTACTAGCGTCGCCCGGCGGTGCTTCGCCCGGTCACGAGCTTGACCAGGAACAGGAGTATCACCGCGCCGAGTAGGCAGGTGAAGAAGCTGAACCACAGACCGCCGCCTTCGACATCGGTGCCGAAGAGGCGGAGGATGAAGCCGCCGAGGAGACCGCCGACGATTCCGACGACGATGTTGAGGATGATCCCCATCTGAGCGTCGGTCTTCATGATCTTGCTGCCGATCCACCCGGCGAGGCCGCCGATGATGATCCAGCCCAGAATTCCCAGTCCTAGCACGTATCAGTCCTTTCAGGGGAGAGTGGTGACCGGCGATGGTCGATTCCACTCGGAGAAGAGACGCTCGGTGCAGCCGGTCGTGATCCGGCCCGCACCCGTCTCACTGTTCGGCGCGCTGGCGTGCTTCCTGCGCTTCGGCCTTGCCTCGGGCCTTCTCCGCTTCGGCTTCCTTTGCGGCGGCCTCGCGTTGCGCCGCGGCTTTGTCCTGCTGCGCCTTGCCCTCGCGGGTGAGATCGTCCTGACCGGACACCGCACCCGCGGCTTCCTTCGCTTTACCCTTGACGTCTTCGACGACGCCCTTGACGGCCTCTGCCGGACCGCTGTTGTTCTCAGCCATGTTCGTCACCTTTCGGTTGTGGGTGGGAGATCTGCCAGTGCTCACCGCGCTTGCGCGGCTGCCTGCTTCTCGGAGTGCGCGCCGTCGTTGGAGAGGCTGCCGCCGGAGTTCTCGAGGTGGGCGCGGACGAACCACTGGAACTTCTCGAGTTCTCCGGTCTGCCCGATGAGAAGGTCCTCGGTGATCGGGTCGAGCTCGCCCGTCTCGGAGACGGCCTTGCGGTTGTCCTCGACGACACCGCTGTAGACGAGGTCGAGGGCACCGAGGTGCGCCTGCGCCGTGTCGCGCTTCACCGAGTAGTCATCCCAGGTGCGGTCGCGGGCGATCGCGGCCGGGGTGCCGTCGGGCGACTTCCCCAGCGCGGCGATGCGTTCGGCGACGGCGTCCGCGTAGCCACGCACCAGCTCGACCTGCGGGTCGATCATTTCGTGCACGCCGATGAAATTCGGACCCACCACGTTCCAGTGAACGTGCTTGAGCGTCAGATGAAGATCGTTGTATGCGCTGAGCCGCTTCTGAAGTATATCGGCGACTCGCGCTCCCTGATCGTCGGAAAGACCTGGCACGGTGAACTTCGACATTCTCGGTCCTCTCTTTCGCTACTACCTGCCGGCGAAACTTCGAGGCATTGGGTGCCCCGCTCCGGTTGCGGGGAGACGAGGCGTCGGATGAACTCACCGCGTACCCGTGGTGAGAAGTCTCGAATCACCGGGACCCTGCCTCGCCGCAACTTGCGTTCGTGTCGAACAACGTTCCTGACTCGATCGCTGAAGTTCCGACAACCCGACCGTACTACAAAATCTATGTCGAGCAAATCAGATCTTCTGCGGGGTGCGAAGCGGATGCGTTGGGGCCGGCAGATCTCGATTGTGCAAACGCTGCGCCCGAATCGCCCCACACCCGAAAGCGAGGCATTACCTTCGGTCTGATTCGACCAGGGGTCGACCGTGCGCACGCCGAGGAGGAGCAATGCTCAACGTGGCCCTACTTGTGGTTCTGCTCGTTGCGAGTCTGTGGGGCGGCGCTGCGCTCCACGGACTGGCCGATAGAAGGGCGGCGCGATGAGCGCCGGGCACACGCTGCCGGCCCCGCAGTCGACGGCACTGCGGACGGGCACGGTGCGATGGTTCAACGCCGAACAGGGTTTCGGTTTCCTCGCCCCGGCCGACGGATCCGACGACATCTTCGTGCACGTCTCCGAAATCGCCGGAGACGGTCACCGCATTCTCGAGGAAGGTCAGCGCGTCAGCTTCGCCGTCTGCCGCACCGAGACCGGTAACCAGGCGCGCGACGTCCGGGTCGCCTGAGCCCACCGCATCGAGTTCGTCGAACCCGCAAGTCGGGACGCATTCGGCACACGCTCACACTTTCGTTCGCCGGCGGGTTGAGGGTCGCGGCAGCTGGGTACGCTGCCGAGAGTCGCAGAAACCGACGACAGAGACGTGGAGTGCAGATGGCCGAGGTCGACGAGGTTAGACGAATGAAAACGAGATCCGGTGTGCCCGTGGAGCTTCGTGTGGCGGCGGAGTTCGAACAGTTGCCTGTGGTGCGCGCCGTCGCGGAAACTCTCGCCGTTCTGGGAGACTTCACGCTCGACGACGTGGCCGATATCAAACTTGCCGTGGACGAGGTGTGTTCGGAACTGATCGCGGCTACGCCGGGAAGTGCCGAACTGACGTGTTCGTTCGCCGTCACGGAGACGGGGTTGCACGTGACGATCAGTGCACCCCTCAGCCGGGGCGGAGTGCCCAACCGGGAGAGCTTCGGCTGGCACGTGCTCGAGACGTTGATGAATGCGGTTTCGGTATCGGAGGGACCCGTCGGCAACGGGTCCGTCGAACGAACCGTGGCGGTGGAACTGGTCAAATACCGGGGCACCATCTAGTGTCACCGGTTTCGGAACGCAGTGAACGGCACCGTCCCGGCAGAGACGACTACAAGGACGTGGCGCCCACGGTTGCGCGTGTGCGAGCCTTGGACGAGGCGTCCGGGGAAGCGTCCGCGCTGCGCGACGAAGTCATCACACGCTGCCTTCCGCTCGCCGATCACATCGCCCGCCGGTTCGGTGGGCGCGGCGAGGCGCACGAGGATCTGCTGCAGGTCGCCCGGCTCGGGCTGGTCAAGGCCGTCGACCGTTTCGATCCGGACCGCGGTTTCGACTTCGTGTCCTACGCGGTGCCCACGATCATGGGCGAGGTTCGTCGGTACTTCCGCGACACCGGCTGGTCGATGCGAGTGCCCCGGCGTATGCAGGAACTCCACGCGCTGATCACCAAGGCCGTCGACGAACTGTCACAGGAACTGGGACGTTCGCCCTCGGCCAGTGAGATCGCCGCCGAACTCGAACTCGACGTCCGGGAAGTGTCCGAGGGCCTGCTCGCGAAGAATGCCTACCAAACCCTGTCGATGGATGCGGCCATGGGTGATGATCCCGACGACCTTCCCCTCGCCGAGACGCTCGGTGAGGAGGATCCGGAGCTCGCGAACGTAGAAAGTCACGCTGCCGTGCGGCCGGCGCTGGAGAAACTGCCGCCGCTCGAACGCCGCGTGCTGATGTTGCGGTTCTTCGGCTCGATGACCCAGACGGAAATCGCCCAGCGCGTGGGCGTCTCGCAGATGCAGGTCTCGCGTATTCTGGCGCGCACCCTGTCCGGACTGCGGGAGCAGCTGGGCGGCGGCTGATCACCCCGCGTCAGCCACCCAGCCCCGCGACGGTCGATTCGAGCGACGCGGCGTGGAACTCGAGATCGCTCTGCGAGCAGTCGCGGTCTTGCGGGAGCTGCTCGCGCAACTCGTCCCGGGTCACGATGACCAGGGACTGATGCTCGTCACCCAGTTCGCCTGAATCGACGATGGTGGGGGCGCCGCTCTGCAGGATCAGGGCGGGATCCGGCAGTGGCGAATCGAGGAGCGTTTGCAGGTGGGTCGCGGTCACGTGGGTGTTCATAGTGCCCGGCATACCCGGACGTGCCGCGTTCGAACCGCGCCGGTTGGAGCTGCCACGAGTCGGGCACACGGCACTTGTCGTTGCACGAAGGGAGAGAAGACTGTTGCACGTCACCGCACTCCGGCGCCTGCGCTCGTGGGTGGGGGACAGTCAGCGAAACATTGTGGTCGTGCAGTCGGTGAAGGCCGCGACCGCTGCCGTGCTCGCGTGGATTCTGGCCGAGCGCCTTCTCGGACTGCCGCAGCCGTTCCTCGCGCCCTACGCCGCGGTGTTCATGATCGAGGTGACGGTGTCGCGATCACTGAGGGTGGCCGGCGAACAACTCGCGGCGGTCTCGCTCGGGGTGACGCTGGCCGCGGTGGTCGGAATGTTGTTCGATTCGGTCACCGTCGGTGTCGGTGTGGCGGTCCTGACGGGTCTCCTGCTCGGCCGTTGGCGCCGGTTCGGTTCGAGCGGGGTGTGGGTGGCGGTCACCGCGCTGCTGATGGTGACGTACGGCGATTCCGATCAACCGGCGATGCTCGGCGACCGTATCCTGGCGATCGCGCTGGGTGCCGGAACCGGGGTGGCCGTGAACGCGCTGCTCCTGCCCCCGCTGTACCTGAGGCGGTCGGAGCGCGCACTGACGGGACTGGGTTCCTCCGCCACCGCGCTGTTGTGCGACGTCGCCCGGGAGTTGCGAGAACCGGGAACCGGTGGACATCCCGGTCGATGGGCCGAACGGTCGGCGAACGTGCGGGTGCAACTGGACGACGCCCTGGATGCCGTGGCCTGGACGGAGGAGAGCGCGCGAGCCAACGTGCGACGCGCCGCCGGTCCGGTCGCCGCCGGAAGGAAATGGGGACAGGCGGTTGTGGCACTGTCCGAGGGCTGGCCCCAGTGCACGGAGATCGTCCGCGCCACGTCGCTGGCGCTGGAACCGCAACCTCCGTTCGGTCCTCTCGACCCGGAGATCCGTGAGAGTGCGGCCACGTTCGTGGAAGCACTGGCAGACGTGGTCCGAGCCGAATTCGCCTTCGCCGACAGCAGCGACGCTCATGTCGCCGCCTGCCGGACGGCGGCGGAACGGCTCCGCAACTTCGAGGATGCTGTGTCCTCCCAGTGCGGTCTGACCCGGGGTTCGTCGATGAGCGCCGGAAGCATCCTGCGGCCGTCCGCGGCGGCGCTGAGTCTGCTGACCGGGGAATCTCCCGCCTCGCCGTCCGGGGCGGGATCGGTGGACGAAGAAGGTCCCGGGGTCGAGTAACGTCTTCTCGACAGCGCGACGATCGCTGCCCAATTGGGCTCCTTGGCAACCGCGTTGGACGAGTTCAATCGCAATTCCGGTTCGCGGTGAAGATGAGCCTGTTGCTTCAGCGGGTCTGCGATCAGGAGTGCCCGCAGCGTGGAGTTGGCCAGGAACGAGTTCTCGGGCCTCACGAGGGCCATGAAGACCCGCGCGGTCATCGAGCAGGCCAAGGGAATTGTGATGGCGTTACGGGGAGTTTCCGTGGACCGGGCGTTCGAGATCCTCGTCGCGCAATCGCAGCAGGAGCACGTCAGGTTGGCGGAGGTGGCGCGCCGCATCGCCGAATCGGTGACGACGAATCCCGAGTGAACCGGGGCCGGGGACAGTGCGCTCAGTCCGCGACCGGAGAAAGCGCGCCGAGGAAGGACTGCGCCCACCGGTGCACGTCGTGGTCGAGCACCTGGCGGTGCAGCCGCGACATGCGCCGTCGTCCCGGCTCGCGCTCCGGGTCGAGCGCGGCCACGATGGTGTTCTTCACCCCGTCGAGGTCGTGCGGGTTCACCAGGTAGGCGCCCCGGAGTTCGGCGGCGGCACCGGCGAACTCGCTGAGCACCAGCGCACCGCCCAGGTCCGCCCGACAGGCGACGTACTCCTTCGCGACGAGATTCATCCCGTCACGCATCGGGGTGACGAGCATGACGTCGGCGGCCAGGAACAGCGCGATCAGCTCGCTGCGATCGACCGGCTGATAGAGGTAGTGCACGACGGGCCGGCCGATCTGACCGTGATCACCGTTGATGTGGCTGACCTGCTCCTCGATGGAGCTGCGCATCTTCATGTAGTGCTCGACGCGTTCACGGCTCGGGGTGGCGAGCTGCACCATCACGGTGTCGGACGGATCGAGACGGCCCTCGTCGAGCAGTTCGCCGAGCGCTGAGAGCCGCATATCGATGCCCTTCGTGTAGTCGAGTCGGTCGACTCCGAGGAGGATCTTCCGAGGGTTCCCGAGCTCGCGGCGGATCTCGGCGGCCCGTTCGACGATGGCGGGATCGGTGGCCTGCTCGACCAGTTGCCGCGAGTCGACGGAAATGGGGAACGCGCCGACCTGCACGACCCGGTCGTCGAGTGTCACCCGGCCGAGTGCGCTGCGCACGCCGACGCCTGCGGTGGTGGTGTCGAGTCCCAGCAGCCTGCGCGCCAGGAACAGGAAATTGTTGGCGCCGCCGGGCAGGTGGAAGCCGATGAGGTCGGCCCCGAGCAGCCCCTCCACGATCTCCTTGCGCCACGGCAACTGCATGAACAGTTCGACGGGCGGGAAGGGGATGTGGAGGAAGAACCCGATGGTCAGGTCGGGGCGCATCTCCCGCAGCAGACGGGGCACCAGCTGCAGCTGGTAGTCCTGCACCCACACGGTCGCGCCTTCGGCCGCGGTGCGCGCGGTCTCTTCGGCGAAGTGGCGATTCACATCCAGGTACGAGTGCCACCAGTCCCGGTCGAAGACCGGTGCCACCAGCACGTCGTGGTACAGCGGCCACAGCGTCGCGTTCGAGAATCCTTCGTAGTACCGAGATACTTCGTCCGAACTCAGCTCCACCGGGTACAGGTCGATCCCACCGGAGAGGATCGGTTCGACCTTCGTGTCGGGCACCCCGGGCCAGCCAACCCAGGAACCGCGCTCCCGGTCGAGAAGGATCGGCTCCAGCGCTGTGACGAGGCCTCCCGGGCTCCGCTTCCAGCGTGTCGTCCCGTCGTCGAGTGTCTCCATGTCCACGGGCAGCCGGTTGGCGACCACCACGAAGTCGGACGTGCCGTGCGGAGCAGTGTCTTTCACGCCGAGCGCCCACCCTGGCGACTTCCCGCGGCGACCAGCCGGAAGGCAGCCTCGAGGTCGGCGCAGAAGGGGATCTGTGCGGCCATGTTCATGGCCGTCAACGGTCTGCGGAGAGCGTTGTTGCCGGTCACCGCCCACGGCACGGTGAGCCTGCGGGCGCGGGCGGCCATGATGTCGAGGATCGGCAGGGCAGACGCGCAGAAGAACTGCACGTCGGTCAGGTCGAGCACGAACGGAAGTCGTTCGTTGATCGCCTCGTCGAGGTGGTTCCCGAAGGTGTGGAGGGTGGTGACGTCGACGTCCCCGGATATCCGGACGACGAGGATCCCGCCGGCACCCGGTGCATTGTCGACGGAGAGCCGGCCGTGCTCGGGTTCGACGGCCCAGCTGAACAGCGTCGACTGCGCTGCAGGGTCGTAGCGTGTCGGCAGCGCACTGAGAACAGATTTCATGTCGTTTCCTCACGGTCGAGCGACGTAGGAGACAGGCACGAATTAGGCGCGTGAACCGTGCCCGTCCATTGCGGCTGGGGGCTCAACCGTGCAGGACTCTGACGTTACCCCATGGTGTCAATCGCGGGGGCCGCGCTTTTCGCCCCAGGTCCGCCGCCGACACCACGCCGTCGGCGTTTCCGGTTGTCCCACTGCACTTCTCGCCGTCGAATCGGGGGACGCAATCGCGGCGCGGCGTAGCTTTTCCGCGGATTGGGTAATCGGTGCGGATGGAAATCATCGCCATCGTGATCCTTGTCGGCGTCGTGACATTCGTGATCGCGCGCCGACGGACGCAGAATCGGAAGCAGTACTGATGCGGGACAGTCCTACGGGCGGCGCCGCTTCTTGTGCGAAGAGTCGCAGAAGGGGGCGATGCTCGTCCGCCCACACCGGCACAACGCCACGGTGGCCCGGTCGTTGCCGATCGGGTTACCTTCGGTGTCGAGGATCCGCGCAGCACCACGCACCAGGAGTGGACCATCAGGGCAGACTGTGATCGTGACGTCGGATTCGTCGGTCCCGGCAATGGGAATGGAGTTCATATGACTACCTTGCACTCTCGGTCGATGTCGGACACGGCGGCGCAGTCTGGGACGTCCATGCCCTTTCCGAAGCCGCGCGGTCCCGTCAGCGATCTCCTGTTCTCCATTCTGCGCGCAGACGGTGCCGATGCCGAACCGTTCGTGGCGGCGGCACGCTCCCTCGCCTCGTCGGCGCGCGACAGTCCGCGGGCGTTCCTCTTCGAGGAGGACGCGCAGATCTGCCTGACCGCTCTCTACGAACTGCACCTGCAGGGGATCACCGGTGTCGGCGACGAGTGGGAATGGAACAGCGACCTGATCGCCGCCCGGTCGGCGCTCGAGGTTCCGTTCGACGCCGCGATCCGTGACGTCGCGGACGCGCCGACCGGCGCCGACGACGTGGTGGCGGCGCTGTGGGCGATGACCGCCCCCAGCACGGCGCCGGGGCTGTCCGGTCACATGGCCCACGACGCGGATCTCACCCAGTTCCGTGAACTGCTGATCCACCGTTCCCTGAATCAGTTGCGTGAGGCCGACGTGCACACGCTCGGCATCCCGCGGCTCGCGGGCGCACCGAAAGCGGCGCTGGTGGAGGTGCAGTCCGACGAGTACGGCGGCGGCAGGCCCGAGCGGATGCACTCGGCGCTGTTCGCGACCACGATGCGTGAACTCGGGTTGTCCGACGACTACGCGCACTACATCGACGAGGTGCCCGCCGTGACGCTGGCGTCCCTGAACGCGCTGTCCCTGTTCGGCGTGCACCGCAGCCGTCTCGGGGCCCTGGTGGGGCACCTGTGCGCGGTGGAGACCACGTCCGCGTTGCCGAGTAAGAAATACGCCGCCGGACTGCGCCGCCTCGGATTCGGGAAGGCGGCCACCCTGTTCTTCGACGAACACGTGGAGGCCGACTCCGTGCACGAACAGATCGTCTGCCGCGACCTCGCCGGCGGATTGGTCGCGGCACGGCCCGCAGTGGCCGACGACATCCTGCTGGGAGCCGCGGCCTGTCTCGCCTTCGACGACCTCGTCGGTGACCACGTCACACGGTGCTGGGAGGAGAATCGCACATCACTGCGGCAGCCGCCCGGTTGAGGGTCAGGAGCCGGACGCGGCGACCGCGTGCTCGAGATCGCTGAGCGACGTCTCCAGGTGCGTGATGATCCGTTGGAGATGCGGGACGGCGTGCCGGTCGCCCACGACGCCGACGTCGAGCTGACCGGACCGGCTGGTGAGGGTGATGCTCAACGCCTGACCTCCGAGGACCGTCGGCGCCGGATACACCGCGTCGAGGCGGGCGCCGTTCCAGTACCGCGGCCTCGACGGGCCCGGCATATACGAGATCATCACATTGAACGGCGGGGGAGTGTCGTCGACGAACCGGCGGACCGGTTCGAGCAGGATCGGGCTGATCGCCAGCGCGCTCATCAGCTGGAACTGGGTGTGGCTCAGCGCGCCGAACACACGGTTGGTGTGCTCGACCGACTCGCTGATCCGGGCGAGGCGTGCCGCCGGATCCGCTTCGTCGGTGGCCAGGCCGACGACCATTGCACCGACGCCGTGGTCGCGGCCGCGCGGTCCGATCATCGTGCCGCCGAGGTCGAGGGGCACGGGCAGCATCGCCGTCAGCGGGGCTTCGGGCAGCGCGTACTGCTCGAGGAGATACCGGCGCAGCGCCCCCGAACACATCGCGAGCACCACCGCGTTGATCGTGGTGCGGGCCGCGGTGGCCACCGACACCAGGCGCCGGATCGGCCACGACCGTGCCGCCAGTTTCCGTGCCCGGCCGACCGGAACGTTGAGCATCGTGGGCGGTGACTGCAGGGGAAGCGTCAGATGCTGCTCGCGGACGCCGTCGTAGGCGACCTTCGCGAGCGCAGGCACCACCCCGACGATGCTGGTGGCGGCCCGCACCCCCGCCCGGACCACCGCGACCGGCAACGCGGATTCCCGCCGCGACGTGCCGGCGACCCCGGGCGTCCACGGTGCGGGGCAGTCGCGGGCGTCGGGGTCGGTCGACAGGGCGTGATGGAGGAGCCGCAGTCCGGCCGGTCCGTCCATCAGCGACAGGTGAATCTTGGAGAACACGGCCGTCCGTCCGTCGGCGAGCCCCTCGATGACGTGCATCTCCCACATCGGGTGCTGCGGATCGAGCGGCATGCCGTGCATCTGCGACACCAGCGACAGCAGGTCCTCCATCCGGCCGCGGCCCGGGACCGCCGTGTGCCGGACGTGATAGCCGAGATCGATGCGGTCGTCGAACGACCACCAGGGGTAACTGGCGCCGCGCAGCGGGCGGACGGCGCGCCGGCGGAACGTGTCCGACGCACCCTCGTGCGAGATCAACGCCTCGAACATGGCCCGGGCGTGATCGGGCCCCGACTCGCGGGGCGGTTCGAACAGTTCGAGCGCACCCACGTGCATGGGATGCGACGGCGTCTCGAACAGCACGAACATCGCCTCGGTGGGACTCATCACCGACATCCAGCGCCTCTTTCTCATGCTCGGGACACGGCCAGAGCATGCCCCGGCGCATCCCACGTCTCCAGGGTAAGCAGAACACGGAAACTTCTTCCGCAAGGCCGTTTTCGTGCCCCGCCTGCTCAGCCGCGGTCGAGCTGCGGAAACACCGTCTCACGGGCGAGGAGCAGAACGGCGGCGGCGACGGGTATCGCGAGCAGCGCCCCGACGATCCCCAGCAGTGCGCCGCCGACGAGGACGGCGACGACGGTGACCATCGGGGGCACCTTGACGGTTCGGCCGATGATGCGGGGAACGAGAAGATAGTCCTCGAACAGGCGGAGGGCGATGAAGAAGACGATGGTGGCCAGTGACACCGGCAGGGACACGGTGAGGGCGACCAGCGCCACCACGACACCGGCGAGGGTGGATCCGATCACCGGAATCAGATCCAGCACGGCGACCAGGACGGCCAGCAGCAACGGGTAGGGGACGTCGAAGGAGACCAGCCACACGAACGTGAGGACGGCGGTGATCAGCGAGATCAGGAGATTTCCCAGTACGTATCCGCCGACCTTCGCGAAGATTTCGTCGCCGATCAGAATTGTGCGTGGTCGCCGCGAGCTCGGGGCCAGGCGATAGATCGACGACCGGATGTGTGCGAAGTCGGCCAGGAAATAGGCGGTGAGCACGACCACGATCACGGTGCCGCTGATGGCGCTGAACACGAACTTGCCCGCACCCACGATCCCGCCGACCACCATCGGCACGTTGCCCGCATCGAGTGCCCGGCGCAGTTCGTCCTGCAGGTGGAAGCGGGTGCTGACTTCCCCCAGTACGGGGTAGTTCTGCTCGAGGTGCCCCAGGTAGTCCGGGGCGTTGTGCACGAGTGCGCCGCCCTGCGTCACCATCGGCGGGATCGCCGCGGCCAGGAACCCCGCCAGCACGGCGAACGCCAGGACGAAAACCGTTGCGACCGCTGCCCATCGGGGAAATTTGTGCCGCACCAACCAGGACACGGCGGGTTCGAGACCGATCGCGAGGAATGCGGCGACGGCGATGAGGACCAGCACCCCGCGGGCCGCGAGAACGACCTCGATCAGGGCGTACGTGACGGCGACACCGGCGGCCCCGGCCATCCCGATGAGGAACGGGGACCGACGATCGAACCGCGGTCCGGGCTTCCCGAGCGGGTGCGCCGCCGTACTGATGCGCGCCGCGCCCTCCTCCGCGGCGATGATCGGCTGCTCCTCCGCGGGGGAATGCGGTTGGGCCACGTTGTCGTCGTGGCCCCCGGCGCCACTGCTCACGGCCGTCTGACGACTCTGTCCCGCCGTCCGCTGGCGGCGGTGTCCCGACCGATGCGGGGACACCGATCCGCGGGGGTCGACGTGTCGGTCGCGGCGGCCGGCGCGCTCGGCAACGCGGGTGTCGAGCGGCAATAGTCGTCGATCAACTCCACCGCACGTTCCGCGCACACGGCGGGCGACGGCATCCGCCCGACACCGAGGCCGTCGATCACGATGACACTGCGGCGGCCCAGCCCTTCGACGCCGAGCGACCAGCCGAAGGTCCGGTTCCACGCCAGCACCGCGTTGCGTCCCGGCAGATAGTGCAACCGGAGCGGCAGAACGAGGACGACTTCGATGCCGTCGCTGTCCCACCAGTCGATGGAATCGGCGTGAACGCTACCGGCCACCGTGTGGATGTAGTCCCGAACGGTGCGGGTGTCGGCAATGCCTGTTCCGCTCTTCATCGTCCACCGCCTCAGCTGCTAGACGATCGACATACCCTGCCCCGCGACAGTTGAAACTTCACCCACCGAGGTGTGTGCTCGAGCGGCGCGACGCGCCCGTCTCCGGGTAGCCTCGCCGCATGCCTTACGTGGAGCGCTCGGGAGATGTGTTCGTCCTGTACTTCGGCGAGGAGGGGGAACCCGACAGCGAGAACGCCTTCCACCCGGATTGGATCGACAGGGTCGACGCCCTCCTCGATCAGGTCGAACAGCACGACGGTCCCGCCGCACTGGTGACGACGGGACTCGGCAAGTTCTACTCCACCGGTCTCGACACCGCCTGGGTCGTCGCCAACACCGACAAGCTGAACTCCTACATCGACCGTGTGCAGGCCCTGTTCGCGCGGATCCTCACCTTCCCCCTGCCGACCGTGGCCGCGCTGACCGGGCACACCTTCGGCGGCGGCGCCATCCTCGCAGCGGCCCACGATCACCGGGTGATGCGTGAGGACCGCGGCTACTTCTGCCTGCCGGGCATCACCATCGGGGCGAGCTACGCGCCGGGCAGCATCGCGCTGCTCGCGGCCCGCCTGCCCGCGCGGGCCGTGCACACCGCCCTGGTGACCGGCCGTCGGTACGGCGGCGTCGCGGCGAGCGAACTCGGGTTCGTCGACGAGGTCGCCCCCGAGCAGCAGGTGCTCGCCAGGGCCGTCGAACACGCGCAGGGGCTCGTCGCGACCCGCGGACGCACACTCGGTGAGATCAAGTCCTCCCTCTACGCGGACGCCGTCGCCTCGCTCCGCACTCCGGTGGCGAACCTCGAGTCGCAGGAGGCGCTGAACGGCGGCTGA
The DNA here is from genome assembly GCF_042738615.1 of Rhodococcus sp. NPDC059968. NCBI lineage: Bacteria > Bacillati > Actinomycetota > Actinomycetes > Mycobacteriales > Nocardiaceae > Rhodococcus > Rhodococcus sp. NPDC059968. The sequence continues at coordinate 115,249 of NZ_JBHWUE010000013.1, forward strand.
CGAGTCACCAGGTGCTTCGAGGGGTGTCTGGCGTGAAAACGGGTACTACTCCCGCGAGGAGCGGGGCGTCGGGCATCCGTTCTCACCGTCATCCGGAGGCGACCACCATGAAACGCGTTCTGACACTTGTCCTGCCGATCCTGCTGGCCGTCTTTGCGCTGGCCGCGTGTGGAGGCGACGGTGACGACTCGTCGGGTTCGGCGGAATCGGCGACCGGCGGGGACCATTCCATGTCCGGCATGCCGTCGATGTCCATGTCGATGCCGATGTCCATGCCTGCGGGGGCGGATCAGCCCGGCGGGCGGGAGATCGTGATCTCCGATTTCAAGTACACCCTGCCCGGCACGTTCGCGCCGGGAGAACAGGTCACCGTCCGCAACGACGACACCGCCGAACACACGGTGACGGCCGACACCGGCGACCTGTTCGACGTGGAGGTCGAACCGGGTGCGACCGCGACGTTCACCGTCCCCGGCCAGCCGGGCACGTTCGCGTTCCACTGCACCTATCACCCGAACATGGTGGGCACGCTCGAGGTTCGGTGACCCCGTCAGTCGAGCGGCTCGATGCGGAAGACCTCGCACCGGTCCGCGGCGGCCGCGAACGCCTCCGGGGAGGAGTTCGCGACCGTCCCGGCCTTCAGGAACATCGTGACCCCGTGCGGCACCCGGGTCGGGAATTCGCGGAGGATCCGGCCCCGCTCCGACACCGGCAGCGCGACCAGTCGGACACGCTCGCGACGACGTCCCCGAGTCAGCTCACCGCGCCCGGCGGCCCGGGCGTTCTTCGCCCAATCCGATTCGGCGTATCCCGCGACGACGTAGCGCCGGCCGTCCACCTCGTACGGTGAGACGGGGGTCGACCGGGGTACGCCCGTCTTCCGGCCGGGTACGGTGAGCGCCGGCATCGGCATCGGAACGCCCAGGCGATGCAGGCCCACGATCACCTTGTTGACGTGGGCGAGATACCAGGGCGGCAGCACTCTTCCAGTCCGGCGCACCATGTCCTCGACTATTCCGAACGCGGCGCTCTCGTGGCAACCACCTCCATCGGTCCTCTACGTCAGACTGCAGGGGTCGAGTTCGGTAGTGAGAGCGAGGGTGATTCCGGACAGCACCCGGTCGAGCAGGGCCTCCGAGGTGGCGAAATTGATCCGGATGAACCGGTCCCCGGCCCTTCCGAAGGGCACACCGCCGTCGACGAGCACGTGCCCGGCGCGGCGGATGCGGTCGATCGGATCGTCCACCGGCAGCGCCGAGACGTTCACCCAGCTGAGGTACGTGGCCTCGGGCGTGTGGTGGCGGACCTCGGGCAGCGCCCGAGTCAGGACGTCGTGGACCCGTGCGCGATTGCGGTCGAGGACCCGTATGAGGGTGTCCTGCCACGCCTGCCCGTGCTGCCATGCGGCGAGTGATCCGACGACCCCGAGAACCGACACCGCGCCGTAGAGGTCGGGGGGTTCGTTGTCCCGGACCGCCAACAGGTCCGTGGGACCGTAGTGCAGCACCGCACAGCGCAAACCGGCGAGGTTGAATGCCTTCCCGGCGGACGTGACCGTGACGGTCCGCGAGGCGGCGTCCTCGCTGATCGAGGCGAACGGGATGTGCCGGTGCGGTTCGTAGATCAGTTCGGCGTGGATCTCGTCGCTGATCACCAGCAGGTCGTACCGTTCGGCGAGTTCGGCGATGCGCTCGAGTTCGCCGCGCGTGTGCACTCGACCCGTCGGATTGTGTGGATTGACGAGGACGAGCACCTTGGGACGATTCCGTGCCAGGGTCCGCTCGAACTCGTCGAAGTCGAGCGCCCACCCGTTCCCGGTGTCGACGAAGGGGAATTCGACGGTGCGCCGCCCCATCGTTTCGATCGTCGCCAGGAACGGTGGATAGTTCGGGGTCTGAATGACCACCGCATCCCCGGGTCGGGTGCCGAGACGAAGGATCAGCTGCAGTGCCTGGATCAGATCGGTCTGCTCCCGCACGTCGGCGGGGTCGATCTGCCAGCCGTAGCGGTCGGACATCCGCCGGGCGAACTCGGCACGCAAGGGCGTGCCGCCCAACCAGTTCGGGTAGCCGAGGTCGCCGCGGTCGATGACGTCCTTCAGTGCATCGCGGATCTCCGGGGCGACGGGAAAGTCCATGTCGGCGACCCACGACGGGAGTGCCCCGGCTTCGACAGCGCGCGCCCATTTCACCCCGGTGCGCCGGGACAGGGCACCGAGGTCGAGGTCGTCGAATCCCGGGAACAGGGGGTGGGGTGTCGTCGAGGTAGTCACAGTGCTGCTTCCACTCGTATGGTCGACAGGGCGTCGCGGGAAACCTCGACCTGTCCGTGATGTTGGGCGAGTTCTTCGAGAACGTGGAGGAGGACCCCGTTCGGGGTCAGTTGGCGGCTCGGCCCCTCGTAGTCGGCCGGTGGGGTATTCGTCAGCGGCGCATCGGGGTCGAAGCCCGCGAGGTCCTTGTGCAGGTTCGCCCGCAGGGCGGTGATCGTGCGGGTGAGGTCGGCGATGGTTCCCCGGGCGGTGAACTCCGATTCACGGTCCCGGTTGCTCTCGCGGCCGCCGATCAGGTGCCCGATCCAATACTCGGCCACCTCGGTGCAGTGGTAGGTGATGGCCCAGGGGGAGTTCGCGCCGTCGAAGGGTGGTGCCTGATTGGCGCGCTCGTCGCCGAGTTCGCCGAGAACGGCGAGCATGCCGTCGAAGGCGCGGTCGAGGAAGTACAGGTATTCGTCGGTGTTCACGGGATTCGCTTTCGTGGTGGGATGTGCGGAGGGTCAGTGAATCTGTTCGAGGACAGTGTCTTTCGTTTCGGGAAGGCGGGTGAGCACGATCAGCGCACCGATCGCGAACAGGACTGCGCTGGTGGAGAAGACCAGGCCGGTGCCGCCGAAGCCCAGCAGGAAGGGGACCGCGATGGGGCCGAAGACCGAACCCAGCCGGCCCAGGGCGGTGGCGGAGCCGATTCCCGCGCCGCGGCTGCGGGTCGGGAACAGTTCGGGGGTGTAGGCGAAGATCGAGGGAGAACATGCCGAAGAAGAAGAACTGCAGGAACGATCCGGCGAGGATCAGCTCGAACGTGCCCGAACTCTGGCCGTAGAAGAAGGCGGCGATGCCGGACCCGATGGTGTACCCGGCCAGGCAGTAGCGCCGTCCGAGCCGCTCGATCAGGTACGCGGCCGACAGGAATCCGGGCATTCCCCACAGGGCCATGACGAGGACGAACCCGATGCTCTTGGTGACGTCGAGGCCGTTGTCGGTCAGGAGCTTGCCGATCCAGGTCGTCAGCCCGTAGTAGCCGGTCATCAGGCAAAACCACACTGCCCATACCGTCAGGGTGCGCGCTTTGTGTTCGGGAAGGAAGAGTGCGCGGAAGCCGCCCCGTCCGGTGTTTTCACCCTGTGCGCCGCGCACGGGCTGGGGGTCGGGTAGTGGCCGTCCGGTCGCGTCACGCACTGCGCTTTCGATGGAGGCGAGGGTGCGTTCCGCTGCGGCTGTGTGCCCCCGGGAGACCTGCCACCGGGGTGACTCCGGCAGGTTGCGCCGAATGATCAGTGCGACCACGGCCAGGGCCGCCTGCATGAGAAAGCATCCGCGCCAACCGAAGGTGGAGGCGACCAGGAGGTAGGACACGGCGCCGGCGGTGATGAATCCGATCGGCCAGGCACCCTCGAGCAGGGCGGCGTAGCGCCCGCGCTTCGACGAGGGCATGAATTCGGCGAGGATCGCCGCGGCCACCGGGAACTCCGCTCCCATGCCGACACCGAGCAGGAATCGGAAGGTGAGCAGGGATTCGAAGTTCCAGGACAAGGCGAGTCCGATGCTCGCCAGGCCCCAGGCGACGATGCTGTACTTGAAGACCCACCCTCACCCTCACCCGCGAGGGCACACGACCAGCACCGGCACACCCGGCAACGCACTGAGCCTCCTCGCCCGGGACACCATCGATCTGATCGGCTCCCCGGCGATGGCGAAGGTGAAGGAGTGCTCGAACCCGGACTGCACCCGGCTGTTCGTCGATCTCTCCCGCGGCTTCTCGCGCCGCTGGTGCGGAATAGCGGAGTGCGGCAACCGGATCAAGGCCGCAGACTACCGCCGCCGCAAGAAATTGCAGGGCATCGAGTAGCTGCACTCAGGGCTGGGCGGGCGCGTCGCTGTCGCGCCACCAGCAGAACACGAACAGGGCCAGCGACGCGACGAGTGTGGAGACCACCCACACCGTGAGGGCGATGTCGACCCACGACCCGATCGGCGGGCTTCCCGGCAGGATTCCGCGCAACGGCACGACGGCGAACAGCATTGCCGCCATCCAGCCCAGCATGTCGGTGTTGACGGCACGTCTGCGGCGGAACGTCTGCAGCGCGACGAAGGCGGCGAGCCCCGCCAGGATCGTCATCATCAGCAGCAGGATTCCGGCGTAGATCAGGTTCCCGCCCGTGCGCGCGAACGTCAACGCGGCACCGGTGCCGTTCCGGGAGAGGTCCGTATCGACCGCCACCGCTTCGGCGCGCGCCTTCCACCCGTCCACCCGGCCGTCCAGCAGCAGGGCCGTGGGCACCAGTTCACGGTCGGCGCCGAGCCCCTGGTACGCCTCCACCACCATCGGGTTCACCTCGAACCGGTCGAACGGCCAGTAGGCCGCGTTGCCGGTGGCGATGAACTCGGTGTCGAACGTCGTGGGCGCGGCGCCCGCACGGAAGACGATCTCCTCGTGACCGGTGCTCGGGAGGAGCAGCAGGGTGATGTCCCGGTTCAACGTGTCGCCGTTGGCGTGGAGGAAATCCTCACCTGCTTTGATCGTCACCTCGGCCTGCACCCGGTCGGTCGTCGGCTGCAGCGACTTCGCCGTGACGAGGACCACGACCTCGTAGCTACCGACCTCGAACGGTGCGTCGTCGTCGCCGGTGCGGCTGCTCAACCCGTACACGATGAGCGACGCGGCGTAGATCAGCGCGAGGAGAAGCGCCGGCACGGCCCACTGGAGCCGGGGATGGTGGGATGTCATGGGCGTCGGCGAATCACAGCGACGCGGAGGTGTTCTCGGGGTCGATCAGGATCTTCGCGTGCACCTCGGGGTTGCCGAGTGCGGTGAACGCGGATTCGACACCGGCCAGTCCGACCGTTCCGGTGATCAGCGGCGTCGGATCGACCTTTCCGTCGGCGAGCATGTGGAGCGTGTCGCGGAATTCACGGGGGTCGTAGGCGATGGCGAAGCGCAGGTCGATCTCCTTGTTGATCGCCAGTGCGGGCCGGAAGGTGTCGGTCTCCATGCAGACCCCGACCACGACGACACGTGACCGCAGCGGGGCGCCTGCCAGAATGCCGTCGATGACCCCGGGCATGCCGACACACTCGAAGACGACCGGCCCGGACGGTGTCGCGCCCACCGCGTCGGCGAGGGCGAAGGCATGCCACCACGGCAGCTTCGGGATGCGACGCAGCTTCTCCATTGTGTCCAGTCCGAGGCCGAGCACCTCCGTGATCGAGGTCGTCTCCCTGCGTCGCGGATAGGACGTCCACGGCGACGCCGCGGCAGGGTCGACCACGACGTCGGCACCGCATTGCCGGGCGAGCTCCCGCCGGCGGGTGGAGAAGTCGGCGGCCACCACGGTGCGGACACCGGACGCCTTCAGCATGCTGATCACGGCGAGACCGATCGGGCCGCATCCGATGACGATCGCGGTGCGGCGCTTGCCGACGTCACCCTTCCGCACCGCGTGCCACGCCACCGCCATCGGCTCGGTCAGTGCGGCCTTCTCCGCCGACAGCCCGTTGGGCACCGGCAGGGTCATCGACTCCTGCACCACCACCTGTTCCGCGTAGCCGCCCGGCGCCGAGGCCGACAGCCCGGTCAGGTGGATGTCCGACCGGGTGCGGACGATCGGCAACGCAACCACCGCAGTACCCACCGGCCAACGCTTCCGGCAGCCGGGCCCGTAGCCGGCAATGGTGCCGCTGAACTCGTGCCCGAGCACGACTCGCTGGTGGGAACGCATGAAGTCGCGGTAGCCGGTCTCGGCCGCCAGTTCCGCCATCTCGTCGGCGTGCACGCGGGCGTGCAGGTCCGAGCCGCAGATCCCGCACCGCGACACATCGATCAACACCTGACCCCTCGCCGGGATCTCACCCACCTCCAGGCGAGTCTCGGTGCAGATGACAGCCTTCATGCTGACTCCTCGGGGTGCGGTGGGCCTCCGCTCCGAACGTAGAACACTCCCGTCGCCGAGACACCACGATTGCCGAATGGCCGCAGGGTTGTCCCGTCCCCGCGATGGGTGTAGACCGACAGCATGAGCGTCATCGGTCAGATGGACTCGTTTCGTCGTGTCTTTCCCACCGCCCGCCGCAACCGGGCAGACCTGTTGCGCTGGTTGCGGCGCCGGCCGCAGCTGCTCGCCGCCGTCGGGTTCCACGAGTTCGCGCTCGCGACGAGCGCCAGGGTCGACCCCCGCCTCAAAGCGCTCGGCGAGATCAAGGCGGCCGCGCTGACCAACTGCGAGTACTGCCTCGATATCGGATCGGCGTTCAGCCGCGCACTCGGAGTGAGTGACGCCCAGTTGCGCGCCCTCCCGAAATTTCGTGAGAGCAGCGAATTCGACGACACCGAGAAGCTGGTGCTGGAGTTCGCGGAGGCCATCACCCGCACGCCCGCGCACATCGGCGAGGACCTGCGGCGCTCGCTGCTCGCCGAGTTCTCCGAGGCGCAACTGACCGAACTCGCCGCGGCCATCGCCTGGGAGAACCACCGCGGACGTCTCAATCAGGCGCTCGGTGTCCGGCCCTCGGGTTTCTCCGACAGCGACTTCTGCGTCGTGCCCGAGCAGTAGCCCGCGATGAGTTCGCGGACGCGCGGAAGTCGATATCTGTGAAGACGTCCGGAGGGGCGTCCGCCGCATCACCGACTGAGAGGTCCGCGCTCATGACAGCTCCGCTCGAAGGCAAGGTCGCATTCATCACAGGAGCCGCACGTGGGCAGGGCCGCAGTCATGCGGTGCGTCTGGCGCAGGACGGGGCGGACGTCATCGCCGTCGACATCTGCGGGCCGATCGACTCGGTCGCCTACCCCATGGCGACGCCGGAGGACCTGAAGCAGACGAAGGCGCAGGTGGAGGCGCTCGGCCGCCGGATCGTCGGCATCGAAGCCGACGTGCGCGACGCCGCCGCGATGCGCGCGGCAGTTGCCGAGGGGGTCTCCGAGCTCGGTCCGATCGACATCGTGCTCGCCAATGCCGGAATCGGGATGATGTCGGACGACGCGGGCGAGGAGGAGGCGTTCCGCGACCAACTCGAGGTCAACCTGTTCGGCGTGTGGAACACCGTGCAGGCGGCAGCGCCCGGGATGATCGAACGCGGGCGCGGCGGCGCGGTGGTGCTGACCGGTTCGACTCTCGGTCTGGTCGGGCGCGGGGGCAACGGCCGCGGCGGGTCCGACGGCTACTGCGCGAGCAAGCACGCCGTCGTCGGACTGGGACGGACGTGGGCGCACTGGCTGGCCCCCTACGACATTCGAGTCAATTCGGTGCATCCTGCGGGTGCGAACACACCGATGGTGATGAACGACGCGGTGGCCGCACTGTTCGCCGACGCCCCCGCGTCCAGTGGCGCGGACGTCGGCAACCTCCTGAATGTGGGCCTGATCGAGGCCGAGGACGTCAGCAACGCCATCGCCTGGCTGGTGTCCGACCAGGCGCGGTACGTCACCGGCGTCGCGCTTCCCGTCGACGCCGGATTCACCGCCAGATAGTCAACGGCAGCGGGAACGGGACAACCCGTCGAGCACGAAGCCCAATCCGATGCCGAGCATCCACACGTCCTTGGCGACGGCGATGCCGTTCTCGTTGGGCCAGATGCTGCCGGGGTTACGCAGAGCGGGTGTCCTCGCGTACATGGCCACGAGGCCCCCGGAGAACCCGGTGAGCGCCGCCCCGGCCACGGCGGAGGGCACGAACGGCGCGAGTAACGCTGCGCCCGTGCCTATCTCGGCGACCGAGAGCAACTTGATGAATCGGTCCGGTGGAATCGCGTTCAGGAACGGGAACGCTCCCGCCGCCATACCGTGAACGCCCTGGGCGGTCTGCTCGTCCGCCGACCATTTCTGTATCCCCGTATGGAGGATGAAACCCCCGGTCGCGATGCGTGCGGGAAGGTCGCCGAGTGTGGTCAGTCGCATGGTGGTCTCCTGTCGTCGGGTCGAACCAGAGAACTGTTCCTCTCCTCAGCCTCCCACTCGGTCGACGGCCGGGAGCGGTTTCGACGGAGCGGGAGCGCATCGTGGTCGTGGGCCCCCCCCCGGGGGGTGGGGGGGGGGGCGGGGGGGGGTAGGCGGCGCACGGGGGGGGGTCGACCGCCCCCCCCCCCCGGGCCCCCCCCCCCCCCCCCCCCCCCCCGGCGC
>NZ_JBHWUE010000013.1:123648-152245 GCF_042738615.1 Rhodococcus sp. NPDC059968
TCACCCCCCCAACCCGCAATCCCCCACCATGTTTTTTCGGGGGGGTTGTTTTTTTTTTCATAGCGTGGGGTTTGCGGGGGGGGGGGCGGGTGGGGGGGCCGCCCCCGCCCCCTTTGCGCGCCCCGCCCACGACGGTGTGCGATCGGCGGCTCAGTGGGCGAGGACGACGGCCCCGTCCGTGTCGGCCGCGACCGCGGACCCCACACCGGGTGCGCTCAGCTGCGAAATCCGGCGGGGCAACGCGAGGGCCACGACCGCGCCCAGCAGTGCCGAGATAGCGCCGATCACGAACGCGATCGTGATGCCGGTGTCCGTGTAGAAGACCGCACCTTGCATGACGGTCGCGATGTGCGAGTTCAACACGGAGAAGGCGATCACCGGAAGGATGGCGGGCAGGATGCTCTGGAACACCGCCACCATGCTCGCCGTCGTCGCCTGCAACTGCGGCGGCACCGCGGCGATGAGCAGGTTCGGGATGGAGGCGTACCCCATGCCCATCCCCACACCGAGGAGTGCGGCGAAGCCGATCAGGAGTGCCTTGTCGTCGTGGATCATCGCCGTGAGCAGGCAGGCGGAGGCCATCACGAGCATGCCCACGATCATCAGGATCCGCGGGCGGACGCTGCGGGGCACCAGGGTTCCGACGATCAGTCCGCCGATCACCACCGCGCCACCCAGCGGTGCCTGGAAGATGGCGAATCCCTCTGCGCTGATGCCGAATCCGTAGCCGAGCCCCAGGATCGCCGGGGTCATGCACATCATCGGGAGCATGATCGTGAACACCGCGGACGTGCCGTAGCAGAATCCCGCGCCGAGCGCCGTCAGAAACACCGGCCGCTTACTGAAGAACCGGATGTCGATCAGCGGGTCCGCGAGCAGGCGGGCGGACACGATCCACGCCACCAGCAGGGCGGCACCGCCGGCGATGAATCCGATCGTCGACCCCGACGTCCAGCCCCAGGAGGGCCCGAAGCTCACACCGACGAGGATGCCGGCGAGTCCGGCGCCGAGGAGCGCCGCACCGATCAGGTCGATGCGGGAACGCAGACGCACGGACGATTCGCCGGTCGTCGCCCGGATCAGGACACTGAGGACCACCAGACCGGCCAGGAAGAACCAGAAGATGCTCCGGAAGCCGAAATTATCGATCAGCCAGCCGGTGAAGAACGGTGCGGGGATCGCGATGAGCCCCATACCGCTCGTGGCGATGCTGACCGCCAACGCCACCGTCCGGGTGGGAAAGACGTCGCGGATGAGCGAATAACTCAGGAACAGGCACGGCACTAGCAGACCGGTCAGGGCGCGGCCGGCGATCAGCACCGCGTACGTCGGTGCGATCGCCGAGATCAGCCACCCGACCGCCGACAGGCCCACGGCCGTCAGGAGGAGCTTGCGTTTGCCGTGCGTGTCGGCGAGTTTGCCGATCAGCGGGCAGGTGATCGCTCCCACCAGTAGGAACGACGTGAGCAACCACGCGCCCTGCGTCGTCTGGTAGTGGGTGACGATCTGCGGCAACGCGATCGAGATCATCATGTAGCTGACCGCGAGCATCTCCAGCAGCAACACGATCGAGGCGAGCGAGAAGATCAGGCGGGGCGTCCATCGCTCGGTAGTCGCGTGGGTGACCATCATCGGGTCCTTTCGAATACCTGCACGGGAACTCGTGGCGGCGCCGCGGCACTGCGGCGGGCCCGAGCCGGGCGGTAGGGGTGGGTGGTCACATTCGGTGGTCGAAGTCTCGTGAATGTGTAATTGACATCACAGTTCTCGGGGATGCGGCACGCCATGCAGCGTTCCGCCCAGCGGGAAACCGACCGGCGAGTGTTTCGCCGGTTGACCCGAATCGGTGAATCCCGATCGCTGCTCGAGCGAGGATTGACTCATGGCCGAAACGCAGCGCGCGAAGGAGGTCCGCCGGCTGAGAACGCCACGCTCGGCGGCCGTCGCGGGGATCGTCTTCGCCGTGCTATTCGCAACCAGCCTCGTTCTTTTGCGGACCGCGCTGCCGGCGGACCCGTTCGACGAGACCCCCTGGGTGGGGAGCGGCGAGACGCGGATCAAGACGGCCCTCATACTTGCTCCGTTCGCGGGGATCGCCTTCCTCTGGTTCATCGGCGTCATCCGCGACCGTCTCGGCGAACTCGAGGACCGATTCTTCGCGACAGTGTTCCTCGGCAGCGGATTGCTGTTTCTCGCGATGGGTTTCGTCTCGATGGGGGTGGCGGGCGGCGTACTCGCCATTGCCCGCCACTCGGGCAGCTCCGCGAACGAGATCGTCTACTTCGGCCGCGAGATCATGCTGCAGATCAACCATGTCTACGCGCTGCGTATGGCCGCGGTGTTCATGATCTCGCTGGGGACGATCTGGCTGCGGACCGGCCTGATGCCACGATGGCTCGTCGTGACCACGTATCTGCTGGCCCTGGCTCTGCTGGTGATCGTCGACTTCAGCCTGTGGTCGACGTTGGCGTTCCCGGCGTGGGTGCTGCTGATCAGCGTCTACATCCTCGTCACCGGACGCCGCGTGGGCGCCGACGCCGACCGATCGCTCAGGCTCGCGCCGGCGTCGTGGAGACGAAGTCGTCGATGATGTCGACCACCGCGGCGGGATCCTCGAGGTGGGGATAGTGCCCGACACCGTCGAGGACGGCGAGTCGGCTCCCGGGGATCGCCTCGTGCGCCGCATATCCGTGCGCGACCGGGATGATGCCGTCGGAATCGCCCCAGATCAGTTGCGTCGGGAGACCCTCGTTCAGGTACAGGCGGCTCAGCGCGCTCACCGCCTGCCCCCGATGGTCGACAACCGCGCGGAGCGTCCGCAGAAACGCCTGCCGGGTGTCCGAATCGGACAGTGACGAGTAGGCGTTCCACATCTCGTCGCCGCGCACCGAGTGGACCCCGACCGCCGCCAGCCAGCCACGGACCTTGTTGCCGACGTCACGAACCGCGGCGGGCGCCACCAACGGCAGGAGGAACTCGGACCCCGGCGCCGCCAGCAACCGCAGGGTCCAGTTCACGTCCGGTCCGAGTCCGCCGCTGCCGATGAGGACCAGTCGGCCGCACAGTTCGGGATGCTGATAGCTGAACTGCATCGCCACCCCTCCGCCGAGCGATTGACCGATCACGGTCACCCGTTCGATGTCCAGTTCTTGCAGTAGGTCGCGTAGCCACGCCGCGAACGCGCCCAGCGAGTAGTCGCCGCGAGGCTTGGCGGAATCACCGTGGCCGGGCAGGTCCGGCGCCAGGACCCGGTACCGCTGCACCAACTGGGGGAGAACCGCACGCCACGTCGCGGAACTTCCCGCCATCCCGTGGACGAGCAGCAGTGTCTCGCCCTCACCGCTCATCCGGTATGCGACTGCGTCCCCGTGCAGTGCGAGGTGCTGGAGTTGGGACATACAACGACCTCCCGATCGGGTGGTGTAGTGGTCTCCTCGGTAACGATAGGGGAGTTTCGCTCGATATCGTCATCGACTGCGGCGTGGGAACTTGATCTCAGCACCCGGTTGATCTAGCTGGCACACCAACGCGAGGCTCGAAAACAGGAGGAACCCGCATGAATTCTGTGTCGAGCCCGGTCATCGCTCGTCCGCGTCTCCTGCTGATCGACGCCGACGTGGAGAGATCCCTCGTCGATCGCCTTCGGGATGCGGGCTTCTTCGTCACGAGAACCTATGCGGAACCGGTGCGGTCGCGGATCGAACCTCCCGACGTGGTGATCGTCGACGCGCGATCACCACACCTCGACGCCGACACCACGGTGCGGGCCTTGAAAGCGATGCGATTCGCGCTCGCCATCGTGGTGATCGGCACCTTCCGTTCCGGCAACCGTCGCAGCGACCTCCTCGAGGCCGGCGCCGACGACGTGATGGAGATGCCGGTCGGGGCGGACGAGCTCGTCGCACGGCTCCGCGCGATCCTCCGGCGGGTGAAACCCGAGGTGCCGGCCCGGGCGGCCGCCGGCGCACAGGACGTCTGCCTGTGCGAGGAGCCTCACGAACCCGACCACGACGGGCTGCGCACCACACTGACCAGGACGGAATTCGTCCTCTTCACCGTGCTCGCGCAGAATGTCGACCGAGTCGTCACCCGCCGCGACCTCATGCTCATGGTGTGGGGTGTGACGGTCGAATCGAAGACGAACGTCCTCAACGCCTACGTCTGCTCCCTGCGGCGGAAGCTGGTGGCCGTCGGATCGCCGTACGTCGTCCACACCGTGCGCGGCGTCGGATTCGCACTCGGCGAGGTCGAACGTCCGGGGAGTATCGATCCCGTCCGTCAGGTGCCCGTCGCCGCCTCGTGACACCGACCCGGCGGCGCGAAGAATTCGAGCGCGCGTTCGAGCACGACATCCGGCCTTTCGTCGACGAGGAAGTGTGAGGCGCCGTCGACGAACTCGACACCGAAGTCGTCGGTGTGCTCCTCGAATCCGCCGAGGAATTCCGGGCGCATCATGGGGTCCTCGGCGCCGATGAGCACCCGGGTGGGGGTGCCGAGCCGGCTGCGCCTGTACGCGCCGGTCATGATCCGCGCGGCCTGACGCATGATGAAGCAGCGGTAGAGGACGGACGCCGCGTCGGCGCGGGCCGGTTCGCGCAGCTGTCCGGCGAAGAGCTCGATGTCGTGCTCCGACCAGGTGTTCCGGTTCGTGGTGAAACCCCGCAATAGGTGGTGGGTCAGCCGTTGACGTCCCCGGCCGAGGAGGCGTGGACCGAGGAACGGTGCGGCGATCACGGGCTCGAACCAGCCGTGCCGTGCGATCGTCAGCAGCAGCCGTGGATCGAGCCGGATGAACGGGTGGGGGACACCGAGGCTCACGTACTTCCGGACACGGTGGGGCGCGCTCAGACACAGCTCGTATCCGAGCAGTGCGCCCCAGTCGTGCGCGATCAGGCTGACCCGGTCGAGTTCGAGTGCGTCCAGTAGCGCCACGACGTCCGCGAGCAGCTGCTCGCGGGTGTATCCCGTGGGTGGAGCGTCGGTCCAGCCGGCGCCGCGCAGATCCGGGCAGATCACCCCGGTAGTGCGCGGCCAGCCCCGGGAGGACCCCGCGCCACTCCCACCAGTTCTGGGGGAAGCCGTGGAGTAGCACGACCGGTTCGCCGTGACCTGCCTCGACCACGTGCATGCGGAGGCCGGGGAGTCGGAGGTAGCGGTGCCGGACACCGTCCAGTGCGGGAAGGGTGTTGGCCGGCTCGCCGTTCGGGCCGGAAACTGTGTCGTTCTCGCGGGCCTCGTGTCTCATGACCTCACGCTACTACGATCATAGTATCAAGTCACTATGTTTATAGTAGCCGTATGACGTCAACGAGAACGAGAGCGCTCGATGCAGCGATCGACCTGGTCGGAACAGAGGGACTGCGATCGCTCACCCACGCACGGGTCGACGAACGCGCCGGCCTGCCGAAGGGGACGACGTCCAATTACTTCCGCACCCGGGTGGCGCTGCTCACCGGCGCCGTCGACGCGATCGTGGACCGCGAGATGTCCGAAGTCGGCGTGCTGGCAACGACATCCGCAGAAGACCTCGTCGACACACTCTGCCGTCTGATCGACTACACGACCGTCGCCAACCGAACCGTCACCGCCGCACGGCTGGTCCTGTTCCTGGAAGCCAGCCACGACCCCGCTCTCCGGGAGGCGCTGGCACGCGGGCGCGCAGCCATGGAGGCGTCGGCCGTCTCGGCATTCCACCGGTTGGGCGCCCGCGACCCGCACACGGCCGCCACAGCAGTCATGTCCTGCGCAGAAGGCCTGATTCTGCACCGCATCGCCCGACACGACACCACGGAACCGCGGCCGACGTTCGAACTGGTGGTCCGGGCCGCGCTGAGCTGATGCGGTTCGTCCGATGGTCGGCCGGCTTCACGGAAGCGGGGCGGACCACCGAAGCGTGGTTCCGCCGCCGAGGGTCGTGTCGACGACGCAGTGCCCGTTCATTTCCCGCGCCCGGGCAGACAGATTGTCCAATCCGCTGGTGACGACGTTCTCCGCGAACCCTTTACCGTCGTCCGCGACCTCGATGGCGAGATCGTCGTAGACGGAGATGCTGACCGTGACCGTGTCGGCTCCTGCGTGCCGGACCGCGTTGCTCAACGCCTCACGCAGGACAGCCTCGGCATGTTCGGCGAGCGTGGCGTCGATGACGGACAGCGGCCCGGACATGTGCACGGTCGTGCGGAGCCCGGAATCCGCGGTGGTCTCGGCGACGATGTCGTGCAGCCGCCGCCGGAACTGGGTCATACCACCCGAACCGCCGTGAAGGTCGAAGATGGCGGTGCGGATATCCCGCACGATGTCGTGCAGGTCGTCGATCGATTGTTCGAGCCGCTGCTTGACGATCGGAGCCTTCGCCCTCTGCAACGTGCTCTGCAGTGACAGGCCGACCGCGAAGAGCCGCTGGATGACGTGGTCGTGGAGGTCCCGCGCGATGCGATCGCGATCGGACAGGACGTCGAGCTCACGCATTCGGCGTTGACTGTTGGCGAGCTGCAGCGCGACGGCCGCCTGATCTGCGAACCCCGACATCAACGCCAGCTGGTCATCCGTGAACGGCGACGCGTCGACGTGACGGAGCGTCACCAGCACCCCTGTCACCGATTGCGCGGCGCGCAGCGGCAGCGCCAGCGCCGGACCGAACCGCGTTCCTGTCTCGAACCCCGGATCGAAGGCCAGCGCAGTGACGCGAAGCGGTGTCCGCTCGCGGAAAGCCTCCCCGGACGTGGATTTGTCGACCGGGATCGCCCGGCCGATGATGCGATCCGACACCGTCCCCGCCGATGCCGTCACCACGAGTTCGGTGACCTCGTCCGACGGGATGTCGGGATCGTCCGGCACCGCGAGGAAGGCACTGTCGGCGCCGGTGAGGGCAAGCGCGTCGTCGGCGATCACCTGCAGCACCTCCGCCGTCTCACTGCCCGCGAGCAGTTCGGTCGCAATCTCACGGGTCGCCTCGAGCCAGGCTTGCCTCGTCCGGGACTCCTCGTACAGGCGGGCGTTCTCGATGGCGATCCCGGCGGCGGCCGCGAGCGCGCGGAGAAGCACCTCGTCGTCCTCGGTGAACTGTCCACCGTTCGCCTTCTCCGTGAGATACAGATTTCCGAACACCTCGTCACGGATCTGAATGGGAACTCCCAGGAAGGTTTTCATCGGCGGATGATGGGCCGGGAATCCCACCGACGCGGAGTGATGAGACAGGTCCTCCAACCGGACCGCCTTCGGATTGGTGATGAGGAAACCGAGGACCCCGCGACCACGGGGCAGGTCGCCGATACGCGCGCGTGTCTCGTCGTCGATGCCCTCGAAGACGAATTCGCTCAAGCCCTCACCCGGGGCGAGCACTCCCAGCGCGCCGTAGCGGGCATCCACCAGGTTGATCGCGGCATGGACGATGGTATGGAGCGTGTTGTCGAGGTCGAGTCCCGACGTGACCGCGAGCATCGCCTCGAGCAGCCCGTCGATGTGATCTCGGGCATCGACGATCTGCGCGATGCGTTCCTGCACCTCGGTCAGGAGCTCGCGGAGCCGAAGCTCGGACAGGCTACCGAGTAACGGACCCCGGTCGCGCTCATCCGGTTGACGAGTCACACGACGAATTGTCCCACGTAGTGACATCGCGAGGAGCCGGAACCACCACCGGCACGCACACCGACCCGACCCGGTCCCGTCAGGTGCCGGCCGGTCTCGACTGCATCTTCGTGGCGAGCACCGCTGCCTGAGTCCTGCGCTCCACACCCAGCTTGGTCAGCAGCCGGGACACGTAATTCTTGACGGTCTTCTCCGCGAGGAACATCCGCGCAGCGATCTGACGGTTGGTCAAACCCTCACCGAGAAGGGCGAGCAATGTCCGCTCCTGATTGGTCAGGTGCCCGAAAATTCCGTCCTTCTCGCTGGCGTCCGCCCGAATCTTGGTGATCAGAGCGCCGGCGGCGCGGCTGTCGAGGAGCGACTTTCCGGCCCCCACGTCGTGGACCGCCTGGGCCAGTTCCATGCCCCGGATGTCCTTCACGACGTATCCACTCGCCCCGGCGAGAATCGCGTCGAGCATCGCCTGCTCGTCCGTGAACGACGTCAGGATGAGGCAATGTAGCTCCGGCATCAGCGAGTGCAATTCGCGGCACAGTTCGATTCCGTTGCCGTCGGGTAAGCGCACGTCGAGCACCGCGACGTCGGGTTTGAACGCCGGCACCCGTGCCATCGCCTGCGCATAGGAAGCAGCCTCACCGACCACCGTCAGATCGGGATCGGAGGTGAGGAGATCCGCGATCCCGCGCCGGACGACCTCATGATCGTCCACCAGAAAGACCCTGATCACGGGCACCCTCCAGTCCTGGCCGCGTCACCCTCCCGGGAACCCAGATTACGCCGACGAGCATCGGAAACGTGATCACTCAGCGGGCAGCGGGACGAAACGGGCGGGTTCCGCGACGCCGTGGCCGGTGGGGCATCAACATCGCCGCCGCCAGACCGACGGTAGCGACGAGGGTCGCGGCAGCGCCGACTCCGACGAGGGGAGTCGCGAGCCAGGCGCCGAGCAGGACGACCAGGCCGGCCGCCGCCGCTCCTGACGCCACCGCGAGCGCGAACCCTGCGGGATGCACGTACAGGAACTCCCCGGGTTCGTCGTCTCGGCGGTGACGATCGTCGCGCGGCGATGCGGTGGCATGACCTTCGAACATGATGTTCCTCGTTCCCTCGCCGACGGGTGGATCCGATGTCGTGCGTCGGCCTCTTCCACAACGGTGCGATAACGGCGAGCACAATTCCAGGGCCGAAGGTCACTCGTCCAGGGCGGAGGGTGTCTCTGCCCGCGTGGAACCGGCCCGCTGGGCCAGCATCCGGCCCCACCGCTCGGCACGGACGGCCTCACCCTCCTCGAGGCGAGACTCCTTGTCGACGAGGAAGCTCTCCGACTCGGCGACGAGTTCGAACCCGAGACGGCGCAACTTCCTGCCGATACCCTTCGATGCCGTGCCGGTCAGCAGGACAGGGCCATCGGCGCGGGTGTCGAATGCCGCCGCTTTCCCGTGGGTCCGGGGGAGTGCACCGAGCCATTCGCGGACACCTTCGCTTGCCGCGTCGGGTTCCAGCGTCACGTCCTGTGTGCGCGCCGTGTCGACCGCGCCGCGGCGGGTCGACGCGCGACTCATCCCGTGGACATGCGTCGGACCGCCGACCACCACCAGGTCGTAACCCGACAGGTCTTCGTCATCGGCCCGAGTCACCGGGACCGTGCTCACCGTGCCGGCGGACGCGAGTCCTCGGGCGATCGCGTCGGCCACGTGACGGGTGTTGCCGAACATCGACTCGTAGACCACCAGGGTTCGCATGTCGACTCCTCGATTGGTCATGCGTGCGGAATTTCCTGTCAGTCTTCTCCCGCACGCGGCGACTGCGAAGAGTCGAAAGTCACGGGGCGACGCTGCGACGCCCGAGCCGAGAGATCGTAGGACACTGGAAGGACGAGGCCCTTTCACCTCGGCCCCGCACCCACACCGAACGGAGGCCACCGGACATGAGCGAGCAGACGTGGTTGGTGGAGATCGTCATCGACGAACACGACTCGGAGGAAGGCGGCTCCAGGACCCGCGCGCAAGCTCGGCTCCGCACCCGCGACACCCGCACGTTCGTCGGCGTCGGACTCGCCCGCCGAAATCCTGAAGACACAGAAATCCCTGAGATCGGAGAGGAACTGGCCACCGCACGTGCGTTGTCCGACCTCGCTCACCAACTGATCGAGGCCACCGCGGCCGACGTGGAAGCAGCCACACGCAGCCGCGTTCATCTCACCGAATAGCCGCCCATCGCGTGGCTCGTCACCGGGCGAAACCTCGGCGGCCGACCGACAACACCGATTCGACGGGTCGTCTCGGCGTCTGTCGTGGTGGAGACGTCTTCTCGGTGGTGCCCACCCGGACCAGCGCCTGCGGGAACCCGCGATCAGGGAGTAGTTCGCGGATGATCTCCCTGCCCTGACGGAGTTCGGTCGTGTGAGTCAGCGGACACGTCGACAGGCCGCCGACGGTGGCCTCCAGGAGCACCGCGGACAGAGCCTCACCGGCCCGGAGCCACTCGCCGCGGCCGTCGGTGTCGGTGCTCAACACCAAGACCGTCGAGCGGTCGATCTCCGTGGTCACGCTGGTGTCCCGGCCGTCGGGGAAGCGGCGCCCGATGTCGACGCGGTCACGGCTGCCCGCGGTGGCGAGCGCGTCCGGCGGAATCCCGCCCTGCGGGTTGGAATGACCCGCCCACCAATGAAGCTCGGCCTGATAGGCGGAGTCGTATTTCCTGGCGGCCGCGGTCATTTCGGTCGCCTTCGCGAGCGTTGGACGTGCCTCCTGAGCCAGCACCGTCAGGTGGACGTCCCGGCGGCGCACCACGTCGGTCAAAGCCCGAGGCAACGGGGTCTTCACGCTGACCGGGCCGAAGGGCCTGCGGTCGGAGTGCCGGTGCCGGATCGCCGCGAGCAGATCGAAGTCGTGCGACTGAGGCCGGGCGTCGTGACGGAACCGAATGGTCGCCAGGTGCCCCGAATGAGGACCCTCCGGGACACGCTGGATGTCCACAGACCATTTGAGAGCGGTCAGCGCCGTCTGGAGATGATTCAACGCCGCACCACAACTCACGACCAATTGCCGGCCCGAGGGATCCGTCGAGGCCAGGACCCGGCCGCGTTCGGTGTAGAGGTCGAGTTGCCCGTCGGCGTACGTCCACTGCCACGGCTGACTGTTGTGTACCGACGGCGCCCGGCAGGCGAGGTCCACCGCAATGCGAACGACGTTCTCGTCGGGAATGATGTTGTCCACGATCGCCTCCTCGGTGAATCGCGCTCCGCCCCGACCGGCTGAATAGCCGGTGCATGTACCTCAGTGTCCGCCGTCCAGCGGCCCGAGATTAGGGCCGATGGTCACTGCCGGACACCGGCGACGATTCGAGGACTCATCTGCGCAACTGAAAGCGTCTACGTAGATCTCATACTGTCTGCCACTTGCGTGGCGGGCGTGGGAGATGGACGTGTGTCACGGCTACCCGCATCACCGTGCGGTGGTGCGGGTTGGACCGTGTCCCACACCGACGCTTGTGATGCAGGAACATGCTGTTTCGGAGTCACCCCCAACCGCAGTGTCACGGTGGGCAGGCTGCGGCGGACCCGGCGATGCCGCGGCCTGCTCGGTGTCGGAGCGTTCTTGCCACGACACTTGCGCACCGGCGCGTGTTCGGCCACCCGGACCGCGGGCAACTGCCCACGCCGGCGGGTGACGTTGTTTCTGCCGAGCAGAGCGCGTTTGGCCAGGTTCACCCCGGCCATGTGGTCGCGGTTGCCGCCGACCCGGCAGCGGGGACACCACGCGTCGTGGTAGCCGCCGGGCCGTGCAAGTGGTTCGTCGCAGCCCGGACACAGCGCGGACGATCCCCGGGCGGGCACCGAGACCACCGCGACACCGACACCCGCGGCGGTATGGGCGAGGGCCGCGACGGCTTGGCGGCGGGCGGACTGCGCGGCCCGATTGTTGTTGACCCGCCCGTGTCCGCGGGTCTCGAGGGTGGTGAGATCCTCCACCGCGATCACCTGCGCCTGGGCTGCGTTGGCGTAGTCGGTGACCTGCCGGCCGAAGTGGAACGCCAGTTCCCGGTTGATCTTCCCCCGCTTGATACCCACCGCGGTGCGGTGGGCGTCGAGGACGGCGATCTTCTCCTCCAGCTCGGCGCGAACCTCGGGTTCGGCGGCGGCGGCCAGTCGCGTCAACCGGGCAGCCTTGCCGTGCAGCAGCTGCCCCTCGGCCTGCAGGCGGGCCAGCTTGATTCCGAGGCCGCGGTCGTCGTAGGTCCATCCCCGATAGTCCGACACCAGCCCGTCCGGGTCCTCTGACGCGGTGGCGGCGGCACCGAGCGTGGACGGGGACCAATCGACCCCGACCGCGACGGTCGCCGAGTCCGGGTCGCCTGCCGGGACGAGTTCGGTCGCCGCGCACCGCCACAACAGACCCCGGCGGTCGAGGACCAGGGTCGGCAGATGCCAGGCGGTGACCGCCCTGCCGTGCAGGTGCGCGGGGATGGCGGCGGTCAGCCGCACCCGCCGCCACTGCGCCCGCCCCGCCGGGGCGGGGCTGGTGGGCAGCTTCACCGCCAACACCAGCTCCCGTCCTGCCACGGTGATCTGCGCGAGCTGCCGGTCGGCGGCGGAGAGTCGGGCCATCGCGCTCGTCTGCGGCGGTCCCTGCAGGTCGGTGATCCGCACTCGGGTCGACTGTGCTCCGCCGCCGGAGCGGGCGCGAGCTGCGAGCTGGCGCAGTACGCCCCGAGCGAAACCCGCAGACACGTGGTCCGCCGACCCGGTCGGCGGCGCCACGGCCCCGGTGGCGGGGTCGAAGCGGGCCGACAGTGCCGCGATCGCGGTATCCCGGAATGCCAGGGTCCGCAGGGTGGCCATCACCTGCGCCGTCACCACCCTCGTCACCCGTGAGGGTACGTAGATTCCGTCCGGGTAGATGGGGTTCCAGCCGAGGCGGGCCGCGGCGACGTGACCCTGTGTGGGCAGCCTGCGGTCCTGGCGGTCACGACCGGCGGCGAGCACGTCGAACGTCGCCGGATGCCACAGCCGCGACATCAACTCGGCACCGGCCGCGGTGATCAGGTCGAGCAGCCACCCCACCCGGGTGTCGACGTCGTCGAGGCCGATCGGCTCACCGGTCGCGTCGTCGACCGCTTTGTATGGGCGGGTGGTGAACGCGAACTGCCGCGGCGTCGTGGAGACCCCGTCGTTGATTCTGTTTCGACCACAGCGCCCAGAGAACGGGCCGGACAACGATGCCGACACCGCCGTGACGTCATTAACCCTCCCACCAGCAATGTGGCACCCCCGTCTCGTACGGCTCGACTGTAACGCCGACCTCCGACAAGCACCGCCCGAACCAGCCCACCGGCGAACCGGGCCAATCGATCCCGCGCCACACCACCCGCACCACCGTGCACCGGCCGTCGGCCGCGTCGTCGGGCATCCGGCCGCGGCCCGCTCGCTGCTCCCTCGCGACCCGAACCGCGATCCTTGTCGACCCCCGATACACCTCACCAGGAGCGCTGTCCCGCACCATCTTTTCGGATTGGCCAGCGACGCCCCGTTGTCCTGTCGAGCCCCACACCCGGCAAATGCACTGCCTCCTCCCTCTCCGCCGTCGCTCCCGCACACTCCCCTCCGGGCCTGCCCAGATAGGAGCCGAGGTCCGCGCGGTCAACGATTCGGTGACCCGCACCCGGTGCGCCGAGAAGGCCACCGGCCCTCCCCGCCGCCCTGCACACCCCAACCACCGACATCCCCAGCATTCCGCGGCCTCACCATTCACACCGGCAGACAATGTCAGAACCTATCAATTAGTGTTAGATATATCGACAACAGTTGAAAGCCTGTCCGTCGACGATCAACACCCCATTTCGGGCGTCGCCTATTGTCTCGACCACGACCTCGCGCACATCCATCACGCAGCCCGTCGCAGTCCCAGGAGTAGAAGTTCAGCAGCCGCTGCATGCCCTCTGGGCCGGCATCACCGGCCGCTTCCGCAGCGTCCACCCGTTCTTGCGTTCGACCTCACCGAGCAGCCCCGCACGTACGCACCCATCCGCCGCCGCGACTCCACTCGCGGAAATCGCGGTGTCCCCCAGGGACCGCTCCGCCAGCGCGAGGTCGGCGGCATCGGGTCGGTAGGCGTGCGCCCACTGGGCGAGGGTGTCGGCGGTGGCGGTCATGGTTTCTCCAGGGCTGCTCAGGGGGTGGGGAGGGCGGTGGTCAGCGCTCGATGGCCGTTTGCGCTGCGCGGAGCTCGTTCTTGAGCACCCGCCCGGTGAGGTTGCGTGGCAGCTGGTCGAGGACGAAGCGCCGCGTCGCATCGTATATAACACGCGGGGTAGGCCAGAAAGAACGCCCCTCTCCCAGCGAGTTCGACAGTCTTCGGGCACAGACGTGGGCGACAATCTCACCGTGCTTGCAAGGCTTCAGGCCCTCGCGGTCTTCGTCACTTCCATCCTCCCCGGTGCCCTGTTCACCTTCGCGTTCGAACGCGAGAACAAGCGCACCACCACCGCGGAGTTCAACGAACGACTTCTCACCTTCGCCAGCACCTCCGCTCTGTTCGGCATGCTCTCCACCCCGCTGCTCTACCAGGGCTACCGCATATTTGTCGTGACCGGCGATCTGCAGAACGGCGAGCCGCTGCCCTGGTGGGTCTGGGCAATCGCCGCCGGCTACGTGGTCGTCCCACTCGCACTCGGAGCCCTCACCGGGATGGCCGCCCGCAAACGCTGGTGGTGGGCACGACCGATCACTGGACCCGAACCCGAACCCCGTGGATGGGACCTCCTCTTCAAGACCCCGGCCCTGGGCGGCTACGTCAAGCTGCGCCTGAAGGAACCCGGTACCGGCAACCCCTGGATCATGGGCCTCTGGGCGAAACCCGACCCCGGCACGACCAGCCTGCTCCCCGGCAGCTACGCCGCCGGTTACCCTTATGAACAGGACCTCTACTTGATCGACACCTGCCAGATCACCCCGAATGGAACACCGGTCGTCGACGCCAGTGGTAACGCCGTTCGTCGGGGAAGTGCTCTCCTCGTCCGCTGGTCGGAAGTCGCCTATGCTGAGTTCATCGAGGGATGAGGAGGCACGATGACGGTCAGTACCACGACCCCGCGCGACACCAGCCGTGAAGAACGTAGCGGTGGCTACACCGCGGGCAAGTCCGTCAGTGAGCTCAAACCACTGTCGCAGACGCACGCAACGACCGAGGCCGCCGACGACAGCTCCACCGGAAGCGTGTCTCACGAGCTGCAGTAGCACTCGCTCGCGGAAGTGTGCCCCGTGCGCTTCGGCTCACGGGGCACACTGCATCTCCGGCTCCTCCCAACGTGATGGATCGAGTGTGTCGGTCGTCATCTCGTGTCTCGCCAGGGGATAGCGGTGCGTGTCGGCCGGAGAACTGAAGGGGCATCGTCGGCACCTTCAGGCTGGCCCGGCCACCGTGGTCGTCGTCGACGGGAAGGCTGTACTCGACGTCGGTACTCGATGGGGACCAGCTGGGACGAGGAATCACTGACGGCGCTGCGTGTCGCCCTGAGCATCCGCACCGGCGCGGTCGTCGATCTGCGCGGACGATTGACCGACGAGGTGCTGCAGCTGGTCGGCGACGCACTCATCGCCGCGGTCGACGACCACATCGACGGGGCACAAGAGGTGGCCGCCCAGTGCGCGGCGGCGCTGCGCGTGCGCGACTGGACGGGCGACGACGACCCCGCCGATCAACTGGAGGCCGCGGTGGGGATGTCCGCGACACCGATGTTGCGACCTGCCGCGGTCGACCTCGAGAACTCTCGTCGCTGCTCGAGGGCGACCGACCTATGGCGGTGGTCGGATCGACCTGCAGACGGGGGAAACGTGGCCGACCATGATCGCGGACGACGTGTTCGACGACGATCCCGACCGGTGGTTGTAGGTCCGTTGCGTCGGATCACGCGCGGGCTATCGCGACATGGAGTTGTTCATCGAGTCGGTAGCCGACCCCGCCGTTGCCGACCGGCTCGACATCGCGATCTCCGGGCGCGGTGTGTTTCGCCGCTTCAAGGACGTGTTGTGCCGGTGGCCCGCCGAGGTTCATCTGGTAGGGGTTGTCGGTGCGCACACTAATCGGTTTGGCGTCGGTGGTGGGGTAGGGAAGGCCCCGTCGCTGGCGCCGTGGCCGCTGTGGGTGTGCTTCATTGTGGGGCGTCTGGAAGGCCGGCAATGGGGTGAGTGCCACCGGAGATCGTGAATATGTTTGGTGTGCAGAAGTTATCGGACTCGATGCCCGGGGAGTTCGTTGCGGGAGAGAAGCGGCGGGGGCGCAGCCGGAAACCTTGTCTCTGCGAACAGCAGCAGGATGGCGGCGCCGAATGCGCGTGCGGCCATGGCGGGTGGCCTCGGCTGGGCGCCCGTCGATGGTGAGGGGAGGGCGAGGTGGGTCTGTTTCATTGGGCCTTCATGCCAGTTGCTAAGATTTTGTGCACCAATGGTATTGATGCAATTGGTGACGGGGAGATGGCGGATCGGTTGCTGGAGCTTTCTCCGCTGGTGGCCTAGTTGTTCGGGGCGGTCTGGTTCGGTGACAAGGGGCATCTGGGTTGGTGTAGGTCTCGGAAGGAGGGCTACTGCGACCTTTCTCCGGTGTTCGGGTAGTACACCTTCCCTATGGGGCCACGTGCGTTCTCGCTGACCGTGATGGACAGTGGTTCGGCGGAATTGCCCCAGGCGTGGGATGCGTGTTCGCGATGTGGTGGGTGATCCCAGCTCGAGTCCTCGAAGTTGTCTCATTCGCGGTGCGCAGTGAGGATACGTGTGAGGGTCGGATCGGGGAGGTCGGATGGTCCGTTCGCGGGCAGGTCGTCGGCGGCGCGGAGTGTGTAATAGTCGTCGACGGTGTACGCGGGCAGCATGTGGATCAGTCCGAAACCAGGATCGAGATTCTCGATCGGATCCGTAGTTCTGTCGTTGGTCGTGCCGGCATTGGTGAGACGATGGGCTTTGCCGATGCGTATGCCACGTCAACTTTGTGTTTACTGCTTGCTGATCAGGATCGTGTCCGCGCTGCTCGTCTCTTGCGCGCGGGGGTGCATAGGTGTGCCGTTGAGTGGTTTGTTGCTCGGAAGGAAGATCTCGGCCGCGGGGGGCTTGTGGCACGGAAGCCGCCGCGGGGGTTTGTGGCACGGAGCCGCAGTTTTTCTTTCAGTGCTGATCTCCGCGGGTGGTGCACTCATCGCTTTGTAGTGGAGTTATTTTCGCGGGTGTCCCGCGGCATTCCGCTTGTCGGGTGGTGCATATGCGCGGTGCTCCGCGGACGCGGCAACGTGTCCTGACTCGGTGGATCTGGCGAGATCGCAGTCGCCCTCACGTGCTGTTCGCCATGTTGACTGAGTCACCGGGGTGACCGTTGGTTCAGAGGATCCGGCGAGCGTGGAACTCGGTCGCCTCGATTCATTCCCGATTGCCGGCTGATCATGCCGGTTTCGCCAGGTTTGCTGAGTCATCCGCCAGATAGTCTTCCGCACTCGCCAGTTTCACCGCGTGTTCGCCACCTTCGCTGAGCCGGGACAAACGGTGCCGTCGACTCAACGAAACTGATGTGGGAACGACATCTTTGTACTGCGATGCATGAGATTCGCGGTGTCGACCTCTTCGCCTGTGGCTCAACCAATTTGATGCATATGGAATGGTGATCCTCCTCCTGGTGAAATAGCGCGGGTTGTCGGCTGGCGAATCGTCCTTGCGTTGGGCGCTTGACCTGCGGTGAGGAATGTTGAGTGGCGGACCGGGCTTCGGTAAAGCTGCTGCGGGGCCGGGGGTCGGTCGACTTCGCCATGGGATCTTTGCTTGATTTCGCGGGAGTATTCGTAGTGGAGGATTTCCGCGGCGAGACGGGTGACCGGTCGGTGGTGATGCGCCGCGACCGACGTGCCCGGCGCCGACGATGGGTATCACCGCCCTTTACTTGGCCCAGCATGTGCGGATAGGTCCAGACGCGGGAGGTTCCCGATCGGTGAAGCAGAATGGGGTGCCATGGACGATGTGGAGTTGGTCGAGCAGGTGCGGCGGCGTTGGGAGCAGGGTGTCCCGCCGAAGGTGATCGCGCGTGCGCTGGGCGTGCGGCCGTCGGTGGTGTCGCCGTTGGTGCGACGAATCGCTGCCGAGGCTGCGGCGTCCCGAGGATTGGGGCGGGTGCTGGGGTGCTGGGTCAATTGTGGCTGGAGTGTCGGGCTGGGCCTCGAGGGTCATCCGGAGTGGGCTGAACTGGACGCTCCCGCCGGTGAGGCCGAAGGCTTCGCGCAGGTGTTGGTGGCACGAGAGGGGCGGCGTGGTCGGGCGACGCTGCGAGGCTACCTGGCCGACGTGCACTGCCTGGGGGTGAAAAACGCCCGTGACCCCGAAACCATGGACGCGGGCAGGATCCCCAGCGCCATCCGCACGTACTACGCAGCGTTCGACCGTCCGGCGGTGGAGATTCCGATCGAACTCGGCCGTGAACTGATCCTGGGGGCGGTGCACTATGCGCGCGGGCTCGGTTTCGAGCCCACCGGCGCCTTCGATGATGATGCAGCCGCGTTCCTGGGTGAGTGGGCCGGGCCGGGTCGGATCGAGTTCGGGAGGGACGGTCAGCCGTTCTACCTCAACGGGCCCTACGACAATCCGACTGCTGTCATTCGGACCCTCGAGCGGTCCGTGGGTGCGGGGAACTTCCACTTCTCGGTGGCCGCGGGATCGATGTGACCGCCACGAACACACCCGACGTCGAGGGGAACACCCGACTCCACGGGCGGTAGGCCGAGCCCCAGCGCACGCCGGCACGCGAACGGCAAGCGCCGCGACCAGTCGAACACCACAGACGGACCGGCATCGGTGTTCGATTGGATCATGGTGGGCGAGCGGCGGATGTTCGGCTGGAACTCCGCATCAGATTCACTGGGCCGGGCAAGTCGAAGACGGCGGGCCGTGGCGCTGCTGGTACCGGGGCCAGGACGGTCTGTCCGGGCCTGAGGCGGCCGTGGCGCCCCGCGTCGTTCCGCGCCGCGATGAACACGGAAATGCAGGGGTCGGTCGGCGTTGATGTATCGGGTGATCTTGGTGGTGAGAAAGACGGTGAGGGTGACCATCACCGGCGAGCGGTGTGCAGCCGAGAGGGACGTGCACGATCATGTGAGCGACGACGAAGACCGTGACCAAGATCGCTGCACCCACACCGACGGCGGAGTACCGGATACGAATCGGGAGGGTTCTGCCCGCGGGGCCGAGGTAGTGCGAGTCCACGCGGGTAGAGCAGGTCGTCGTTGTCGATCACGCGCTCACTTCCTTCGAGGATGTGTTCACCAGGGCTGAGCACGCGTCAGACGTCGACGCCGAAGAGGCTGAGGAAAAATGCCCCGAGCCCGTTCATTGCGCTCTGGCTACCGGCGAGCACGAAGAAGGTGATCGCGACGAGAGACAGTCCGCCCACTGTCAGCACCTTCGAGAGGTTGCTTTTCAGGGCTCCGAGCGCGATCGCGCAGACAACCAGCAGGAAGATCACGGGCGAACACGTTGTCGCCGATCCAGTCCTTGAGATTATTGGTGTTCACCTCGGTCTCCTGAGCAAGAACGTCACGACCGATGTGGGGGTGCACGGGCGAAGCGAGTGCGGCGTCGACGACGGTGGACGCAAGCAACATGGGTTCTCCTCGGGTCGGATCTGGCGAGAGCACCTGAAACGTGGTGCGGGCGACGGTAAGAAAAATCGCGCGCCGACGTCAACGGGGTATGCGGATAACTTCCTCTCGCGAAGGCGCAGCGGTGGTGCTTGCTTGTCGGCCATCTGGTGACACACGCATGAGTTGGGCGCGGGCATCGGTTGCGTGGGCCGTGAGGGTGTCATGCGCAGACCTCTGACGGGTCGTGTGTAGTTCGGCGTGCGGCGCCTGGCTCATCAGACTGAGATGGGGTCGGCAGAGCAGCGCAACGGGCCGCCCGGTGGGGCGGTGCGCGGGAGCCCGGCGAAGGACGGCTGCAGCATGGGCGTGACAGCGCCGAATTCAGCGCCGAAAGGTGGTGCCTGACCGACCGTATTCAGGCGCACACAAGCACGCGTCTTCTCGCCCTCGAAATGGGGATCGCACAAGTGGTGCTGCGGCACCGATCAGAGTGGCTCTGCCGTGACCTGAGAATCGGCGTCCGAATCGAGCGGTCGAATCCATCAGTCGAATCGAGCGGGGAAACCCACCCCCTCCGGGGGGTCACTCCCCCCGGCCCTTCGGGCCTAGGGGGGAGTGTACTACTAGAAATTGCGCCGCGCCAACATATTTCGGAACGCCCCTGTCACACGCCTGCGGCGGTGCTGTTTCGACCGCGCAGCGGGACGCCGGTACCGCACGCCCTCCGCGGACCCCCGCGCCGGCATCGGGACCGCTTCGCGCGCCGACACCGACCCCTGGCCCGTATCGCTCGCAGAGAGGCGTCTCGCACGCATGCATCGGGCGGGTATCGGACGTGCTCGCCCACAGCGGTCGGATCACCGTGGACAGTGGTCGGAATCTTCCCGGATCGTACCGCCCTGATCCGGCTCGTCGGTGCGGTCCTGGCCGAACAACACGACGAGTGGATCGAAGGGCGCCGCTATCTCGGCCTGGACGTTCTGGCCCGCTCCCGCAACGACAAGCCCACCGACAGCACCGAGTCCACCGAGGAGGTGACACCGGCCTTGACTGCCTGACTCACCAACGAGGAGTCCCGCGACGACCCTCGTACACCACCCCCATGGACTTGACCGAGCTTCTCCGTGCGGGCCGATGATCCGCATTTGGCACCTGCCTCCGAATGCGGTGCATTTCGCGCAGCCGCCGTATCAAGAGGTCGACTGACGGAATGAGCGTGACGGAGTAGAACACCGCACCATCACGAGAATCCTCGGTCACGCAGGAGAAGACTCCGAAGGAGGAAAAAACCAGCAGGCCGCATGCGAAACTCGCCGTCCGATCCCTGAACGCCATCGTTCATCCGTCCTTCGAATGCTCACTCAGTGAGGAGCGAAACAAACCCAGAGTGCCGTGAGAGTGCAAAGCCTCGCCCAGACGGCGACCGCGAATCGTGATCAGACTGGCGGAGCCGTGCTCCCCGGTGCCAAGGAGCGTCCCCCTGTCAGTCACCGATTGCGAAACCGCCGGCCGGGGAGGCGAGAACAGATCACCACGCACGCGGTAGCACCACAAGGGTTTCGTCGGGGTCGGAGGCACGAATGCGTCACACCCGGCGAGAGTGCCCGGCGGTGGCGATGGCGCTGGCGCTGGTCGCCATGCGGGGCACGCTGTTCGTGGTGTGTTCATGCCGTCTTTCCGAGATCGGTGGAGGGCACGTCTCGCGGACGGTTTAATCTCGGCGCATGTATGCGCGAACGAATCGTCGGGCGGTGTTGCTTGGGGCTGCTCGGCGGTGGTGTGGCTGCTGCGATGCAGACCTACGTCGACCTTGCCGGCCCCGCGGTCGCTGAGGCGGCGCCGATTCCCGGGATCCCGGACGGGTTGATCCCCGACGGATGGCTTCCTGCCCCGCCCCCGCCCCTGCCGCCGGATACGTCGGCGATCGCGGCGAAATATGCGGGCGCCGTTCCACACGAATGGGGTGTCGCCGTCACCGGCACCGCCACCAGGCTCGCGGCGGCGGGTCACCGGATCGCGCTGACCTTCGACGCATGCGGTGGACCTCAGGGCGATGGCGTCGATGCGGATCTGCTTGGACTGCTCGAACGCGAGAAACTGCCTGTCACCCTGTTCGTGAACGGCCGCTGGATCGATGCGAACCCCGGCCTCATCGCGCAGCTGTCGGGAAACCCCCTCGTCGAGCTGGCGAACCACGGCACCCGGCACCTGCCGCTGTCGGTGACCGGGAAATCCGCGTACGGCATCGCGGGCACCACGTCGCCGGCCGAGGTGATCGACGAGGTGTGGGTGAACCACAACCGACTGCTCGAGATCACGGGCCGACCGCCGCGGTGGTTCCGCCCCGGCACGGCCCACTGCGACGAGGTCGCGGCGTCCATCGTCCGCGATCTCGGCGAGCAGGTGGTGGGATTCACGCTGAACGGCGATGCGGGGGCCACCCGGCCCGCCGCGAAGGTGCAGGCCGCGGTCACCTCGGCGGCGCCCGGTTCCGTGGTGATCATGCACATCAACCGTCCGGCCGGTGCCACCGCGGAGGGCCTCGCTGCTGCTGTGCCGCAATTACGTTCGGCGGGCGTCGAATTCGTCACCCTCAGCGGTGCCGGTGGCCTGGCCTGATCCGACTGTCGGCCGAGTTCTGGGCTTCGGTGCATGGTCGGGGAACGGCGGCGGACTGCTCACCAGGGGCGAGAGTTCCTAGCGATTGCTCGACGAAGGCGGCGTTCCCACGGTTCGGTCATCGGATGCTCGACGAGTACCTGGGCATGGTCGCGGCCCGATCCCGGCCGAGCACAGTGCCGGCCATCGCGGACGACTGAAGGTGTTCTTCTTGGTGGTCGGAAAGTCGCCGGAGGGGGTCACTGAGGCGGATCTGCCGGCGTTCATCGGTTACGGCGTCTGCCCGCGCTGTGGGGTGCGGATCGGTGCCGGCGAGGCGGGGCTATTCACGCGCACGATTGTGCGCCGTCAGGCGACAGTCCCTGGACGGTACGAGCACGGCGATTGTGGTGCGGTTGGCGTAACGTCGGAACTGGAGGCTGCGGTGAAGTCGAGGGGTGATATCGAGGGGTTGGACGGGCCGTCCGGGGGAGGGTGAGCTGGGTATGTGGTCGATCCGTGGGAAAGTTGTCGCGATCTCCGATTCGTGCCGATTGCCATGGGAGAGAGGGCGTATCGAATGATTCGTTTCCTGCTTCGGATCGTGGTCTTCTTGGGGTCGGCAGCGATCGGTTTGCTGGTGGCGCAGTGGCTCCTGCCGGGGGTCTCGATTGCCGCGTCGGGATTTGTCACCGCGGTGGTGCTGTTTGCGGTGGCGCAAAGTGTGCTGTCTCCGTTCATCGGGAAGGTGGTGGCGAGGAACGCGTCGGCGTTCCTCGGAGGCGTCGGGCTCGTATCGACATTGGTGGCGTTGGTGATCGCATCGCTCGTTGGTGGTCTGAGTATCGATGGGTGGCGCACGTGGATTCTGGCGACTCTGGTGGTGTGGCTGGTGACCGCGGTTGCCACTCTGGTGCTGCCGTTGGTGGTGTTGCGTGACAAGAAGTCGGGTGCGTGAGGGGACCGCGGGGCGCGTAAGACGCGATTTCGGGTGTCCTGGTCTTCGTGCCGCGGGTGCCTTGCGGTCGTCGGTACCGTCGGCGCGGGCCTGTGGTGGTGACGGCCTGCCGTCGTAGTGTGGTCAGCGCCGCTCGCTCCCATTCTCGGGCGGCCTCGACCCCGTCGGCCGGTACACATTGTGACTCGCGATCGGCTGGCGGGCAGCGGCCACCACTGGTAGGCCAGTTCGCAGGTCCGCGGTCGCGCCGGCAGGAACGTTCCGAACCCTCGGATTCACTTACAAGTGCAAAACTGCTATCTGGCTGCTGCTCGAGAATGAGCTCTGCATTGACAGATCGTGGGGTCGCGAAGACCACCCTCACGGTCACCCCCACGCAGGCTGGTTCGCTCGACTCCGCGACGCCACACAGCGGTCGCCGCTGACCACCCGGCAACGGGAAATCATCACCCTCGCCGCCCAAGGACTATCAAACAAGCAGATCGCCGAGAAAATGACCCTGTCCGTCCGCACCGTCGAAGGACACCTCCACCGCGCCTCCCTCAAGACCGGTGTCTCCGGCCGCGATGACCTCGGCGCCATGGTCACCGGCGATCAGTCCCCTCCCCATCGTGGTCACGAACTGGAGTAGCCGACTACTCCACCCCACCGTGCACGGCGAACGCACCCTGAAACCATGACCACACCACTGACACCTCGCGAGCAGGCGCTACGGCGACTGCCTCAGCCCTACTCCCTCGCGCTACGGCTACGCGACGCCGGCGTCGACGACGACCAGATGTGCACCTACCTCGACATCGAAGCAGAAGCCCTCGCACCGCTGCTCCAGCTCGCCGAGGCCAAACTTGCCGCCGCAACCAACCCGCTGCCAGAGGCGTCGGGGCAGGCAACCGTCAACAATAGGGAATTGAAGAAATGACACAGCAATCATCAGCGGCCGACTACGTCATCGCCGGAACCGGATCGGCAGGAGCCGTGCTCACCCACCGGCTCAGCACCGACCCGCGAAAAACCAGGTGGTGGCTCTCAAGGCCGGACCGCAGGACAGGAACACATTCACCCACATCCCCGCCGCATTCGCGAAACTCTTTCGCAGCGAGGTCGACTGGGACTACCTCACCGAGCCGCAACCCAAGCTCGGCGGCCAGCAGATCTACTGACCCCGCGGGAAGATGCTCGGCGGGTGATCCTCGATGACCGCAATGATGTGGGTACGAGGTTTCGCCGCCGACTACGACGAATGGGCAAACCTCACCGACGACACGTCATGGTCATTTACCGAAGTCATCAAGTACTTTCGCGTCGAAAACGTGCAGGACGGCACCCACCCCGACACCCGACACGCCGGACCGATCATCGTCTCCCACCAACGCAGCCCACGACCACTCACCACCGCATTCCTCGATGCAGTCACAGAAACCGACTACACAATAGAACGCTCCAATGATGCTCAACCCGAAAGCTTTTCATGATTCATGGTCACCCAGAAGCGTGGTGCCCGGTGGAGCGCGGCCGACGCCTACCTCAAACCCGCCCGCCGACGGATGAACCTGACCGTACTCACCGAGGCGCACGCCACCCGGATCCTGTTCGACGGAACCGCCGCGGTCGGCGTCGAATACGAAAAGGACCGCGCCCGCCGCACCGTCCGCGCCCATAAAGAAGTGGTCCTTGCCGGTGGGGCCGTCAACACACCCCAACTGCTGATGCTCTCCGGTGTCGGCGATGACAGCACCTGCGCCGGCACGGCATCGCGGTGCACCATCATCTCCCCGAAGTCGGACGCGCTCTGACCGATCACTTCGTGTCCGCGTTCGGCTACAGCGTCGACGGCGGTTCGCTGTTCGCCGCCGACAAGATCGGTGAGCTCGTGAACTAGCTGCCGCTCTCGATAACCGATGACGTCACTGCTCTCGATCCGGGTGTGCGTGCCGATCTTGTGTGCGGGGATCTCGCCGGCGCCGATGAGCTTCACCAACGTGGGGCGGGAGATGTCGAGCATGTCCGCCGCGGTGGTCGTGGTGACCTCGTGTGGCACGGATCCGATGCTGACGGTGCCACCGGCCGCGACCACGGACACGACCTGCTTGAGAATCCAAGCCAACTCCGGCGGCACGGCCGACTCGAGGTCCGCGGGCAGGTGTATCGGCGCCGTCGCAGGTGTCGGCCAATCGCTGGGCGCGGGCGGCGGCGGTGAGGGCGGATCCGTTGCGGCCGCGGTGACGGTAGGTGGTGGCGGCGTGCGCGGCGGCGTCCATGGCTGCCAACAGGTCGCCCATGTCCTCGAACTGACGTGAGGCGTCGAGGAGACCGTCCGCGTCACCGGCGGCAAGGGCGGTGGCGTGCAGGGCGGCTGTGGGGCGCGAGGCCCGTCGACCCGGCCGGCGAGCTCACGTAGCCGGTGAGCGGTGGTGGAGTCACCGAAGCGTGTCGCGGTGTGCAGGCACATCACCTCGTGAGCGTATTGGTGATGTTCGGCGGCGCAGTGGGCGCCGCGGTGCGCGAGTGCGATGGCCTCGGTGACGGCACCGGTGGCGGCGGAGACCCAGGCCCTGGTGAGGAGATAGTCCGGTTTCAGGTACGGCACGGGTGTGGGGCACCAGGCGTCGAGGGCGCGAAGGGTTTCCGATGCGTGCGCGCCGTCTCCGGACATCGCCTGGGTCTGGGCCAGCGCGCAGTGCCACGCTGTGGGGATGTAGCCGTGGGCGATTCCGGCGGAGGTGAAGCGTTGTTCCAATTGTTTCCGTGCCGCTCTCAGGTGCCCCGACGCGAGTTCGTCCTGCCCTCTCAGCAGGGCGGAGAAGCGCTGCGCGAAGCCGGGTACATCGGCGCACTCGTCGCAGATGCGCGTGGTGACGGCGGCGGCATCGCGGAGGTAGCCTGCCAGGCGCAACCCCCGGGTGTAGAACTCGCTGTAGGGGAGACGAACGGAGGAAACCAGCGGTGAGGACCTTCACCGCGACCGTTCGGTCCAGCTCAGTCTGGATACACCGGTAGACAACGCCGAAGCCACCGCGGCCGATTTCCTGGGCGTCTTCGAGCCCAGCGGCTTCTAGCTCCGCTGTGACCGAAGCGCCAACCTCGCGCTGCGTCCGGTACGGATCGGCATCGACCATCGGCTACGCCGATTCACCCGATCCGCGACACCCTTGACGATGCAGCACGGCGCTCACCTCACGAAAACGTCCTACCAGGATATCGCTCCGAACACGCGAAACGGGACCCCACAACGGTGTGCGAATCCGCAGATACCTTGCCACCCACACTGACGAGTTCGTCCTAGTCGATCTCGTGTCAGCTCCTGTTTCGGAGGTGTGTCTCCCATTGGGGTTTTCGGCAACCCGGGTTGATGCTCGCTCCGCTATGGCCGTGGGATGACCGGTCGAGAGGCGTCGAGTTTGTGTTGGCAGAGTGCGATGATGCGGCGCCGGTCCGATGGATCCAAGGGTGGGCACGGGGGTGTCTGAAGGAGTGCGAGGAGTCTGCGGTAGTAGATCGTTGGCTGCAGTCCGAACTCCGGCAAGATGTACTCGTCGAAGTCGGGGACGATGTAGTCGTTGACCGCAACTATTGGCGCCCACCGTAGAGCGAATTCGACGAGGCGGTGATCGTCCCGGGTGCCGTGTTCATGCACCGTGCCTGGAACGTGTGTTGGCGCACTCACTGCAGTTCCGAGGGGTCGAATCCGGCTTCGATGCGCTGCCGGACGGTGGTGAGGTAGCGGGCGGCGTCGGCGCCGTCGACGATCCGGTGGTCGTAGGACAGCGAGAGGTACGCCATCGACCGGACTTCGATCTGGAGTGCTCCGCCGTCGCCGCGGGTGGGGACGAGGCGGTCGACGACGGTCCCGATTCCCAGGATGGCGGATTGGGGTTGGTTGATGATCGGGGTGTCGAAGAGTGCACCGCGACTGCCGGTGTTGGTGATGGTGAACGTGCCACCAGCCAGGTCGTCGGGGCGGATCGTACCGGTGCGCACACTGCCTGCGACGCCCGTGATGGCGCGGGCTAGGTCGGGGATGCGCATCCCGTCGGCGTGGCGGATGACGGGAACCATGAGGCCCTTGTCGCTGTCGACGGCCATCCCGAGATGCACGGCCCCGTGGTAGGTCACCTCGGTGCAGTCGGCGTCGAGCGAGGAGTTGATGACCGGATGGTGGGAGAGCGCTTCGGTGGCGGCGGCGACGAAGAACGGCAGGAACGACAGTTTCTCCCCGGTGCGACCCAGGAACGAATCCTTCTCCCGCGAGCGCAGGCGCGCGATGGCGGTGACATCGACTTCGACGACGGTGGTCAATTGCGCTGACGTCTGCAGGGACTCGAGCATCCGCTGTGCGATGGTTCGCCGAATCCGGGGCAGCTTCTCCACCCGGTCGCCCGCGGATGGCAGTGCAGCAGCTTCCGGGGTAGTCGGGTTCGATACAGGTGCACGTGCCGGAGCAGGAGTGGCGGCTGCCGGTGCAGGCGCGGGAGTTGCCTCGGCCGCGGGTGCCGGCGTGCCCCGGGGATCACTGCCTTGTGCGCTGAGGACTGCCAGTACCGCGCCGACCTCGACGACAGCGTCTTCTGGGGCGATGATCTCGAGGACGGTACCTGCGGCAGGGGAGGGGACCTCGGTGTCGACCTTGTCGGTGGCCACCTCGAGCAACGGTTCATCCTGCTCGATGTGGTCGCCTGGGGTTTTGAGCCAGCGGGTGATCGTGGCTTCGGTGACGTTCTCACCGAGCGACGGCAGCACCACTGTGGTGCCTGTCTGTGTCGTGGTCATTCTGGGTGTCTCTCTGGGTCAGTCGACGAGGTCGAGTGCGGTGCGGACGACGGCATCGGTGTCGATGCCGTGGTAGCGGTAGACGTCGTCGAGGGAACCGACCTGCCCGAACCGGCTGACCCCGAGCGCGGCACCGGGAACGTGGTTGATCCCGGTCAGGAACGCGAGGGTGTGCGGGTGCCCGTCGAGGACGGTCACCATCGGCGCCGCCCGGCCGGCGGGAAACACCTGGTCGAGAATCCACGACGGCCCGTCGGCCAGTCCGCGGCGCGCCTGCACCGCCTCGAACAACAACCCAGGGCTGGTGACACACACGACGTCCGCGGCGATGCCCTGCTCGGCCAACCGGTCGGCGGCGGTGAGGGTTTCGGTGATCATCGCACCCATCCCGACCAGAGTCACGGCCGGCTTGTCGGTGTGCCGCAGCGTGTACGCGCCGGCGACCACCTGACGGCGTCGGCGCTCCCGGGCGGCGGGATCCGACGGCACGGCGGCGAGGGTCTGATCGACCGGGCGGGTCGAGAGCCGCAGATACGACGACGACCCGTCCGGGCGGCCCAACCGGGAGATGCTGTCGAGCAGCGTCCATTCGACGTCGATCGCGAACGCCGGTTCGTAGCTCACACACCCGGGTTGCTCGAGCCCGATCGACGGGGTCTTGATCGACTGGTGCGCCCCACCCTCGGCGGCCAGGGTCACCCCGGACGGGGTGCCGACCAGGATCGACTGCCCGCCCGCGTAAATCCCGTACGACCAGGGTTCCAGGGCGCGTTCGACGAACGGGTCGTACATCACCCCGATCGGGAACAGCGGCTGCCCCCACCGGCTCCAGGTGGCCCCCAGTTCACCCATCAACCCGACCAGATTCGTCTCCGCGATCCCCAGTTCCATGTGCTGCCCGGTGGGCTTTTCCCGCCAGTGCATGATCGTCTCGGCGTCGTCGTCGAACCAATTGCGGCGCTCGTTCGGCGACCACACGCCGACCTTGTTCAACCAGCCGGCCAGGTTCGTGGTGGAGGAGACGTCCGGGCTGACGGTCACCACCCGTTTCGCCGCCTCCGGGGCCTCCCGGGACAG
>NZ_JBHWUE010000014.1:0-151895 GCF_042738615.1 Rhodococcus sp. NPDC059968
CGCAAGATGTCCGTCTTCCACGTCAAGCACCCGCACCACCGCAACGCGCCCTGCGTAGACCGCAGACCGCTCGTCCTCTCGGGCGACTCCGTGCCCTCGCCATAAATAAACGGTATTGGGCTTAATCGGAATGGAAGATCACCCCGGCCGATGGATTTCGGTGGGTGATCGCCATCTCGAGTGCGTCGGTGATCAGGCTCGTGCGCATGTGATCGGCGAGCGACCAGCCGACTACCTTGCGTGAGTGCAGGTCGATGACGGTGGCCGGGCAGGCCCAGCCGTCCCAGGTCTTGATGTAGGTGATGTCGCCGCACCACCGCAGGTTGGGGCTGTTGGCGGTGAAGTCGCGGCCGATCAGATCAGATCGGGAGCCGGCACAGGTGTATCACCGGCGACGGTGGTGCGTTTCCACTGTCGTGGATGGCGTCCGCGCAGGCCAGCGGCCTTCATCAGCCGCCACACTCGTTTCAGGCCCATGTTCACTCCATGGGTGTGCAGCTCGGCGCGCATGCGTCGGACGCCGGGGTTGCCCCGCAGCTCGGCGTGCAGGGTGACGATCAGCTCGCTCACTTCGACGTCGGTGCATGCCCGGCCGCTGATCGGGCGGGTGCGCCACGCGTAGTAGCCGGAGCGGGAAACGTCCAGTTCGGCGCACATGAACAAGACCGGGTAGGTGCCGGAGTCAGCCCAGTCCGCGATCGCAGCGAAAATTACCGCTGGTCTTTCGCGAACCAGGTCGCTACTTTTTTTGCGAACTCCAATTGCATCTTCAGGTGCGCGTTTTCTTTCCGGACTTGTTCGAGTTCCGCGCGCTCATTGATATCGAGCGGCCTGTCCGACTCGGCGCCGTCCGCGTTTTCGCTATTCACCCATTTCCTCAAAGTCCTTTCGTGAACACCGATATTTGCGGCAACCTTCGTGGCTGTTGTTCCGTCGAGCACTAATTGTAGTGCCTGCTTTTTATACTCGGCTGTGAAGCTACGTCTCGTCGATCCCATTGCTGTCCCTTCACGGTCGGGAGCCGGTCGCTAATCTGAATCAGGCGACTGTCCACCAAATCGGGAACGGTCCAATCGCCGAGTTCGACGACTACTATCAGGAGCAGAAGTCCGCCGGCTCCCTCGCACGGGAACTCATCGCCGCGCTGTCGGACCCGCGGGAGAATCCAACCCGCAAGCAGCACTGAACGAACTGGCCGCACTCCAGAAAGACCTGCAAGACTGGGATCAGGTCCGAATTCGCTGCCAGCAGATCGCAGCCGACGTCGAGTAGCAACCAAAGAAAAGGAGGTTCACGGTGTCGAAGAATCTGTATTACAACACAATTCACGACGACGACGCCGACCCTCACGTGTTGCAGGAGCAAGACCTACTCAACCTGCTCGAGTATGGCAACCTCACTGACTGGCGGCCGCTGCTGCGCGTACTACGCGCCGAACCCGATGGTCCCGTCGCAGCCAAGGTCGAGACGATCCTCGACCTAGTCGAGTCCCCCGGTATCGCCGAGTTCTTCCAGATCAAGCTCGACAAGTACCGGGGCCGGCCCCTCGACCACGTCATCACGGTGCGGCGGCCGGACCGCTTCTGGGGCATCTGACAGCCACCGCAAGGCGTCCAGGGCCTGCCGCTGAACCGGTCCAGAACTACCCTTAGAAAGCCGCAGTAAACCCCAAGCAACGCGAGGTTCTAGAATCCAGTTTGAATCAACCGTGAATGTCGCTAATACTTCTTTCACCAGCGCTTTTGATGTCACTAATTGAACACATTGGACGCCGTTGATGAGATTCGGATAACTCGACCGTTGCCCGCTGTGATTGCCTCGTCTGCAGATTCAGTGACCAGCAACAGACGCATTCGCCAACAAGGTCGTCGGCTGGCGCACCGGTCCGCGCGCGGACATCGATCTGGCGCTCTCGGCGCTCGACTACACCCTCTGGACCCGCGACGTCCGCGACGTCCGCGACGGGAAGCTGATCCATCACAGCGACAAGGGTTGAGCAGTCACCGCGGTCCGGTTCCGTGCCCGTGACGAGACCGAATCCAGCCACCCCGGGGCCGCGGATCAGCCGTCTTCACCGCGGTGCACGTCGGCAATCCGGCGGATGACCTCAGCCCCGGCCCGCCAACTCGGCCAGCACAAGCGCGGCCTTCAACGCGAGGGCCCCGGCCGGCCGCTCGCCTATGCCTTTTGGAAGAACCGGCCCGAGCGGTTGATGCCGGGGTGTGGATTGGCCGTTCCCACCGTGGTGCTGGCGTGGGCGGTGCTGTGCTCGGGCATCTCTTGGACCGGGCTCGCGCCGATGGATTCGATGCACTGTTCGTTCGCACGAAGCCAGATAGCGCCGCTGTTCACCGCTTGACGGGAGCGTTGGAGTGGATCTCGTCCGCGATGGCGCTGAAATCACCGCCTGGGTCGACCTCACGGCACTCACGTCGTCCTAGCTTTCCGGCTCCCGGCGGCGACATGGCTGTGTCAGCGACCGTGCCGACTGAACCGTCTGTGAGTGTTTGTAGTGGCTGGCCCGGGGCTGGCTGGCAGGATCGGTGTCGTCGTCGCGACCGGGTGTGGGACGGTGACGCCGACCAACCGTCGGGTGTCAGGTCACGACATTGTGGGCGATTTCACATACCCGGTTGACGAATACCCGTACCGTGTCGGTAGATTAGCAACCGGCACCTTGAGTGCCGCGAGCACCTGTCGCCCCTCCCCCCAGTGGGCGCCAGGTTGGTGGCGGGGTCAACCCCCCCTGTACCCCGCCACCCAGCTCGGTAAATCTCTCCGCGCAGCGGCTCAGCGTCCGCGGAACACACCCGCGTTCGGAGTTCCGGACCACCCTTCCGTGGAGTTCGGCGTTCGCTGCACATTGACTGCTGCGTGCCATGCTTCGATATCGAATCGCACCGGCGCCATATAAGCGATATGCGAGCAATACAAACCTGACAGGTCGGCAACACTGGTACCTCACGCCACTTCCGTCACAGCGTCACCGGCTGTCGTCCGACTACCCTGTCGTGCGTGCGGAGACAATCCACCCAGCAGCCGACGCGATGCGGCCGATGAGCGAATTCCACGGACACGGCCACGGACACGGACACGGCCACAGCGACGGACCGGCCCCGATGGGGCCCGTGGCCGCCAAGGTGGTTGTCGGGCTCCTCGTCGCCATCGGTGTCGCGGTGCTCATCGGCGCCATCGCGTTGTGGCCCGGCAAGCCGGGCGCCGACGTCGAACAGCCCTTCCAGAGCGCCCAGGGGGGTGCGGTCGTCACGGAGTCGGGCACGGTCACGATGCAGAACATCGGCGACTGTGGAAGTCCGTCGGCCGGGCGCGTCTTCACCGGTACCCCGCTGCCGCCGCCCGCCGGTGCGTACGAGTGCCAGCGCAGCATCGTCGACATCGAGTCCGGTCCCAACTCCGGTACCCAGACACTGCTGGAAATCATTCCCGGACCCGGGCAACCCGACCTCCGGGTCGGCGAGAGCATCCGGCTGTCCCGTCAGACGGACGTGAACGGCACAACGGAGTACTCGTTCGAGGACTACGCCCGCGGCCTGCCCGTCACCCTTATCGCACTCGCGTTCGCCGTCGTCGTGATCGCGGTCGCGCGCTGGCGCGGCTTCCGGGCGCTCGTCGGCATCGTCGTCTCGTTCGGTGTGCTCGTCCTGTTCACGCTCCCGGCCCTGCTGGACGGACAACCCGCGATTCCGGTGGCTCTCGTCTCCGGCGCCGTGATCCTGTATGCCGTGCTGTATCTCGCTCACGGTGTCTCCCTGCGAACGAGTTCGGCGTTGCTGGGCACTCTCGCGTCGATGCTGGTGGCCGCGGTCCTGTCCTACGCCACCATCGAGATGACCCGTCTGACAGGGCTTTCCGAGGAGCAGAACACCAACGTCCAGACGTACATACAGCACGTCAGCATCACCGGGCTCCTGCTGGCCGGCTTCATCATCGGCTCGCTCGGTGTGCTCAACGACGTCACCATCACGCAGGCGGCGTCGGCGTTCGAACTGGCGTCGCTGGACCCCGACGCGTCCCGGCGTCAGATCTTCGGTTCGGCGATGCGCGTCGGTCGTGATCACATCGCCAGCACCGTCTACACCCTCGTCCTCGCGTATGCCGGCGGGGCGTTGCCGTTGCTGTTGCTGTTCAGTGTGGCGGGGCGGTCGATCCAGGACGTGCTGCTCAGCGATGCCGTGGCCATCGAGATCGTGCGTTCGGCGGTCGGTGGCATCGCCCTGGCACTGTCGGTTCCGCTGACCACCGGGATCGCGGTGATGTTGGCACGTCCGATCGGCGCGGGTCCTTCCGACACGACCCCCGCGGTCAAGTCGTCACGGGGTGGCCGCCATTCCAAGTAGTGCGGCGACCGCTAGCTGAAGGCGCCGAACTCCCGGAGGACGATGAAGGCGATGGCGATGACCATCAGCGCGTAGACGGTCAGCATCGTCACTTTGGCCGCATGCTCGCTGGTGGGCGGGAACATCTTCAGGATCGGCTTCGTATAGGCGACGAGCCGGCGCGTTTCTGCCGGCGCGGCCGCCGAAGGCCTGGGAACGCTGGGAGTGCTGTGGAACTCCGCTGGATTTGCAGACACTGCACACATCCTCTCTACGCCGGAACCATTCCCATGGTAAGCCCGCGGAGCGGTGACGACTACGTTCCCGGGAACCTGGGGAGTTCGGGCAGCTGGAACGGCGGCAGTTGAACCTGCGGCAGACCGGGGAACAGCGGCGCGGGCGGTGGGGGCGGCGGTGCGGGCGCCGGCTCGGGAATCCGGATCTGCGACGCCGTCTGGACCGGCGCTTCGACGGCCTCGGACGTCGCAGGCGGCGGGGGCGGCGTCGGCGACGGCGTGGCCATCTCGGTGATAACCGGCGACGCGGTGGTGAGTTGCGTGGTCACCGGCTGAGACGAGCCCTCGGTGCGTGCCAGCAGGTTCTTGCCGTACCCGAGCCCGAGACCGATCACCGCCACCACGGCGAGTGCGCTCCCCGCCAGCGCGGCCCCCCGGATCTGGAGCTTGGCCACCTGCTGACTCGGCGGCGGCGCGGCGGCGCTCAGCCAGGACGGAGTACTCGACGGCGCACCGGTGCGTGCGACGGTCGCGCTCGGAGCCTGGTTCGAGACGGCGGCGTCGAATCCGCTCGATACGGCCGTCTCGAATGTGGATCGCGGTGTGTAGTGCGGCGGGAGGACCCTGGCGACCTCGGCGGGTGGCGGCACCACCTGCTGGGCGAGCAGCGCAGCACCCTGTGCCGCAACGAGTTCGGGGTGATCGGGAACGACGACGGGCAATCCGAGCCACGACTGCAGCACCGTGCGCACCAGAGGAATGCGTGCACCGCCGCCGATGAGCACCACCGCATCCGGGGTTCGTCCCGACCTCGTGATCA
This sequence comes from Rhodococcus sp. NPDC059968, assembly GCF_042738615.1. NCBI lineage: Bacteria > Bacillati > Actinomycetota > Actinomycetes > Mycobacteriales > Nocardiaceae > Rhodococcus > Rhodococcus sp. NPDC059968. The sequence continues at coordinate 5,394 of NZ_JBHWUE010000014.1, forward strand.
CGTCGCGGGCGAGGCGCGCCGAGGATTCGACGGTGACACCGATCAGCCCGTCCAACACGTCGCGGGAGAGCAACAGCAGTCCGCCGTCGCCGGGCACCGCGACGGCGCCGCCGGTGGACAGCCGCTCTTTCGCCTCACGACAGCGGAGGTCGAGTGCGAGGCCGGCGGCCGCGTCGCCGGGTTCCTCGATCCGCTTGTTCTCCAACTGGTTGTCGCGGATCAGCCGGTCGAAGACGTCTCCGCTCACGGTGTCGGTGCGGGCCGTCTCGACCACCTCCCCCGTCGCCCGGTCGACGACGCTCACGGTGAGCCCGGAGCTGCCCAGGTCGTAGAACACGAGCGTCGCATGGTGGCCGAGGGCGCCCGAGACGTCGAGAAACTTCAGTGCCGCCGAGGCCTCGGTGACGAGCTGGTAGTTGGCGAGCTGCTGCCGGGCCATCGCCGCCTGGACGGCGCCTGCCTGGGCTTCGTCGCGGTAGGCGACCCCGGTGGCCCGGACCTGCCCGGCGTCGGGTGCCCCGGCGAGGACGACGCCGATCGATTCGGCGGCGAGTTCCTCCGGCAGGTCCCGCCCTGCGGCGACGACCTGGGCCCGGAAATCGGGGACGAGCCGGCTCCCGGCGTCGTCACGGTTCACGGAGTCGGGTCGTGCCAAGCGCACAGCGCTCGCACCGACCGACACACCTAGAACCGAACTCATGGGCCGCCTTCGACTGTGCACGGGTTCGATCCGGAATCCCCCCACTCCATGGCCGCAGTCTAGCGAAGCGGTCCGACGGGGCAACCGGGCAACCGTTCGGCGGGAGACAACTCAGAAGTTGCTCGCGATGATCACTCCCGCGATGCCCGTGCCCAGTGGCACGAACATGCACGGTGGCACGACCGTGTGCGTGGGATCGAGGGTGTTGAGTACCAGTTGCTGCGAGAACGGGTCGTAGGGCAGGTTGAAATGTCCGGTCTGATCGATCGGGCACAGGTCCTGGACGAGGATGTTGGTGGCACCGGGGTCGTGCAGCGTCACGTTGGTGTACGGCTGGATCACCTCGTCGTACCGCGTCCCGATCGTGGTGTATTCGACGCCGGGGACCGTATCCCCGCCGGCATTGAGCGCGGCGAGGAACGGCGATCCCTGCACCTGCTCGGCGAGAGCCTCCGAACCGATCCCCACTATCAGTTCGTTGCCGCCGGGCAGCGTTTGCAGAGCCGTGGCGATCCCGAAGAACGTTCCACCGTAGGACGGCGACGCGATACCGATCCAGCGGTTCACCTTCGAGGCCCCGCCGAGCCTGTTGGTGTAGTAACGGGCCACCGTCGCGCCCTGCGAGTGCCCGATCAGGTCGACCTCGTCCGCACCGGTGGCGGACAGTACGTCGTCGACGAACACCTCGAGTTCGGCTGCCCCCTGGGTCATCGTCTGCATCCCGTAGTGTTCGGTGCCCGGTTTCTGTCCGTAGTTCAGGGCGAACACGCAGTAGCCGGCGGCCTTCAGTTTCGGGCTCAACCCGGCCCAGTTCGAATAGGCACTGCCGTCGCTGCCGTGAACGAGAATCACGGGATGAGGGTGCGCGGGACCAGGGCGGCACGAGAAGTCGTTGGTCCCGGGCGGCGCGGAATGCGGATGGTGCTTCGCGTACGAGATCGCCGCGCCCGCGTCCGATTGCGGGGGTCCCGGCAGGGTCGGAACCTCCGCAGCGTGAGCGGGCGCGACGCCGAACGCGCAGATGACCGCGGCGAGGAGCGCGAGTAGGGATCCGTGACGTGCCTTCGACATCGTCAGCCCTCCGTTGCGATTGAGGCTGACGCTACCGGCCGCCGCTGCCCCAGGAGCGCAGATCGTCAACCCGTTATCGCGGGTACCGCGAAGTCACAATCCGTTATCTGCGCGCGCTAGCCCCGCCCCAGCCCCCGGTAGACCCACCCGGCGGCGCGCCAATCCGCGGCGTCGAGGCAGTTGCGGCCGTCGACCATCACCCGCGCACGCACCACATCGTTCAGATCCTCCGGTTTCAGGGCCGCGAACTCCGCCCACTCGGTGAGCAGAAGCACCGCGTCGGCGTTGTCGCACGCCTCGACCGCCGACGTCGCATAGTTCAGCGTCGGGAACAGTCTTCGCGAGTTGTCCAGCGCTTTCGGGTCGTAGACGCTGACCACCGCCCCGTGCAGCTGCATCATTCCCGCGACGTTGAGTGCCGGCGAATCACGGACGTCGTCGGATTCGGGCTTGAACGCCGCGCCGAGCACGGCGACGTTGGCGCCGAGCAGCGAACCCCCGCACACCTGCGCCGCCAACTCCACCATCCGGGTGCGGCGCCGCATGTTGATGCTGTCGACCTCCCGGAGGAAGTGCAGTGCCTGGTTCGCGCCCAGTTCACCCGCCCGCGCCATGAACGCGCGGATGTCCTTGGGCAGGCAGCCGCCGCCGAAGCCGAGGCCGGCGTTGAGGAAGCGCCGGCCGATCCGCGCGTCGTATCCCAGGGCGTCGGCGAGTTGGGTGACGTCGGCGCCGGTGGCCTCGCACACCTCGGAGATGGCGTTGATGAACGAGATCTTGGTGGCGAGGAACGCGTTGGCCGAGACCTTCACCAGTTCCGCGGTGGCGAGGTCGGTGACCAGGAACGGAATGTCCTCCCCGAGCAGGCGGGCATACAGTTCGCGCAACTCGGTCTCCGCGCGTCCGGGGCGCTGCCGGTCCACACCCAGCACCATCCGGTCGGGGTGCAGGGTGTCCTCGACGGCGAAGCCCTCCCGCAGGAACTCCGGATTCCACGCCACTTCCACGGCGTCACCCGCCGGGGCGAGCGCCCGGGCCCGCGCACCCAGATCCGCCGCCGTCCCGACGGGAACGGTCGACTTGCCGACGATGACGGCGGGACGATCGAGCAGCGGCGCGAGCGTGTCGATCACCGAGTGCACGTGCCGCAGGTCCGCGGCGTACTCCCCCTTCTTCTGCGGGGTGCCGACACCGAGAAAATGCAGGTCCGCGAACTCGGCGGCCTCGCTGTAGGACGTGGTGAAGTGCAGTCGCCCGGCGTCGATGTTCCGGCGCAGCACCTCCCCGAGCCCCGGCTCGTAGAATGGGACCTCCCCGGAGGAGAGCTTCGCCACTTTTCCGGGATCGATATCGACGCCCAGGACGTCGTGGCCCAGTTCCGCCATACAGGCGGCGTGGGTGGCTCCCAGGTATCCGGTTCCAAACACGGTGCAGCGCATGCACCCTTGATAACCAGCGCAGGTGAGCGCGATATTTACCCGACTGATGTTCGAAGCCAACAGTGCGTGTACGAACGGTGCGGGCCGAGACCCTATGCTTCGCCCATGCATGTTCTCTTCGTCTGCACCGGAAACGTCTGTCGCTCCCCAACGGCTGAGCGCCTCGCAGTGGCATACGCCGAGGAGCTCGGGATCACCGATCTGACTGCCGAAAGTGCAGGTACACGCGCCGCGGTCGGACGCCCGATGGAACCGACGGCCGCGCAAGTCCTCGAGGGACTCGGGGGTGATCCGAGCGATTTCACCGCGCGGATGCTCACCGCCGATCTGGCGGCAGAGGCCGATCTGGTGTTGACGATGACCGAGCGTCAGCGCGAGAAGGTGCTCGCTTTGGCCCCTGAGCAGCTGAAGAAGACGTTCACCCTCAAGGAAGCCGCCCGTCTGGCCGAGGCAGCGGATGCGAAGTCGGTGGCCGATCTGGCTGCTGCGCGTCCCAGACACAAGGCAGGCGAGTCGCCGGAGGACGTTCCGGACCCGATGGGACAGGACGAAGACACCTTCCTGACCATCGGGTCCGAGATCGCCGAACTACTGGGTGTGGTCGCGCGGAGCGTCCGCCTCTGACCAGGTTTCCTGGTCGTCACGGTAGCGGCGGGTGCGTCTCGGTGCGGTTGGCACCGGTGCGCCCGCCTGCTGCTCGTTGCCGTAGTGGTCGGGACCGCCGTACCATTGCTGACTCTGGTCACCCGGGTAGGCCGGGGCACCCTGATAGGCCGGCACTTCCTGCGGATCTCCCCCGTTCGGACCGTACTCGTGCGACGGGTACTCGTCGCGAACGTACGGGGTCGGCTGCTGCGGTGCCGGCGGCTGCGGTGCCGGCGGCTGCGGTGCCGGCGGCTGCGGTGCCTGATGCTGAGGGGGCTGCTGCTGCACGGCAGGCTGCACGGGGACGGCCTGCTGCATCTGCGGCAGAGACTTGTCGGTCTCGTAGTAGTACTTGTACTCGTAGACGCCCCGTCCGCGACTCGGCGTCATCGTGATGATCGTTCCGAGGATGGTTGCCCCCACGCTGTGCAGGTTGCCCACCGCCCTCGACAGCTGATCCCGCTTGGTTTCGGCGTGCCGCGCGATGACCAGCGCGCCGTCCGACATCGCGGTCAGCACGGTCGCGTCGGTGACCGGCAGGAGCGGTGACGCGTCGACGATCACGTAGTCGAACCGTCCGCGCAGATCCGCCAGCACCTGGCGCGCCGTCTCCGTTCCGAGGAGCTCACTCGGGTTCGGCGGGATCGGTCCGGACGCCAGAACCGTGAGTCCCGCGTACTGCGTCGGCTGGAGCACGGCGTCGAGGTCGGCCTTGCCCGCCAGGACGCTGCTGAGACCGACGGAACCGACGACACCGAGGTACTTCGACACCCGCGGCTTACGGAGGTCACCCTCGACCAGGCACACGTTCTGGCCGCCCTCCGCCAACACGAGCGCGATGTTGATGGCGGTGGTCGTCTTGCCCTCGGTGGGCAGCGAACTGGTGACGACGATGACACGCGGCGGGTTGTCGACCTCGAGGAATTGGAGGTTGGTCCGCAGTTCGCGATAGGACTCCGCGCTCGACGAGTGCCCCTCGGCGAAATTGATGGCCTGCTGCGTCTGCCGGTCCTTATCGAACGGGATGGTGCCGATCAGTGCGGATCCGGCCAGCTCCTCGACGGTGCGACGATCCTTGACCGTGTTGTCGAGGCGATCACGCAGGACTGCCAGCGCGAGACCGAGCAGCAAGCCCACCGCTGCACCCAGCGCCAGGTTCCGTTCGGTTTTCGGGGAGACCGCCACCGACGGCGTCTGTGCCTGCTGCTCGACGACGACGCGCGCCGCCGGCGCGCCGCCACGCTCGGGCGTTTCCAATTCTCGTGCCATGACGACGAACTCGTCGGACAGCGCGTTGGCGATATCGCGGGCGCGTTCCGGCGACGAATCCTGCACCTTGACGTCGATCAGCACCGTGTCCGGCGCCGAGCTGGCCTTCACTTGCGATGCGAGTGCGGGCGCCGTCATGTCGAGGCCGAGCTTGTCGATGGTTCGCTGCGCGAGATTTTCACCGGTGAGCAGCTTGGTGTAGGACGTCACTCGCTGCTGCGAGAACAGATTGCCCTGGTATATCTCGTTGACTGATGCCCCGGACGACGTGGACACGAACATGCGGGTCGACGCCTCGTACATCGGCGTGGTGAGCAGTGATGCTCCCAGCGCGCCGAGAATAGCAACTACGGTCGTCACGGCGATGATTTTCCATCGTGCTTGCAGTATCCGCAGGTAGTCTTGTATTTCCATTATCGAGTCTCCCATCGACTTCACGCTCGGGGCTTGCGTGATCGTGCTGTCATCTACTTCGTTTCGACCCGACTGAACCTCTGCATCGTAGTGATGGCCGCGGTCAGGGGCGGCAGCTGCTTCACGGTCCGGAGTGGCCTCCCGATCCCCGCAGTCTTCGGCCGATCACGGCCACCGGTACACGCCCGACCATGTCTGCGTGCACAGCATCGATGCGGTGTTCGGTGACGTCACCGCCGAAGTGTCGCCGCCAGTCCGGAACGAGTTCCGGATGATGATCGAGATCATATGCGGCCGTGAAGAACACGGCGTCGCCGTCGAAGTGCCGGGGCTGATGTGTCGACGCGATGTGTTCGAGACGGATGAGGAGCTCGCCCAGCGACTGCACCCGATCGGCCGACACCGCGGCTCCGAGCTCTGCCGGAAGACCTAGGTCGGGCCGGTTGTCGCCGAGGTTCACGAGTGCGGCGCGATGTTCCGGCAGCAGGGTGTCGAGCATCGCGAGGGTGGCCACTTCGTGGCCCGCTTCGTGTAGTTGCACCGCCATCTCCTGCGCCACGGTGCCGCCCAGCGACCAGCCGAGCAGGTGGTACGGACCGGCCGGCTGCACCGTGCGGATGGCGTCGATGTGGCGAGTGGCCAGCTCGGTAATGGACGAGGGCAAGTCCGTGTCGCCAGTTGCCTGCACTCCGTACAACACACGTCCGGGGAGATGCTCTGCGAGGCCGGTGTAACACCACGCGATTCCGGCCGCAGGGTGGATGCAGAACAGTGGCGGACCGTCGCCCTCTCCTCCGAGGCGAACCACAGCGGCGAACGGATCTTCGGACGAATCGCTGCCGGATTCGATACGCTTGGCGAGTCGCGCTGCGGTGGGGTCGGTGAAGAGCCATTGCAGGGGCACTTCCCGGTCCAGCCTCGCGCGCAGTTCATCGGCCGCCGCGACCGCGCCCATGGAGGTGCCGCCCACCGCGAAGAAATCTTGATCCGCGCCGATGGAATCCACTCCGATGACATTGGCCATTACCTCGGCGACCACCGTCTCCAGATATCCGGAGGGCGGTGTCGTCCCTGGCGTGTCCGAATCGAATTCCGGCTCGGGAAGCGCAGATCGGTCGACTTTGCCCGACGGGAGTACCGGCAGGCTGTCCAGCACGACGACGGAGGACGGCACCAGATGTCGGGGCAGGACCGCGCGGGCGAATTCGCGGACAGTGTGGGCGGTGAGCGTGGAATCCGGCTCCATCACCACGTAGGAGACAAGGACGAGCTCCCCATTAGGAGCCACGACCGGCGTGGTGATCACGAACCGGACGTCCGGGTGCCGAGCCAGGGCGACGTCCACCTCGGCAGGTTCGACGCGGATGCCGTGCAGCTGCACCTGAGCGTCATTACGTCCCAGATAGTCCAGGGCACCGTGTGCATTGCGGCGCACGAGGTCTCCGGTGCGGTACATCCGGTCCCCAGGTTTCCCGTACGGGTTCGGGACGAACTGCGTTGCGGTGAGACCACCCCGCCCGAGGTAACCACGGGCGACGCTGGTTCCGGACAGGTAGAGCTCGCCTGTCACGCCGTCGGGAACCGGGTGCAGCCTCGGGTCGAGCACGAGGGCGGCGGCAGCGTCGATCACGTCCCCGATGTCGACGCCGTCATCGACGCCGGCCGGCGCGAGCGGTCCTGCGACCGACGCCAGGATTGTGAATTCCGTCGGGCCGTAAGCATTGAAGAGCCGATGACGCGACGCCCAGGTCGCCGCCAACGCGGACGGTAGGCGTTCGCCGACCGACACCACGGTCCGGGGCCCTTCGTCGCCGAGGCTGTCGGCATCGAGAGTGGCCAGCACGGTGGGTGTCGCGACGAGGTGGGTGATGCGCTTCCGGCGCACCACCTCGGCCAGCTGATCGCCGGCATAACTGAAGTCGGGTGCGATCACGAGGCTGCCGCCGGACGACAGCGCGTAGAGCATCTCGAACAGTGAGGCGTCGAAGGTCGAGGAGGCCAGCTGGAGAACCCGCACGTCGCCGTCGATGTCGAGCACTGGCGCCTGTGCGGCAACCACATTCACCAGGCCGCGGTGCGGCACCACGACGCCCTTCGGCGTTCCGGTGGTACCGGATGTGTAGATGACGTACGCGGCACCCTCCACCTGTGAGTACTTCTTAACCGCGGGTGGTTGAAAAGTACTCACGGGCGACAGCCAAGGGACGACGGACGGGAGTTGGTCGGTGCGCTCGGGCACGGTCAGCCCGACCACGGCACCGGAGTCGGCGAGCATCCATTCCAGACGCTCGGTGGGATGCGTCGGGTCCAGCGACAGCCAGACCGCACCCGCTTTCGCCACAGCCCACACGGCGGCCACCCAGTGCCGGCCACGACCGGTGGCGACCGCGACCACATCCTCGGGTCCGACGCCACGGTCCGAGAGCGCCCGGGCCCACCGTTCCGCCACGTCGTCCAGTTCTTCGTAGGTCCACTGCACTCCGTCATCCTCGACGGCGACGGCGTGCGGGGTGGCCAGGACCTGCGTCTCGAAGATCTCGGCGAGAGTCCTCGGCTGATAGTTCCGTGCAGGGCCACTGACGAGGGCCGCACGTTCGCCCGCCTCGAGGATGTCGATGTCGCCGACCACCTCGGACGGATCGGTCAGGGCTGCGTCGAGGATTCGATCGAAGCGCTGTGCCAGCGCCCGGGCGGTGGAGTCGTCGAACAGGTCCGTGGCGTACAACAGCCGCAGCGTCAGCTCCCCCACCGATTCCGTGAAATCCCACACCAGGTCGAATTCAGCGGTGGCAGTGGCAGGTCCGACCGCCTCGACCTCGGTTCCGGGCAGACCGACTGGCTGCGGCGCTGCGTGCTGGTACGCGAGCATCACCTGGAACAGCGGGTTGTACGAGGTGGAGCGGCGGGGTGCCACGCGCGCGACCACGTCGTCGAACGGCACGTCGGCGTGGGCGAACGCGTCGAGGTCAACCGCCCGCACCTGCTCGAGGAGCGTGGCAAAGGTTGCAGCAGAGTTCACTTCGGTGCGCAGGGCGACGGTGCCGACGAACATCCCCACCAGGGCGTCGAGTGCCGGGTCGGGTCGTCCGGCAACGGCGGTCCCGATCACGACGTCCGGGTGCCCACCTTCACGCCCCAGCAGAACGGCGAGCGCCGCGTGCAGCACCATGAACACCGTGGCGCCCTGACTGCGCGCGACGTCGGACAACCGTTGACGCAGTTCGGCGTCCAGGGTCCACTCGACGGTGGCGCCTTGGTGGCTCGGTTGGGCGGGCCGCGGACGGTCTGTGGGCAACGCGATCGGGGCGTCGATGCCGTCGAGCATCCGGGTCCAGTAGTCGAGCTGAGCACGGGCGACGCTGGCGGGGTCCGCGGGGTCGCCGAGCACCTCGCGCAGCCACACGCTGTAATCCGCGTAATCGACGGGAAGCGGCGCCCACTGTGGTTCACGCCCTTCGCTGCGGGCGGAGTAGGCAGCCTCGAGGTCGGTGGCCAACCGGTCCATGGAGCCGCCGTCCAGCGCGACGTGGTGCACGACGGCGGCGAGCACGTGGTCACCGTCGGGTTCGGACCACAGTTGCACGCGCAGCGGCGGATCCGACTCCAGACGGAAGGGTCGCCGCACGAATTCCGCGACCTCGGCGGACACGTCGGCGCCGTGGACGGGATGCAGGTCGATGTCCACGGGGACGATCATCTGGTGTGGTCCGCTGTCGTCCATGGGAAAGACGGTGCGCAGCACGGCATGCCGCTGCACCACGTCGGCGAGCGCGTGCCGCAATGCGCCCAGGTCGATGTCCCCGCCGAGCCGTTGCACGAACACGAGGTGGTGCATCGAGGCACCGGGATCGACGCGGTGAAGCAGCCACATCCGTTGCTGGGCCGGCGACAGCGGAATCCGGGCGTCCGGGTGCCGGCGCACCAGTGGAATGCGTGTCGCGGCCGCGTGCCGCTGGTCGAGCCACACGGCCATTCCGTCGGCGGTGGGATGCTCGAACAGCGCTCTGACGGGTACGTCCACGCGGAATGCAGCCGACAGCCGCCCCGTCACCGCGGTGGCGGAGAGGGAGTCGCCGCCGATGTCGAAGAAGTCGCTGTGGGCACCGACGCTCGCGCTACCGAGCACTTCAGCGAACACTCCTGCAACCAGTTCCCCGCTCACGGTCCGCAGTGGCGCCGGCGAGTCGGTGTCGGTGTCGCTCGCTTCGAGTGCCTGCACGTCGAGTTTGCCGTTGGCGGTGCGCGGTAGGCTGTCGCGAATCATGATGCGCTGCGGCACCAGGTGTGCCGGGAGTTTCCGGATCAATTGCGCGCGGAGCGATTCGGGACCCACGCCCGCCCCCGTGACGAAGGCGACCAGCCGACCGTGGTGCAGCAGCACCACGGCCTGGGTGACATCGGGCAGCGCCAGCAGTACGGCTTCCACCTCGGCGGGCTCGATGCGCATGCCGCGCACCTTCATCTGACGGTCGGCGCGTCCGACATAGGACAGGGTGCCGTCGACGCGGCGGTGCACCATGTCGCCGGTGCGGTAGCGGCGGATTCCGGATTGTCCGGCAATGAAGTTCGCGGCCGTCAGCCCTGGGTCCGCGACGTAGCCGAGGGCCAGTCCCAGTCCCTCCAAGTACAGTTCGCCGACGCCCCCGAGCGGAACCGGACGCAGCCGGTCGTCCAGGACCGTCGCCGTCGTGCCGGGGACGGGTGCGCCGATGGTGACGTCTGCGCCCACCTCGGCCAGGGTGGCGACCACCGTGGACTCGGTGGGCCCGTAGGCGTTGAGCATCAGCCGCCCCTCGCTCCAGGCCGCGGCCTGCTCAGGGCCCAAGGCCTCGCCGCCCACGGCGACCACCTGGAGGACGTCCAGTTCCCGCGGTTCGAGGGTCGCCAGGACGGAGGGTGTGGAGAGGTAATGCGTCACGTTCTGAGCGATGAGCAGATGCTGCAGTTCGGCGCCGCCGTAGACGTCGGGGGGTGCGACCACGAGGCAGGCGCCCGACCGGAAGGCCAGCAGCATCTCGAGCAGCGCCGCGTCGAAGGTGGGGTTGTAGCCGTGCAGTACCCGCGCCTCCGGGTGTACTCGGTACCGGCGGACGGCCTCGTCGGCGAGGGCGCCCAGCCCCTGGTGCGTGACCGCCACGCCCTTCGGGGCGCCCGTCGATCCGGACGTGTAGATGATGTACGCCGCCGAGGGTTGCGCCGACTGCTGCGCCTGCGACACCATCGCGGCGCGGCGTTCGGCGGGGTGGGTCGGGTCGAGCGGCAGGAAGGTGGCCCCGGTCCGGGCGACGGCCCAGAGTTCGACGATGAAGTCGGTCGAGCGCGGCATGCAGATTTCCACCACCGTCCCGGGTCCGGTGCCGTCGGCGCGAAGCTGACCGGCCCGCAGTTCCGACGCCGCGGCCAGTTCGCGGTAGGTGAGTGTGCGGGTGCCGTCGGTGAGAGCCGGGCGGTCGGGGTGCGCGGCAGCGGTGGACAGGAGGATGTCGGTGAGGGTGCGGGTATCATCGGCGGGCCCACCGGTGAGCGGCGGTGCCGGGGTCAGAGCAATCTCCCCCACCAGCACGTGCGGATCGAGTGCGACAGCTTCCAGCACCTGCCCCAGAAGGGCCGCCAATGAGGCGGCGGTACCGCGATCGAACAGGTCCGCGGCGTAGGCGACGGCCCCGTCCATACCGCCGGGCTCCTCGTCCTCCCAGTGTTCGCGGACCGTCACGTGGAGGTCGAATTTCGCTGTGCGGGTGTCGCCTTCCCGAACTTCTACGCGAAGGCCGGCCACGTCGACGGCGGGAAGGGCGAGGTTCTCCACTGCCAGCGCAACCTGCGGTGTGCGTCCCCCGAGCAGGTCGGCGATCGATTCGAAGGGCACGTCGGCATGCTCGAACGCATCCACGTCGAAGTCGCGCACCTGGGCCAGCAGTCCGGTGAACGGCATGTCCGGCTGGACCTGCGCCCGCAGCGCGAGGGTGTTGACGAACATGCCGACCAGCGGGTCGAGGATGCGGTCGCCGCGGCCGGCGACCGCGGTGGCAACGGTGACGTCGCGCTGCGCACCGAGCCGCCACAGCAGCACCGACAGCGCCGCGTGCAGCACCATGAACGGCGTGGCGCGGTGCTCGTGAGCCAACCGGTGCACCGCTCGCTGGACCGCGCCGGGGATCCGGAAGGTCACCACCCCGGCGACGCCGTCCGCTGCGTCGATGCCCCGACGCCGATCCGGGACGAGTGCGGCACCCGACTCGGCACCGTCGAGCGCGCGCCGCCAGTGCTCGATACCGCGCGCCGAGTACTCGCTGCGCAGCAGTTCCTGCTCCCACAGTGCGTAGTCGGCGAAGTGTATGAACAGCGGCGCCCAGTCGGGTGCGTCTCCGGCGCGACGAGCGTCGTAGGCGGTGAGCACGTCGGTCACCAGCGGGGTGAGCGACCAGCCATCGGCGGCGATGTGGTGTAGCACCACGGCCAACACGTGCGAATCGGGGCCGATCTGCAGCAACCGGACCCGCAGGGGCATTTCGCAGGTGAGGTCGAAACCTTCGGACGCGAATGCGGCCACCACGGATTCCACCGACTCCCGCGGTGTGGCCCGGGGCGTGAGGTCCAGTTCGGGGGCTGGGAGGATCTCCTGGTGCGGTAACTCCCCTGCCTGTGCGGGGTACCGGGTTCGCAGCACTTCGTGCCGGGACACGACGTCCGCAAGCGCCGCCGACAATGCGGGCACGTCGAGTGGCCCGTCCAGGCGGAGTGTCGCGGGCTGGTTGTAGGCTGCGGACGACGGGTCGCGACGGTTGAGCACCCACATCCGGTACTGACTGCGCGACAATGGAATTCGATCCGGACGTGGCCGCGAGATGAGCGCGGGGCGCAGGTCCGGTTCGGGGACGGCACCATCGAGGACGGTGGCCAGTTCCGCAATCGTGGGGTGCGCGAAGAGGCTGCGCAACGGGACCGGGTGGCCCATCACCTCGGAAAGCCGGGCTGTCAGCTGCGTTGCCAGCAGCGAGTTGCCACCCGCATCGAAGAAGTGCGCGCCACGACCGGCCTCGGGAAGTTCGAGGACTTCGGCGAAGACCGCTGCGACGGCACGTTCGGTATCCGTGGCGGGTGGTTCGTGCTCACCCGCGCCGAGTTGGGGCGTGGGCAAGGAACGCAGATCGAGCTTGCCGTTGATCGTCTGCGGCGGCGAATCGAGCACCACGACGGCCGTCGGTACCAGGTACGACGGCAGCAGTTCGGCCAGGCGACGGCGTAGTCCGTCCGCGTCGAAGCCTGTGTGCCGCGGCAACACATAGGAGACGAGTGAGTCGGAACCGGTGGGTGTGGGGCGCACGATCGTGGCCGCGAAGTCGACGTCGACGACCCGGCCGATGGCGGCATCGATCTCACCCGGTTCGACGCGGACGCCTCGGATCTTGACCTGGCTGTCGTTGCGGCCCATGTACTCGAGTTCGTAACCGCCGCGCCAGCGCACCAGGTCGCCCGTGCGGTACAAGCGTGTGCCGTCCGGCCCGGCGACGAAGCGTTCCGCCGTCAGCCCGGATTGTCCGGCGTATCCCCTGGCCAGCGCGCCGCCCGACAGGTACAGCTCACCGGGCACGCCCACCGGCACTGCGCGTAGCCGCTCGTCGAGCACGAGGGCGGCGACGCCCGGGATGGGTGTACCGATGGTCACCGGCGCTCCGGACGACAGCGGACGAGTCGCAATGGTGTACATCGTCGACTCGGCGGGGCCGTAGCCGTTGATCAGCCGGCGACCAGGGGCCCAACGGTCGACCAGTTCGGCTCCGAGTCGCTCTCCGCCCACCATCAGTACTTCCAGGTCGGGCAGTGCGATGTCGCCGACGGTCGCGAGAACGGTGGGGGTGATACAGGCGTGGGTGATCCGTTCGCGGTGAAGGAGCTCACCCAGTGCGGGACCGGCGAACTCGGTGTCGGAGGCAATCACGAGTGTGGCCCCGGACGCACCTGCGATCAGTACCTCGAGCAAGGTCATGTCGAACCCGGCGGCGGCGCGGTGCAAAACCCGCGATCCCGGTGCGGCGCCGAAGCGCGACGCGACGTCGAGGTCCAGCGCGCCCAGGCCGGAGTCTGTCACCACGACGGCTTTGGGTGTGCCCGTGGTGCCGGACGTGAACACCACGTACGCCGTGCCGGTCGCCCGGGGCAGGCTGTCGGCGATGCCCCGCATCACGGCCACCCGCGCTTCGGGCAGAGCCGGGTCTATCAGGACGGGCGCTGCGCCTGCTTTCGCGATCGCCCACAACCTCACCACCGACTCGGTCGAACGGGGCGCGGACCAGACGACGCACTCGCCCGGCCGCACACCCGATTCGACGAGTTCGCGCGCGACGACGTCGGAGCGGGCGTCGAGTTCCCGGTACGTCAGTTGCGTGCCGGAGTCGCGGACTGCCACGGCATCCGGCGCCACGTGGGCGCCGCGAGTGATCATGGCCCGCAACGTCAGCGCGCCCGGTGTGCGGGGCCCGGTAGCGGGGACCAGGACGGAACGCTCGCGTGCGCTCAGCAAGTCCACATCGCCCACGGAGATGTGGGGGTTGGCGGTGACCGCCTCGAGGAACCGCACCAGCTGCGCGGCGAACTCGACCACGGTGGCGTGGTCGTAGAGCTCCGCGTTGTAGCCGAAGTGGAGTGTCATCGGCTCGCCGGGGCCGGGCTCGGCGACGGTGAGCTGCAGATCGAAGTTCGCGTGCTCGACGTCCGGGATCACCGGGGTCACGGTCAGCCCGGGCAGGGTGAGGTGTCCGGGACGGTGTCGCTGCATCGACAGTGCCACCTGGAAAAGCGGGTGGTGCGACGCGGATCGCGGCGGGTTGAGCAGCTCCACCAGCGTCTCGAACGGCATGTCGGCGTGGGTGTAGGCCGCGATGTCACGTTCGTGTACCTGGGCGAGCAGTTCGGTGAAGCCGGCGGTCGGGTCGACGGTTGCCCGCAACACCAAGGTGCTGGCGAACATGCCGACTACGTCGTCGAGTTGCGAGTCGGTGCGGCCGGCGACGGCGGTGCCGATGGGCACGTCCGGGCTGCCGCTGTACCGGGACAGCAGCGCCGCGAGTGCGGCGTGCAACACCATGAACGTCGTGGCCCGGTAGGTGCGTGCCAAGGCGGTCAGTGATTCGTGCAGCGCGGTGTCCACCACCACCGAGTGGGCGTCTCCCTCCCCCGACGGGATGGCGGGGCGGGGACGGTCGGGCGGGAGCGTCACCTGTTCGGGCAGCCCTGCCAGGGCACCCGACCAGTAGTTCGACAGTGCGTTCTCGGTGTTCTCGCTGTCCTCGGCCAGCATCCGACGCTGCCAGATGCTGTAGTCGCTGTATTGCACAGGCAGCGTGGACCATTCGGGTCCGGCGCCACTCAGCCGGGCCCGATACGCCACCAGGGTATCCCTGATCAGCGGGGTCAGCGACCATGCGTCGGCGGCGATGTGGTGGACCACCAGGGTGAACACGTGAGTGGTTGCGGCGGTCCGGTAGAGGCGCGCCCGCAGCGGCGGCTCTGCGGCCACGTCGAAACCGTCACCGGTGAGTGCCCGGACGTGGGCGTCGACGGCGTCGGCGGGAATGGCGATCGCAGTGAGGTCCAGCGGGATCTCGTCGGCCTCGAGCACCACCTGCTGCACTCCGTCAGAGGTCCGCGGGTACACGGTGCGCAGGGTGCGGTGGCGTTCCACGACGTCGCGCGCCGCGGCGGCTAGTGCCTCCACGTCGAGGTCGCCGTCGAGTCGGACGATGAGCGGAATATTGTATCCGGCTGCGCCCGTGTCGAACTGGTTGAGAATCCACATCCGTTCCTGCGCCGGCGAGAGCGGAAGCTGCTCACCGGCGGCGACCGGCACCAGCGGCGGTCGGCGGCGGCCGTCCCCGGCCCGCTCCTCCACCCGCGTCGCCAGTTCGGCGACGGTGGGCACCTCGAAGAGGTCGCGGACCGTCACGTCCGTGTCGAAGACGGCGCTGAGCCGGGCGGCCACCCGGGTGGCGATCAGCGAATTGCCGCCCAGGTCGAAGAAACTTTGCCGGGCGCCGATCTCGATGCCGCCGAGGAGCTCGGCGAACACACCTGCGACCACTTCCTCGATCGGCCCGTGGGGTGCGTGGGAGTCCGCGGCGAGGACGGTCGGTTCGGGCAGGGCGTGACGGTCCAATTTCCCGTTGGGGGTCAGCGGGAAGGTCGGGACGGGCACCACCGCGCCCGGCACGAGGTACTCGGGCAGCACCGTCCGCAGGTAGCCGAGGAGTGTGCGCGGGTCCGCTGTGCTCACCACGTAGGCCACCAGTTGGTCGCCGACGGCGCTGCCCCGCAGCATCACTGCGGCGTGCTCGACGTCGGGACGCCGCAGAAGTGTCGCCTCGATCTCGCCGGGCTCGATGCGGTAGCCGCGCACCGCCACCTGGGTGTCGGCGCGGCCCAGGTGGTCGAGTTCACCGTTCGAGCGGTATCGGGCGAGATCTCCCGTCCGGTACATGCGCGTGCCGGGGGTGAAGGGGTCGGCGACGAACCGTTCCGCAGTGAGCGCGGGCCGTCTCACGTAGCCGCGCGCGACCTGTGCGCCAGAGACGTACAGTTCGCCGACCGTCCCCGGGGGCACAGGATGCAGCGACCCGTCCAAGACGTACGTCCGCAGTCCCGGCAGCGCCCTGCCCACGGACCGGTGTTCATCTCCCGACGTCAGGTCGTGCCGGGTGACGTGCACGGTGGTTTCGGTGATGCCGAACATGTTGACCGCGCGCACGTTCGGGTGGTGGCCGATCCATGGCGCCACGAGGGCGTGGTCGAGTGCCTCACCGCCGAAGATCAGCAGCCGCAGCGAGGAGCTGTCGATGTGCTCGACGAGTTGCCCGAAGGCGGACGGCGTCTGGTTGAGGACGGTGACACCTTCGCGTACCAGCAGATCGGCGAATTCACGGGGTGAACGGGCGAGGTAGCGGTCGACCAGCACGAGCCGTCCGCCGGTGGTGAGGGCGCCCCACATCTCCCAGACCGAGAAGTCGAAGGCGTGTGAGTGGAACATCGTCCACACGTCGCCCGGGCCGAAGCCGAATTCCTCGCGCGTGTTGGCGAGCAGCGACAGTACGTTGGCGTGGGTGACCAGCACGCCCTTCGGCTGCCCGGTGGAACCCGACGTGTAGATCACGTACGCCGCTCCCCCAGGTGAGCGGCGAGGCGCACCCGAGGACACATTGCCACTCACATGCGGCATCTCGGAGATCACGACCGCGGGCGCGGCGTCTTCGAGCAGGTAACGGATGCGTTCGGCGGGGTAGTCGACGTCGATGGGCAGGTATGCGGCACCGGCACGGACCACCGCGACCATCGCCACCAGCAGATCGACCGAGCGCGGCAGGACGAGGGCCACCAGGTCTTCGGCTCCCACACCGGACGCCCGCAGGTTCTCGGCCATCTCCGCGGAGCGGTGATCCAGGTCGCCGTAGGTCAACGTGGTGTCACCGAACGTGATCGCCACCGCGTCGGGATTCTCGGCGGCACGGTGCTCGAACAGTTCCGCCAACGATGACGCTTCCGGTAGTGCACCGTCGATACCCGAAACACTCGCGTCGCGTTCGGACTCGCTGAGCACGTCGATCGACCCCACACGCACGTGCACATCGGTGGTCACCGCCCGCAGCACCCGCAGCAGACGCTCCGCCCACCCCTCGACCGTCTCGGAATCGAACAGCTCTGCCGGATAGACGAATACGCCGTCGAGTCCGACGGGTTCACCATCTTCGCCGCGCTGTTCACGTACCGACACTTCGAGGTCGAAGCGGCTGGTGCCGGTGCCCAGCTCACGGCCGCGTACATCCAACCCCGACATGGTCGCAGCCGGAACGGACTCGAAATTGTCGTACGCCAGCAGCACCTGGAACAGCGGGTGATGCCCGACGGAGCGGGTAGGCGCGACCGCATCCACGACCAGGTCGAACGGCACCTCGGAATGGGCGAACGCCGCCAGGTCCGTTTCCCGAACGGCGGCAAGTAGGGCGTCGAACCCGGCGCGTGGATCGATCCTGCTTCGCAGGGCCACGGTGCCGACGAACATGCCGACCACGTCGTCCAGCGCCGGGTCGGTCCGCCCCGACGTGGGTGTTCCGATAGCGAGGTCGTCGGCACCGGTGATCTTGGACAGCAGGACGGCGAGTGCGGCGTGCAGCACCATGAATGGCGTCGCGTTCTGCTGCCGAGCCACTGTTTCCAGGCGCCGGTGCAACTCGGCGGGCACGGAGAACGGGAGGTGTCGGGCGGTCAGCCGATCGGTGCCCGGTCGTGGCCGGTCGGTGGGCAGCGGCAGCAGGGTTGGCAGTCCGGCGAGCGCGGATGTCCAGTAGTCGAGTTCGCGTCGCATGCGACTGTCGGGGTCGGCGGCGTCGCCGAGGACGCGGCGTTGCCACCGGGCGTAGTCGGTGTAGGCGACGGGAAGCGGTGCCCAGTCGGGCGCGCGACCGGACGTTCTCGCGTGATAGGCGACGACCGCGTCCCGGATCAGCGGCCCGAACGACAGGCCGTCGACGGCGATGTGGTGCAGCACCACTGCGAGGGTGTGGCGGTGCGGCGCGACCTCGAACAGGGCGGCGCGCAGCGGTGGCTCGGTGGTGAGGTCGAACCCACGGACGGCGAATGCGGTCTCATTTTCCGTGGCCTCGAGGTCGACGGTTGCGGGGACTACCTTCTGTACGGGTCCGGTTTCGGTGTCGGGGAAGACGGTGCGCAGCACGGCGTGCCGGTCCACGACATCGTGCAGGGCGGCAGACAGTGCAGCGACGTCCAGGTCACCGTCGAGGTCGACGGCGAACGGAACGTTGTAGGCGGGAGACTGGGGGTCGACCCGGTTGAGCAACCACAGCCGTTGCTGCGCGTAGGCGAGCTGCGCCGGCCGGTCGGCATGCTCGGCGACGAGCGGTGGACGCTGGTCACCGCCCTCCTCGATCAGGGCGGCCAGCGCGGCGACGGTGGGGCGGTCGAACAGGTCGCGAACACCGATGCGCAGTCCGGACACTGCTGACAGGTGCGACACAACCCGGGTCGCGGACAGCGAATTTCCGCCCAGAGCAAAGAAATCCGCGTCGGCTCCGATGTCGGGGATCCCGAGGACGGCTGCCACCGCGTCCGCGACCGTCTGCTCGACGGGGGTCTGCGGGGGCCGGGTCGCGTCCGGAAGTTCGGGTGCGGGCAGAGCGCCGCGGTTCACCTTGCCGTTGACCGTGAGCGGCACGGCGTCCATCACGGTCACAGTGGCGGGCACCATGTAATGCGGCAGCCGCTCCGCCACGTACGTCCGCAATGCTGCGGGGTCGAGCTCGACGGTGCCGTGGACGTAGGCGGCAAGGATGTTGTCGTGCAGCACGGTGACGGCGGTATCGACGCCGGGCGCTGACCACAGCACCGCGTCGATCTCACCGAGTTCCACGCGGAATCCGCGGATCTTGAGTTGGCTGTCCGCGCGGCCCACGAACTCGAGGGTGTGGTCCGCGGTCCAGCGCACCAGGTCGCCGGACCGATACATACGACCGTATCCGTGCGGGTTCGCGACGAATCGTTCGGCCGTCAGGGCGGGTGCACCGAGGTAGCCGCGGGCCAGCGCCGGACCCGACAGGTACAGCTCACCGATCACACCCACCGGCACCGGCCGAAGGCGGGCGTCGAGCACCACAGCGGACGCACCGCGGATCGGACGGCCGATGGTGATCGGGTCGCCGGGCCGCAACTCGCTGCCTCCGGTGGCCCACACGGTGTGTTCGGTGGGTCCGTACAGGTCCACGACGGTCCGGTGCCCGGAGGCCCAGCGCTCCAGCACGTCCGGTGGACACGCCTCCCCCACCACGGCCAGGAACTCGAGCGAGCCCAGGCCTGCCGGATCCATCAGCGCGGGCACCGAGGGGGTGGTGGTCCAGTGGCTGACGCGTTCGCGGAGGAGCAGGTTCTTCAACTCTTCGCCGCCCACCACTCCGGGTGGGGCGATCACGAGGGTGGCGCCGCCTATGGCGGCCACCAGAATTTCGTGGATGGCGGCGTCGAAGCTGGGGGCCGCGAAGTGCGAGACGCGGGAGTCGGGCCCCACTCGGTAGCGGGCACGGACCTCGGCGGCGTGGTTCGCGAAGCCGCGGTGGGTCACCACGACACCCTTGGGCACACCTGTCGACCCGGATGTGAAGATTACGTACGCGGGGTGATCCGCCGACAGCGACCGGACGCGCTCGCCGTCGCTGATCGGTGCCGAATCCCCCTGCGGGTCGCTGGCATCGATCCACCCGATGCCGTCGGGCACGTTCTCGGCGTAGCGCGCGATCGCGACGCGCACTCGAGCGGCGGCGAGGACCCGGGCGGTGCGTTCGGCGGGTTGGTCCAGGTCGATCGGCAGGGACGCGGCACCGGTCCGGGCAACGGCCCACACTGCGGTCACCGAATCGACCGACCGTGGCAGCAGCAGTGCCACCGCGTCCTCGGGTCCAATGCCCTGGTGGATCAGCGTGCGCGCCAGCCGGTTCGCTCGCTCGTCCAGCTCCCGATAGGTCAGTTCGTCGTCACCGCACCGCACCGCGACGTTGTGGGAGTTGCCGCGCAGAAGCTCGGGAAGTGTGATCGGTGAGAGTGCCACCTCCCCGCGAGCGGGGACCAGGTCGGCAGCCTCGGACGGCTCGAGCACGTCGAGATCGCCGACCGCCACCGACGGGTCCGCCACCGCCTCCTGCAGCAACCGCTGCAGCAGTCGCGACCACTGGACGATGGTCACACGGTCGAACAGTTCTGTGGGATAGGCGATCACGCCGTCGAGTCCGGCTACGGTGCCGTCCTCGTCGTGACGTTCCCGAATCTCGATCTCCAGGTCGTAGCGGCTGACGCTGCTCGGGGCGTCGCGACTGCGTACGGTGACGTCGTCGAATCGAATCTCGGGTTCGGCAAAGTTCTGGTAGGCGAGCATCACCTGGAACAGCGGGTGATGTGCGGCGGAGCGGGTCGGGGCGACGGCGTCGACCACTCGGTCGAACGGCTGCTCGCCGTGCGCGAAGGCCGCCAGATCCGCGACGCGGGTGGAGGAGACGAAGTCGGCGAACGGGATGCTCGGATCCACCCGGGTACGCAGGACGACGGTGCCGACGAACATGCCCACCAGTTCGTCCAGGACCGGATTTCCGCGACCGGACACCGGCGTGCCGACGGCGATGTCGTCGGCACCGCTGAGGACGGCCAGGGTGGCGGCCAGGGCGCTGTGCACCACCATGAACGGGGTGGCGCTGCATCGTCTGGCCAGTTCCTCCACGGCACGGTGGGTACTCGCGTCCACCGTGAACGGGACGCGATCCGGGGTGGTTGCCGTCGCCGGCCGCGGCCGATCGGTGGGTAGCTGCAGCCGCTCCGGCAGTCCGTCGAGGGTGGTTTTCCAGAACGCGAGGTCGCGGCCGGCGTCTTCCTCCACTATCCGGCGGTGCCAGCGGGCGTAGTCGCCGTACCGGACGGGTAGGGCGTCCCAGCCGGGAGCGCGGCCGTCCCGGCGCGCGCGATATGCGGCCATCAGGTCGCCGGTGAGCGGGGCGGCCGACAGTCCATCGAAGACGATGTGATGGGCGGCGACGACCACGGTGTAGCCCTGGGTCCCGCGGTCGAAGAGCACGACCCGAACCGGCACCTCCCGGGTGAGATCGAACCCCTCGGTTGTCAGTGCGGTGATCGCCTCGCCGAGTTCGTGCTCGTCTACCACGACCGGGGTCAGATCGAGTGCCACCTCGGTTACCAGTTGCACCGTTCCGGTCTCGGTCTCCCGGAACACCGTGCGCAGCGGCTCGTGGCGGTCCACCACGTCCCGCACGGCCGCGGCCAGTGCGTCCATGTCGACGGCGCCGCTCAGGTCCATCGCGAACGGCACCACGTAGTCGGCGGAGCCGGGGTTCATCCGGTCGAGCAGCCACAGGCGGTCCTGCGCGGGCGCGAGAGGCGCTTCGCGCCCGTGCGTGGTCGACGAGTGCAGAGCCTCTTCGCGCACGGACGAGCCGCGGATCAGCCTGGATGTCAACGCCGCCACGGTGGGAGCCTCGAAGACATCGCGCACACCCACCTGCCGGTCGAGTGCGTGCCCCACCCGCGACGCCAGAGTCGTGGCGGTCAGGGAACTGGCACCGACCGCGAAGAAGTCCGTCTCGGCATCGATCGACGGCAGGCCGAGCGCATCGGCGATCACCCGGGCCACGACCTCTTCGGTGGCACCGCGCGGCTTCCGTGACCGCACCACGGACGATCCGGGGTCGGGCAGAGCGGCCCGATCCACCTTGCCATTGGCGGTCAGCGGCATCGCGTCGAGCACCGTCACCGAACCGGGCACCATATAGTGGGGCAGCTTCTCGGCCGTGAATGCCTGCACTGCAGCCGGTTCCACGGATCCGGTGACGTACGACGCCAGCGTGGTGCCGTGCACCAGCGTCACCGCGCTCTCGACGCCGGGTGCCGCCCGCAGTGCGGCGTCCACCTCGCCCAGTTCCACCCGGAACCCTCGGACCTTCACCTGGTTGTCGGCGCGCCCCACGATCACCAGTTCATGCGAGGGCGTCCACCGGGCCAGGTCGCCGGATCGGTACATCCGCGTGCCGTTGCCGGACGGGTAGGCGATGAACCGCTCCGCCGTTAGCCCCGGCCTGCCGTGGTAGCCGCGGCCGAGGCTCTCCCCCGCCAGGTACACCTCGCCGGTCACACCGACCGGGACCGGACGCAGCCGCGAATCCAGCACCAGCACTTCGGTTCCCTCGATGGGACCGCCGATGGTCAGCGGACCGCCCGGCGTGAGGGGGTCGCTCATGAAGTTGACGATGGTGGTTTCGGTCGGCCCGTACCCGTTGACGACGATGCGTCCGGGGGTCCATCGCTGAGCGAGTTCCCACGGTAGTTCTTCGCCGGCCAGGTCGATCACCCGTAGGTCCGGTACCGACGACGGCTCCAGTGACGCCAGCACACTCGGTGTCACCATCACGTGGGTAACGCGTTCGCGGCGCAGCACGTCGGCCAGTTCGTCGCCGGCGAGCACCCCAGGCGGCACGATCACCAGGGTGGCGCCGGCGGTGAAGGCCAGCAGCATTTCGTTGATGGAGAGGTCGAACGACGGTGACGCGACGTGCGCCACCCGCGCCTCCGAATCGAGCAGTCCCAGCGTCGCGTTGGCGTCGGCGAGCGGTGCCAGCCCGCGGTGAGTAACCACGACGCCCTTGGGCATGCCGGTGGAGCCGGACGTATAGAGCACGTACGCCGGATGGTCGACCCGCAGCGGACGAACACGGTTACCGTCGGTCACCGCGGCCGCGTCACCCGGACCGTCGGCGACGTCGATCCACACGACACCCTCGGGCACGTGCGATGCGTCGGCGGCCAGTGCCACCCTGGCCTCGGAGTCGTGGAGCATGTATGCGATCCGCTCGGGCGGATATCCCGGGTCCACGGGGAGGAAGGCGGCGCCGCTGCGCGTGACGGCCCATACGGCGACGATCGACTCGACAGACCGCGGCAGCATCAGGGCCACCAGGTCCTCGGGTCCGATCCCGTGCGCGATCAGCCGCCGGGCCAACCTGTTGGCCCGGGCATCCAGCTCGCGGTAGGTGACGTCGACGCCGGTGCACCGCACCGCCACCCCGTCGTGCCTGCCGTCGAGGAGTTCGGGCAGAGTCGCGGCCGGAACGGCGACCGAACCGACGCGCGGTACCAGTGCGGCGTACTCGTCAGGCTCGAGCAGGTCCAGATTCCCGACCGTCACCGACGGATCCGATGTTGCGGCGAGGAGTATTCGCTGCAGCAACGCCATCCACCGGTCGATGGTCTCGGTGTCGAACAGTTCGCGCGGGAAATTCACGTCCGCGTGCAGTCCGTCGGGGCTGCCGTCGTCCGCGCGTCGCTCGCGTACCGTCAGGTCCAGGTCGAACGGTCTCGCGTGAGTCTGGATGTCCCGGACCCGGGCTGCCAGGCCGGGCAGTGCCACCTCGGCTGCACCGAAGTTCTCGTACGCCAACATCACCTGGAACAACGGGTGCTCGAGCTGACCGGATTCCGTACCCTGCTGTCGCACGACCTGTTCGAAGGGCACGTCGGCGTGCTCGAACGCCCCGAGGTCTGCTGCCCGCACCGTCTCGAGGAGTTCCGCGAAGCTCGCGGATGGGTCGATCCGGGTGCGCAGCGCCAGGGTGCCGACGAACATGCCGACCAGATCGTCGAGTGCCGGATCCGCGCGACCACCCGACGAAGTGCCGACGACGATGTCCTCGTTGCCGGCCAGGGCACGTAACAGGACGGCGACCGCCGCGTGCAGCACCATGAACGGGGTCACGTCGTGCTCGCGCGCCAACCGGACCAGCGCACGGTGCTGTTCGGTACCCACAGCGAACGTTGTGTGTCCCAGCGTCAGCGCGCCGGGGGGCCGCGGCCGGTCCAGCGGCAACGGCAACACCGCCGGAAGCTCGTCCAATGCCTCTGCCCAATACGCCAGTTGGCGGGCGGCGAGGCTGTCGGGATCTCTTGCGTCTCCGAGAACTTCTCGCTGCCACAGCACGTAGCTCGAGTACTCCACGGGCAGCGGCGCCCAGTCGGGTTCCTGCCCGGCCGCGCGCGCGGAGTAGGCGACGGCGAGGTCGCGCAGCAGCGGCCGCAGGGACAGTCCGTCGACGGCGATGTGGTGCAGCAAGATGGCAACGGTGTGCTGGCCGCGGGCACGCTGCGACAGCGTCACCCGAATCGGAACCTCACGGGTGAGGTCGATTCCGGCGCCGGCAACCTCGTCCAGAACGCAGTCCGCCTCGTCGAGCACCACCTGCTCGTCCACCGAGGGGAACACCGTGCGCAGCATCCGATGCCGGTGCAGCACATCCCGGACAGCGGCCCGCAGCGCATCCACATCCAGGCTGCCGTCGAGGTCCACCTCGAATCCCATGGCGTACGGATCGGCGGCGGGGTCGCGCTGGTTGACCAGCCACAGTCCCTGCTGCTGCGCCGACAGCGGCACCGGACCCGAGGTCGCGCGTGAGTCGAGCGCCGGGCGGTCGGCGGCCCCCGTCACGTGGGCGGCCAGTTCGGCCACGGTGGGGTGGTCGAAGATGTCGCGCACCGAGACCCGGCGTCCCAGGACCGATCCCACTCGGGCGGCGAGACGTGTTGCTCCCAGCGAGTTTCCGCCGAGGTCGAAGAAACTGTCGTCGAGACCGATATCCGCGGTCCCGATTTCAGTCGCGAAGGCGGCGGCCACCAGTTCCTGCGTTGCGGTGCGCGCTTCCCGGCTCGATGCCGTCCGGATCTCGGGATCCGGCAACGCCGCGCGGTCGACCTTCCCGCCGCGTGTCAACGGCAGGTGCTCGAGGACGGTCACGGTTGCCGGAATCAGGTGCCAGGGCAAGTGCTGCGACGCGAACGCCGTCACCGCGTCGGTGTCCACGGCGGTTCCGTGGACGTAGGAGTGCAGGGTGCCGTCCCGCGCGATCGTGACCGCCGTGTCGACGCCGGGAGAGATCCCAAGGACCACATCGATCTCGCCGAGTTCCACGCGGTAGCCGCGGATCTTCACCTGATCGTCTGCGCGGCCGACGAATTCGAGGTGGTGGGACGCGGTCCAGCGGACGAGGTCGCCGGTCCGGTACAGGCGACCGTCGCCGTGCGGGTTGGCGACAAAGCGTTCCGCCGTCCACCCGGGCCTGCCGACGTATCCGCGGGCGAGGCCCGGTCCGGCCAGGTACAGCTCCCCCACCGCGCCGACGGGAACCGGACGCAGCGCCGCGTCGAGCACCAGCACCGACATGCCGTCGACGGGACCGCCGATGGTCACCGGGTCATCCCCGGACAGTGGTCCGGTGCCGGTGGCCCAGATGGTGGCCTCGGTGGGCCCGTACAGGTTGAGCAGGGTTCGGCCGGGCGCCCACCGCGACACCAGTTCCGGTGGGCACACGTCCCCGGCCACCGCGACGACGCGCAGACGGTCAAGACCGTCGGGCTTGGTGAGAGCGAGGACGGCCGGGGTGGTGGTCCAGTGGGTGATGCGCTCACGCTGCAGGAGTTCCGTCAGTTCGTCGCCGCCGTAGACGTCGGTGGGCGCAAGGACCAGAGTCGCACCACACGCCGACAGCAGTTCGTGGACGGAAGCGTCGACGCTCGGCGACGCGAACGCCAGTATCCGCGAGCCGCTGTCCACGGCGTACGACTTCCGTAGGGCCGCAGCGTGACTCGACAGCCCCCGATGGGTGACGACGACACCCTTAGGGGTTCCAGTCGACCCGGAGGTGTAGATGACGTACGCGGGATCGTCCACCCGTAGCGGGCGCACCCGGTCGGCGTCGGTGACCGGGGACGGATTCTCGCCGAGGTGCTGCATATCGCTGTCGGTGAGTACTGCGCGTGCCCCGGAGTCCGCGAGTATGTGCGCCACACGCGATTCGGGGTGGGTGGGATCGATGGGCACGAACGCCGCACCGGTGCGGGCCACCGCCCACAGCGCGGTCACCCACTCGACGGACCGCGGCAGCACCACGGCCACCACGTCGCCGGGGCCGAGGCCGCGCTCGACCAGTTGGTGTGCCAGCCGGTTGGCCCGATCGTCGAGTTCCGCGGGGGTGAGCTCGACGGAACCGCTCACGACTGCGGTGCCGGTGCCGCCCAGCAGCGCGGGCAGGGTGACGGCCGGCGCGGCGGCGGGTCCGTGTTGCGGGATCAGTGCGACCCGGTCTTCGGGGTCGAGCAGGTCCACCGTGCGCACCGGGGCGTCGGGGTGTGCCACCATGGCCCGCAGCACCCGTTCGAGCAGTCGAGTCCAGCGGTGCACCGTGGTGTCATCGAACAGTGCGCGGGAGTAGGTGACCGTACCGAGCAACCCGGCGGCATTTCCGTCCGGTGAATGGCGTTCGGCCAGCGCCAGTTCCAGATCGAAGCGTGCGACCGGGGCGGGGACGGCATACGAGCGCACGGTGAGACCGGGGAGGTTCAGTTCGGGTTCGGTGGCGGCGTTCTCGAATGCCAGCGCGACCTGGAACAGCGGATGATGCGGCGCCGACACCCCACCCGTCACGGCGTCGGCCACCTGGTCGAACGGTGTCTCGGAATGCGCGAAGGCGTCCAGGTCGGTGCGGCGAACGTCCGACAGCACGTCGGCGAAGGTCTGGTGCGCGGATACCCGGGTGCGGAGCACGACGTTGCTCACGAACATGCCGACCAGCGCGTCGAGCGAGGGATGGGTGCGCCCCGATACCGCTGTCCCGATGGCGATGTCGTCGGTGCCCGCCAGCGCGCTCAATGTGACGGCCAGCGCGGCGTGCACCACCATGAAGGGCGTCGAATCATGTGTCCGCGCGAGCTCTTCCACCGACCGGTGCAGGTCGGCGTCGAACGCCAGCGGTATCGCCCCCGCCGGGTGCAGCCCTGCCGCGAGGCGCGGGCGGTCGGTGGGCAGCGGCAGCAACTCGGGCACACCGTCGAGTTGGGTGGTCCAGTAGTCGATGTCGCCGGGTGCGGCGTCGTCCACGACGTCGCGATGCCATCGGGCGTAGTCGGTATACTGCACGTCGAGCTCGGGCCAGCTCGACGCGGTGCCGGAGCGACGTGCCTCGTAGGCGGTGACCACGTCACGGGTGAGCGGCCCGAACGACAAACCGTCCATCGCGATGTGATGCGCGACCACGACGAGGGCGTGCCGGGTGGGGGCAACGCGGTAGAGGCGGAGACGCACCGGCGTCTCGGTGGTGACGTCGAAGCCGCGGCCCGCCAGTTCGGCCACGGTGGCATCGAGTGCGTCGGACTCGAGCGCAACAGGTGTCAGATCCACGACGACAGGGGTGACCATCTGCACGGGACCGGTGTCGGTGTCGGGGTAGACGGTGCGCAGCACCGCGTGCCGATCGAGGACGTCGTCCACCGCCGCAGCCAAGCTCGACGCATCCAGCTCACCGTCGAGTTCGACGACGAACGGCACGTTGTAGGCGGGCGATTCGGGCGCGGCCTGCGCCAGGAGCCACAATCGCTGCTGCGCCGGTGCGAGTGGCGCAGCGCCCCCGTCCGCGCCCGCAGGGCGCAGCGGCGGTGTGTCCACACGCGAACGCAAAGAGCCGACTCTGGCGGCCAGGAGCGCAACGGTGGGCGCCTCGAAGAGGTCGCGCACCCCGACCGCGTGTCCCCGGGCTGAGAGCCGGGCAGCGACCTGCGTGGCGGACAGCGAATTTCCGCCCAGCGCGAAGAAGTCGGCGTCGGCTCCGACGGAGTGCAGTCCGAGAACGTCGGCGATCACCGCGGCCACGAGTTCTTCGATCTCGCCGTGCGGCGCGCGGGACGGTGACACGACGGGTTCGGGGAGGAGCGCGCGGTCGATCTTGCCGCTGGGCGTGAGCGGCATCTGCTCGAGCACGGTCACCGAGGCCGGCACCATGTAGTGCGGCAGTCGGCCGGCGGCGAAGTCGAGCACCGTCGCCGGGTCGGCCGCGCCGCTGACGTACGACACCACTGTGGCCGAAGACTTTCCGGCACCGTGTACCACGGTGACGGCGTGGTCGACGCTGGGCGCGGCGGTGAGGACGGCGTCGATCTCGCCGAGTTCCACCCGGAAGCCGCGGATCTTCACCTGGGTGTCGGTGCGGCCGACGAACTCGAGCTGGTGGTCGGGGGTCCACCGCACCCGGTCACCGGTGCGGTACATGCGCGACCCGGCGCCGTGCGGGTAGGCGACGAATCGGTCGGCTGTCAGCCGGGTCCGCCGGTGATATCCCCGTGCCAGGCTCTCCCCCGCCAGATATAGCTCACCGACCACGCCGACGGGGACCGGACGGAGACGGCCATCGAGCACGAGTGCTTCGGTGCCCGGCACGGGACGGCCGATCGTGACCGGCTCGCCCGGTACCAGCGGTGGGCTGAACAGGGTGGTGACGGTGGCCTCGGTGGGCCCGTAGCCGTTGACCATCAGTCGGCCGGGCGCCCACGCTGCAACCAGTGCGCCGGCCAGCGCCTCGGCGCCGATGTCGAGGACGCGGAGTTCGGGTAGATCCGACGGCACCAGGGTGGCCACGACCGCGGGGGTGAGTATGGCGTGCGTCACACGCTCCGTGCGCAGTAGCTCCGTCAGCATCTCGCCGCCGAAGACCTCGGGCGGCACGATCACCAGCGTGGCTCCGGCGGTGAACGCGAGTAGCAACTCGTCCAGGGAGATGTCGAACGACGGGGAGGCGAAGTGCGCGACGCGGGCGGAGTTTTCGACGTCGTAGAGTCCGTCGCGCGCGTGGGCCAGGCCGGCCAGGCCGCGGTGCGTCACCGTCACACCTTTGGGCGTTCCGGTGGAGCCGGACGTGTAGAGCACGTACGCGGGGTGGTCGAGGCGCAGTGGGCGGACACGATCTGTGTCGGCAACGGGCGACGGGTCGCCGGGCCGGTCGGCGACATCCACCCAGTCGATTCCGGCGGGCACCACCGAGGCGTCGGCGGCCAATGCCACCGTGGCCTCGGAGTCGGCGAGCATGAACGCGATCCGCTCTGCCGGGTAGCCGGGGTCGACGGGAAGGTAGGCCGCGCCCGCTCGGGCGACGGCCCACAGAGCCACCACCGATTCGGGTGAGCGCGGCAGCATCACGGCCACCACGTCTTCGGGTCCGATACCGCGCTGGATCAGCCGATGGGCGAGACGGTTCGACCACGCGTCCAGCTCTCCGTAGGAAAGGTCGACGCCCGCGTGCCGCAGCGCGATTGCGTCGGGATGGCGCAGTCCGGCGTCGAGCAGTTCGGGCAGCGTCGCCGGCGGGACGGCGGGCCTGCCGGTGCAGGGCACCAGCGCCGTCTGCTCGCTCTCGTCGAGAATCGGTAGTGCCCCGACCGGGGTGTCGTCCTCCGCGCCGACGAACGTCTCGAGGAAGTCCAGGAATCGGCGGTACTGAATTTTCAGCTCGGATTCTTCGTAGAGCGTGGGGTTGGCCTCGAAGTCGATGCGTGTACCCCGCCCAGTTACCGATGGGTAAAGATTGAGTGCGAGGTCGTCCACCGGACCGCTGGTGAGTGGATGGAAGACGCCGACGACGTCTCCGAGCACGATCTCCTGGTGGTAGATCATCAGGTTCACGGTGGGGCCGAAGCCGCCGCGCCGCGCACCGCCGTCGGGGAGGTCGCGTCGCATGTCTTCGTAGCGGTAGCGCTGGTGCCGCAGCGCCCCGGTGAGCTCGAGCTGCACCCGTCGGACGAGCTCCGCACCACTCACTTCGGCGTCCACCTGCACACGCAGTGGGACGATGTTCGAGACCATGCCGGCCGAGCGCCGTGTGGCCGCGGTGGCGCGGGCGGAGACGGGCAGGCTCAGCACGATGTCGGTGGTGCCCGTCATTCGTGCGAGGTAGGCGGCGAACGCGGCGACGACGACGGGGACGTCGGACGAATTCCAGCGTCGGGCAACGTCGCCGATGCTCCGGGAAATGCCGTCGGCGATGGTGCCGCCGAGGAGAAGTGAGGGTGCGACGGGCGGGGCTTCGCGGTCGGTGAGACGGGCGGGGTCGGGCAGGCCGGCGATGCGCTCGGCCCAATAGTTTCCGTCCGTCTCGAACCGGCTCGTGGATCTGTAGGCGTCTTCGGCGTCGTACAGCTCGCGCAGGCTCAGCGCCTTGGACGGCGGCGGCTCGGTGCCGTTCACGAGGTGGCTGTAGATCTCGGCCACACGGTTGGTGAGCACCATGCCGCCGTGGCCGTCGATGACGATGTGGTGGACGCGGGAGAACCAGAAGTAATGATCGTCGCCGACATGCAGCAGGGTGGCCATGATCAGCCGGTCTTTCAGCACGTCGAGCGGGCGGCTGTACTCCGCGGTCATCCAGCGGTGGGCCTCGGCGATTGCATTGTCGACGCCGCGTAGATCGCGGTAGGAGATCGCATCGTCGATCTCGACATCCACCACCTGCAGAACCTCGTCGCCCTTGTCGACGAGGCCGACACAGGCCGACTGAAGCTCGCGGCAAGCACGATCGGTGGCGTCCACCAGGGACCCCACATCGACGTGTCCCCGAATCTCCACATACTGGGCGACGTTGAGAGGAACGCTCGGGTCGAGTTGCTGGGCGAACCAGATTCCCTGTTGTGCTCTGGACAGAGGGAACTCACTCACAGTGGTTGTCCCCCGTCCATATTTCCCGATCCGAGCAGAAATCGGGCCTGCACGCCACTTCGTTACTGTGAATTGGCCCACCTCTGTCCAGATGGGCCTGAACCTTCGATGACTCCCGGTTCGCGAAATTCGCTACTCAGACAATAATGAGCAAGCGCGTTCCTCACCACGTGGGGGTCAAACCTGCGACGCACGTCACAGTATCCTCTACGCAACCCCAATGACAGGAGCCACGATCCGTGAACGATCATTCCCGCGGTGACGCCGAGAACCCCGGCGCTTCGGGCACTTCCGCGGGCGAGCCCTCGGTTCGTCGCATCCGCAAGCGCACGAACGTCCGCAGCAAGTCCTACAAGCGCAAGCGTGGCCTGATCACGGGCGGTTTTGTGACCTTGCTGGTGGTGGTGGCACTGGGTCTGTGGCTCGGCTATTCAGCCAGGGAAGCGCGCGCGAATCTGTTCGAGGCGCGCAACCACGCACAGCTCGCGAAAGACGCGTTACTGGACGGTAATACAGAAGACGCGGAGCGGTCATCGGCCGACGCCGACAAGTACGCGAACCAGGCGTACGACTACACCCACAACGTCCCGTGGAGCGTCGCGTCCGCCATTCCGTGGCTGGGCAGCCCGCTCGAGACTTCGCAGCAGATCTCCGAAGTGGTGCGTGGCCTGACCTCAGAGGTGCTCACACCGGCCGTGGCGGCCGGAACTTCACTGGCGCCAAACCAACTCATCGCTTCGGGCGGCAAGGTCAATCTGCAGCCCCTCCAGGACGCTGCGCCCGTACTGGATCAGACTGCCGTCGCCGCGCAGCGTTGGGACGATCAGGCACAGGCTATCGACGAGCCGACATACCTGGCGTCGGTTTCCGACGCTCGTACACAACTGCAGGACCAGCTTTCAGAGCTGTCGAAACTGTTGGGAAATACCGCAATTGCTGCGAAGCTGGCACCCGCAATGTTGGGCGCTGACGGCCCGCGCAACTACTTTATGGCCTTCCAGACCAACGCAGAGGCTCGCGGAACGGGTGGCCTGCTGGGTGGCTACGGTGTCATTCGTGCGAATGACGGTGTGGCACGCGTAGACACGCTGGGCCGGAACACTGAACTCGCGTTCAACAAGCAGCCCATCGACCTTGGACCCGAGTTCGCTGCCCACTACGGGCCTAGCCGGCCGACCACCGACTTCCGTAACAGTAACTTGAGTTCACACTTTCCTTATGCAGCGCAGATCTGGAAGTCACTGTGGGCGCAGGACTCCGGCGAGCAGGTCGACGGAGTAATCGCCACCGACCCGATCGCCCTCAGTTATGTACTCGGCGCCATCGGCCCGGTCACCATGCCGGACGGAGAGGTGGTCAACGCCGACAACGTGGTGGAACTGACCGAGTCGACCGCCTACATCCGGTTTGCGGACGACAACAACGCCCGTAAGCAGTATCTGCAGACGGTGGCCGCCCGGGTAATCGACAAGATGACCGGCCAGATCCAGTCGCCGCAGAAGTTACTGGACGCGCTGGGCCGCGCTGCGGGTGAGCGCCGTATCGCAGTGTGGAGCTCGCACCCTGAGGAACAGCAAGTTCTCGCCGGGACCCTTCTCGGTCACACCGTTCCCGATGATGCGGCACCATTCGCCGGGGTGGTCATTAACAACCAGGCCGGCGGCAAGCTCGACTACCACACGACACGTGAGATCGACTACACGGCTGAGAGTTGCACGGGCGACACCCGACGCTCGACAGTCACGGTGAAGCTGACGAATAACACACCGCCTGGAAACTTCCCCGACTACGTTGCGGGAACGTTCATCAACACCCTGGGCGTCCCTAAGGGCACCAATGTGTCGGCGGTATCTCTGTTGGCGACACAGGGCGCACAGCTACGGAACGTGACGGTGGACGGTAAGCCAGCCGTATTCCAGACGGGTAAGGAAATGGGTCACCCACTGTTCGACGTATTGGTCCCCGTGCGGCAGGGCCAAACGACTGAGATCAAGTACCAGCTGACCGAGCCTGCCATCCAAGGCGAGGCGCGAGTTCCGGTGCAACCGCTGGTGGATGATCCAACCATCACGGTGAACGTGCCGAACTGCGGCGCCTGATCCGGATGGTATCTGAAACCTCACGCACCGCCGTCACGTGCCTCGCCGTGGCGGTCGGCGGTGCGGCGGGGGCGGCGTTGCGCTATCAACTGTGGAGGCTGTGGCCGACAACGAATCTGGAGTTTCCGCTTACGACCCTTCTCATCAACGCATTCGGTTGCTTCTTTCTAGGTGCGGCCATCGGCCTGCCCCTAA
Source organism: Rhodococcus sp. NPDC059968 (assembly GCF_042738615.1). Lineage (NCBI taxonomy): Bacteria > Bacillati > Actinomycetota > Actinomycetes > Mycobacteriales > Nocardiaceae > Rhodococcus > Rhodococcus sp. NPDC059968. Next base: position 38,301 of record NZ_JBHWUE010000014.1, read on the forward strand.
ACAATGGCTACATTCTATGCGCAGCGCTCCGCCCCTCAGTAACTTTCGGCTTGCTAGGTGGCTTTACTACTTTCAGCTTCTTTGCCGTGCAGAGCGTCACACTGGTATCGCCGCGCCTTGGAATGCTGTATCTCCTATTGACGCCCCTGGCAGCGGTTGCTGCAGCGGCCGTCGGCATGGTCTCTACCTCAGCTTTGCTGAACCGCCGCCGCCCCGGACGAGGCATCCGATGAATGTTGAGACGGCAGCCAGCTACATCTGGTGGGTTGCAGCAGGTGGCGCCTTAGGCTCGCTTGTTCACTATCTTGGGGTCACCTTTGTTGGCCCTCGGATAGGTGCGCGTCGTACGCAAACTGCATTAACGATGTCCGCGTGCCTAATGCTCGGAGTGGTTGTCGCCGCGGGCCCCTATACGGCGAGGTACGCGATAATTGGTATCGGCTTCCTTAGTGCGGTTTGTCCTTTTACAGCTGTGATGGGCCATTTGCTCGACATGCATGATCGGCGCTCATTTTGGCGTGCACTACTGCTGTACGGCTGGTATGTACTCGCCGGAGTGTGCATGGCGATCGTCGGCTACATCTTGGCCGACGTGGGAAACATCTACGTCGAGAAGCTTGCTGTTGGTACTACTTGGCCGACCTGAACAAGTCAGCAAGGGCCCTGAAAAAGCGCCTTTGCAAAACCGACCGTTTGATAGAGGTACGTGTACTCCCATGCTGCAAGACTGCGCCTGTAGTCGCGAGGGACTGGGCGCATCCGAATCTCCCCGTCGAAACACTGACCAAAAATATACCGCGCCCGAGGCAAGTGATACCGCCAGCTGATCACCAGAATACTCGTCCAACCGTTTTCGGCCGCAAGTCGGCGAGTGAATAGCGCTTCTCCTCGCGTCGTGCTTGGAACCGGGCGCACACATCTGACACGGTATCGGGTGTCTACTATTGCACAGTACTTGGCAGTCGCTTCTGCGCCCGTCAGCCAATCCGACAGTACGACGTTTCTCGAGATACCTTGCTGCGCAAGTTCGATACCGTACGCTTGTCGGCCGTCATGGTCGCCACCCAATACTACAATTGCATCAACCCGTGCCACCGGATCGATCCGCGACTTTGTGTAGACAAAGTAGCCGCTGATGCCGAGCCCGGCCACCGCTAAGACGACAGAGAGCCCTGCATACGCAACCGCGACAGCTATCCGTCGCGCAATCCACGCGAACCGCTTACGCACGCGGAACCCGGCGGGCCAAAATGGACGTCACACTTCGTCGGACGCATTTCAACCAACCCAACGCAAGCATACTTACTCAGCACCTACAGTGCGCTGGAGAAGGTCGAGAAGGTAAGAGCCGTAACCGGATTTGGCAAGTTGCCGTGCTCTAGCTTCGAGTTCATCACCGGTGATGAATCCTTGCCGCCAAGCAACTTCTTCGGGAGCCCCAATCTTGAGCCCCTGACGTTGTTCAATCGTCCGCACAAAGTTCGATGCCTCAAGCAGCGAGTCGAACGTACCTGTGTCGAGCCAGGCGGTTCCTCGCGGCAGAACCTCGACGTTGAGGCGGCCCTCCTCAAGGTAAGCACGGTTCACATCTGTGATCTCGTACTCCCCCCTGTCTGACGGTCGGAGGCACTTCGCGATCTCCACCACGTCATTGTCATAGAAGTACAAACCCGGGACAGCAAAATTGGACTTCGGAGTCGCGGGCTTTTCTTCGAGCGAGAGCGCTCTGCCGCGGTCGTCGAACTCCACGACTCCGTAGGCGGACGGATCCGCGACCCAATATGCGAAGATCGCCCCACCGTCCAGGCGATCGAATCTGCCGAGCTGATGTCCGAGGCCGGAACCGTAGAAGATGTTGTCGCCGAGAACTAGCGCGGCGGAGTCGCTGCCGATGTGGTCTGCTCCGAGCACGAATGCCTGCGCGAGCCCGTTCGGCTCGCGCTGAATGGTGTAGGTCAGGTTGACGCCGAATTGGGAGCCGTCGCCGAGGAGGTGCTGGAATTGCTCGGCGTCGTGTGGAGTGGTGATCACGAGAATGTCGCGGATCCCTGCGAGCATCAGAGTGGTGAGCGGGTAGTAGATCATCGGCTTGTCGTAGACAGGGACGAGCTGCTTGCTGATACCGATGGTGATCGGATGCAAGCGTGTACCGGAACCGCCGGCGAGGATGATGCCCTTCATGAATGAATCTCCTTCACACCAGGGGTGCAGTCCAGACTGCGTCGACTTGTGAGGCCATCGATCCACTCCTGCGCATCGGCATATTTGGGCAACTGCCCTTCGGCCATTGCCTCGGACAGAAATGGCGCCGATGCATCTTTCTCCGAAAGGGTAAGTTCTAGTGGCGATCCCGACCTTGAGGTCGTTGGCCATTCAATTCCGATTTCGGGATCGAGTGGGTTGATGCCGAACTCGCGTTCCGGTGCGTAGCCCGATGAACACAGGTAGACCACCGTCGAATCGTCTTCGAGCGACAGGAACGCATGGCCTAGACCCTCGGATAGGTATATTGCGCGGCGATCCTTGTCATCTAGTAAGACCGAATCCCATGTTCCGAACGTGGGTGAGCCGACGCGAATATCGACGACCACGTCCAGAACAGCTCCCTTGACGCACGTGACGTACTTCGCTTGGCCTGGGGGAACGTATGCGAAGTGGATGCCCCGCAGTACCCCGGCCGCTGATACGGAGCAGTTGGCCTGTGCGAGGTTCAACGAGTGCCCGGCGGCACCGATGAAAACAGGTTCTTTGAACCATTCGAGAAACACTCCGCGGGCGTCGCCGAACAGCTTGGGCGTGATCTCCCAGGACCCGGCGACATTCAGTTCACGTGTGTCCACTGTCACGCCCCCTGCGCCTGGTAGCGTGCCTCGACCGCAGCCTTGTCGTTCTCCCACCAGTCGCGATTGTCTTGGTACCAGTCGATGGTGGCCTTGAGGCCCTCGCGGAAGTTTGTGTAACGCGGGTGCCAGCCGAGTTCGTCACGAAGAGTCGATGAATCGATTGCGTATCGCAGATCGTGCCCAGCCCGATCGGTGACGTGATCGAAGTCATGCCGGTCTCTGCCCATCAATTCCAGAATCATTCGGACAACCGACAGGTTGTCGAGTTCGCCGTCGGCACCGATGAGATAGGTACGCCCGATTTCCCCTGAATCGAGGATCTGCCAGACCGCCGAGTTGTGGTCGTCGACGTGAATCCAGTCGCGAACATTCCTTCCCGCACCGTACAACTTCGGTCGCACGCCAGTGAGGATATTCGTGATTTGCCGGGGAATGAACTTCTCGATGTGCTGATACGGCCCGTAGTTGTTGGAGCAGTTCGACAACGTTGCCCGCACGCCGAAAGACCGTGCCCAGGCACGAACAAGCATGTCCGACGCCGCCTTCGTGGAAGAATAGGGACTCGACGGATTGTACGGAGTGTGCTCAGTGAACTTCGCCGGGTCGTCCAATTCAAGGTCGCCGTACACCTCGTCCGTCGAGACGTGGTGGTACCGCACTCCGTATGCGCGCACAGCCTCCAGAAGAGTGTATGTACCTACGATATTCGTCTGAACAAATGGCGACGGATCGGCAAGCGAATTATCGTTGTGCGACTCAGCGGCGAAGTGCACCACAGCGTCACACTTTGAGACTAAGTCGTGTACAAGCCTCGCATCAACGATATCGCCTACCACCAGAGAAACCTGATCGCTCACGGAAAACAAAGACGCAGAAGAGCCCGCGTACGTCAAAGCATCAAGCACAGTAATGTTGATGCCCGGACGACGCGCGTTCTCGATGACAAAATTTGAGCCAATAAAGCCTGCTCCGCCCGTGACTAGAATCCGCACGTTGTAACTCCGTTCATCTCGCGCAGAAACCGAAACGACATGGCGCGTGTGCTGTGCTCATCGCCGAGGATCCAACCTTTCCATGTCCGACGCAAGACCCCACCGTCTAACTTCCTTAAGCCGGGCAAGCCGCGCACGGCTCGAGCTCGACGACTTCCCACCAACAATCAATCCGGCCAGCGTTACAAGAACTAATTCCAGACGTTGAAGAAGACTGACCACACGCCGACGATGATAAGCGGCAAGCCTGATTGCAGCATCAGCCCGAGCCCTCTCTACAAGCTCACCATACTTTACTTGCGAAGCAGCACCGACGTGGCCGACAACCACGCCAGGAACCGCGAACAAATCAATCCCAGCCTTCTTGGCTCGACGCGAAAGATCGGCGTCCTCGCCGTATAGGAAGAATTTCGAATCGAACGGGCCAAACTCCAGCAGGGTTCGATTCAAGGCAAACAATGCGCCGCCACACACCTTTTCAACCGGAACGTAACGCGAGTTCGCAGATGCCGCCATCAGCCGCCGAATATTACTTCTCTTACGCAACAGACGCGACGTCGAGAATTCCCAGTCATAGAAGGCGTCTACCTGGACCGACCCAGACTTTTCTAGCCACCCACAGAATAACGCCGACGGCCAATCCGCAACGGCCTCGGCAATGTGCAACAGCGCATCGTCGGGAATACACGCATCAGGATTCAGGATCAACGAGCATTCTGCGGTCGACGACCGCACGCCCACATTGGATGCTGCTCCAAATCCAACATTTGAATCCAAGGTCACAACACTGCAGCCACGAGAGACATCTGTTTCTTCTACCGGGACTTCACTATTGTTATCAACAAGAATTATTCGGCCGTCCACATTTGTATTTTGATAACTGCGCTTGACACTCGACAGGCACGCAGCGAGTAGTTCCGGATCGGAATTGAAACAGACCACCACCACATCAATCGAGATCGGCGACGACGCCATCAAATCCCCTCCTTCTCACCGCTAGAAACCATTCTCGAACCGACGAAGCGTCGAGATCCGGTGGCGCCTGCCATTTCACCACGTTGCTCCAATGAAATCTGGTCCGCAACTTTGATTGGAGGCACAATACCAATCAATGCCAACCCAAATCCAAACACAAACAACGCGGACCGGATGTATAGCGAGTCGTACAGCAGCCCGGACGCCAAAGTAAGGATCACGATTACCGATCCCGACGAAGCAGTACTGTATCCGCCCGACGCTCTCAAGCCCCTCGCAGCCAGCACAAGTAGCACCGAGATCGACATCAATCCGATCAGACCGAAATCCCACAGGACACTCATGTACAAATTATCGACAGTCGAAAACCCAAGAATCCCTAGACTGTTACTCAATTCCAGCAAAAGGCTCCTCGCGCCTGAGCCGAAAATAACACAGGCACCATTGCAATTTTCCGACCAGTATTCGAAAACATCCAAGGCATGCACCCGATTATCTACCGAACTGGACCCAGAAAGAGTCTCGAAGCTGGCGATTCGCATCCCAGAAAGAATATCAACAACTTGGCTAGAACATGCCACGAGAACCGCGAGAAGCAACGGCCCAACCACCGCCAGGGTAGTGGGGACCTTAATCCGGCGATACCGAGGCCGACTCAATGCCAGCAGCAAACAACCAACAATAAGTATCAGAGCCGCGGATCTAGTTCCAGTTACCAGCAGAGTAACTACAGTGGCACACAGAGTGGCATATTTAGCAGCAACCCCATTCCTGCTTTCAGCCTTAAATGACAATACAGCGAAGCACAACGCCACCGCCACCATCGAAGCCGGCACCGGCTGTCCCAGAAATCCGCGCGCCCGAAAAAGTTCCTCGGAAGCACTCTCCTGAAAAGGTACACCGAAAAAATAGCTCACAACATGCTTCTTTACAGAATATTCCCAAGCAAGAAGGACCGCGTTCACAACGCTAGCAGAAGCCATTACAAAAAGAAGGTGGCTTCTCATTGCATATGCTGTCGCCATCCCGATAAGAAGAGGCCCGGCAATTGTGAGAAGAGCTACCGGGTTAAATAGGAAAAACTGGTTCACCATAACTAGCGCAATAGCACCGAGCCCAACCGCCTTCAGCATATTCAGATTCGAGGAAAGAATGAGTAGTATCGCCAAAGCCGAACCGACAATAAGGGTTAAAGTGCTGACTGATCGCCAAAGTGGCGACAGAGCCACAAAGTCAATCGGCAGGAAAAACGTGAGCAAAGCGCACACTACCAACGGTGGTATCGAAACCGACTGAAGCAATGGCTTCCTATAAACCATCCCGAATCCTCGATTCTTTATATTCCTCAAGAACCGAGATCGCCTCGGAAGGTTCGTAGTCGGACAGCGTCTCGACCATTTCGACCAACGCCGAATCAGGCCAATCCCACCACGACACCTGCAAGTAGCGCGGAATCAATTCCTCACTGATCCGCGTTCGAATGAATACCGCAGGATTCCCCGCGATTACCGCATAAGGCGCGACGTCACGTGAAACAACACTGCCAGCAGCGACTACCGCTCCGTGTCCGACTCGCACACCTGACAGAATGGTCGCGCCGTGGCCAATCCATACGTCCGAACCGATATCAATGGATCCTTTTGACCAAGGAAAACCATCCTCACCCGCACCAGGAAGATCCAGCTTCTGCCGCAACGGGAACGTCGTCGCTCGATCGAGTCGATGATTGCCACCCAGGATCAGGGTAACGTCTGCTCCTATCGAAGTGAAGCTACCGACTGAAAGTCGAGTATCGTCGTATGCGTACGTCCGGACTGTCGGAACGGCGTATGAATGTCGACCGATGCGCGCTCGGCCCGACCCCACCAGTTTCGCGAACTTTCGTTCACGTGCGCGACGCGGACTGATCATATCTAGCGCTTCGAGCATCATTTGAAGGACTCCTTAATGAACAACTTGCGTTTAGCCAGGAAGAACAGCGAACAACCAAACATCGAAACAGCCCAGCCCACCACAAATAGCTGCCCATTGGTGAGAATAATAGACGCACCGTAGACGGCAGTGGTGATGCTTGCAAGTGGAATCAGGTACCGAAGTTCGAAATCAGGGCGTCCCATACCAGTCAATATATAGACCGAAGGTATAGTCATCATGTTGGCTAGATGTGCTGCTGATAGCACTCCCGTCAGGATCCAAATATTCATTGCCGGCTCCAGATTCATTTGCATAAGAATCGCAAATGAGCCTGCGGCTATCGTCGCAATTGGCGAAACAACATACAGTAGCAGCTCCGACTTTCGAAGAAGTTCGGAGACGTGGCCATGTGCCTTCGCCCTGCCTCCCTCTGCGATAAGACCAGCCGCAATGGCAACGAGCGCTACTTTTGGCATGACCAGAACACGCGTCGCGATATCGTATTGGGCTAGCAGGTGTGGATTTCCGATTAAACCGACTGCCCACCGATCCAGCTGTGTTATACCCAAACCTAGAAGAGTTACTAGTCCTTTTGAACGCAGGAAGAGTCCTATCAGGCGATCAACTTCGCGCGACACATGTCGGCTGAGCCTTGTCGACGGCAGCATGCGATATCCGAGAGTCAATCCGAGAACAGCCTGCACGAATCCAGCCGATAGGACCCCATATCCAAGCGACTGAACACCCATCCCTGCAGTCAGACACACTAGGGTTGAAACCAAATTCACGGACGCTCCGCCAATCAGGATCAACCCACGTCGCACATAGCTGCCAGACCCTAAGGCGCTCGCTGCATATACCAAACCGACGCTGCGCAACGCGCATCCGACCGCTATCAGGATAAACAGTGGAAGAACGGTCGAGTCTGATAGACCATCGAGCCCTGCTTGCCTCCCATACCAAGGCCAAACAACCACCGCGACTATACCGAGCACCAAGGGAGGCATCAGCGAGATAAATGACAGCTTAATGGACGCGGAGCGGGTCAGCTGATCCGTGCTAGCAAGCTTCGTCGCGAGACTCGGTGACCCGAAATCGAACACGATAAATATCGTTGAAAGCGTTGCCCCGAGTGCCCAGATCGCATACTCGGTCGTGGAAACGTAAACGCTGCCAAGTAGCGGAACTAGCGACGCCACTCCGCTCGCGAGTATTGCGGGCAATCCGCCTTGCAGCAAACGAATAGCAAGACTTTCAGGCCTTTGTTTCGTGGGCATTCGGTGCATGTCTCACCGCACCCACGGCATCTCGAGGGCGTATCGGGTAGTGACAGTCATGTCGGCGCACATCTAGTTTTCCCCAGACGCCGCAAGTCCTCTGAGCTCACCGATGAGGGACTTCCTATGTCGCTGACTCGTTGATCGTGCTGCCCCCACTCGCCGGGCATACTCTCGCCGCACGCCTTCATCTGTTGCTAACTGATGTGCTTGCATAAGAACTCGATGCGGTTCGAACTTGTTTACATTGTGGACGTACTCGGGTAGGCCAAGGTCTTCGAACGCTCCAAAACCCTTTCGCTCGTACGCGAGATGGATCACGTAGTGGCCAGCCTGCAGTGCCATCAAGGAAGCGTGCAAGCGGACTGCGATCACCACACGCGGCGTTCTGGTATCAAAGAGTTCGTTTCGCGTCAGCACAGTCCTCGGCAGTAATGCACTCATTGCGGCTGAATCATCGTTGCCGCGGGTTTCGCTCTGGATGTAGCCGTCGAATGTCTCGAGGTAGCCAGCCAACTCTCGCACCAGGGGAGGGACTCTCCCGTTGACGGCCCGTACTGAAAGTACTGGCGTGCCATCTCTCAGATCGTTTGAAAATGAAGGCTCGTGTTTTGAAAGGATCGCCAGGTCGGGAATTCGAACCATCGGAACATCGTTGAACTCGTCCATCGATCGATCGTCACGACCATAGACGCGGTCAATTCTTCTTAGCAGCCTCGCCATTGGAAGTCGGGATCCAAATCGGAATGGTCCAACACTCTGGGGAAAATAGACAGTTGGCACTCCAGACCGCCCTGCAGCGAAAAGCTGTACCCCATGTACCAGCGAAGTCTTGGCGAGTTCTACTACGCGCCCACCTCGTAGATATCCCCCTCCGACTCCAACCACAAGATCGAATTTTCCTATATTTCGCAAGACTCTGATGTACTCTCTTGAGTAACCGGAGATATGCGGAACTGCTGGATAACTTTCCAGTTCCAAGTTCGAGAATGAGTCTGGATCAGAGGCGACCAGTGTCACCTTGATTTCTTCCCCGAATGCTTCCCGAAGAATACTCAGAGTGGACGACACTAGTAGGCCATCGCCCCGGTTCAGAGCGCTGTATCCATGTAGCACTAGAATTTTCATGTTGATAGTACTTCCTCGTAGGAACGTATGTGCTGATCCACACTCCTGTCCCAGTTGAATCGACTGGCCCACTCGCGTCCTTGCAGACTCTGCTCAGCCAATCTGGCTTCGTCTGCGAGCGCATGGATGATTCCATCGGCTATTGCGTCGGCACCGAGGTCAGACAAGATCCTGGATGGGCCGGCCACTTCAGCGAGGGCTCCTCGCGCCGAGGTCAGAACACCGGTTCCAGCCGCGAGCGCCTCGAGTACCGGGAATCCAAAACCTTCGTAGCGACTCGGGAATACGAACAATGCGGCACGTTGCATGAGCGCTGTGCGGTCGCTGTCGGATACGAAGCCGAGGTAGATAACATTCTTCGCCGATTCAACCATTTTCATTGAGGCTGCGGAATTCCAGGCCGGTTTACCAGCAATTACTAGAGGAATACCAAGTGCGGCGACCTCTCTGTGCAACATCGCTCGAACAAGTTCTACGACGTTCTTTCTCGGCTCGATATTTCCAAGGTATAGTATATAGTCGAATGGTAACTTCTCGGATAGTTCTGGGGAGAGTTCCGCGGGCTTGGAAAACTTGGCAACATCGATTCCGTGGTATATGACATCGATACTGGAAGCCTCGATATCGAATATCTCCGCGATGTCGGAGGCGCTGGATTGGGAAACCGTGATTACACGATTGGTGGACTTGATAGCTCGGGCGACACGACTCCGCCATACGAACTCCTGGCGCCGATTTCTAATGCCGTGCTCCCAGCGACTCGCAACCCCGTGCACCGTGACAAGCGAAGGCCTCTTCGTCCTGATTACTGGCCCGGTATCGGCAACATAGTGTATGAGATCGCCATGATCCCCACGGGATAAACCTACTCGATTCTCACTGAGCGCGGTTGTGAGCGGATGCCTACCGTGCGGAATGGAAGCGACCGTGTGCCCCCTGCTCTCAAGGCCGGCGGCGATGTTTCTTGCATAGGTGGTGTTGCCTCCCACATGCCTCGCAAGGATGCGGCCTGGAATCAGTACCTTCAATTCAACCCACCCGGTCCGATGCCTTGTACAGAGCCAGCAGCGCTCTCCGCTGCGCCGTCGACGAATGCACAGCGGCAGTCTCTCTTGTGCAGGCTGCGACGTCGTTCCGAAAATTTTCGTCGAGAAGGAATTTGTTGACAGTCGCTGCAAGCTCGATGGGGGTTCGGCCGCCACCTGTAAAGCCCAATCCCTCTAAGTGCTGGATGCTCCGCACAATAACCGGCACTCCTATCGCCGCGGCATCAACCAAAGTTATTGGCGCACCTTCCCATTCTGCGGTGTGCAAAAACAGATCGGCCTCAGCGATGTATTTTTGAGCGGTTTCGCTACTCACCCATCCCGTGACGAATACCCCGGCCTGCTCAAGCGCCTTTCGGAGTCGGACATCGCCATCTCCGACCCAAACACACCTAATCGGGGAGTCTACGAATTGCAGACACTCTGCAAGAAACTCTGGATCTTTCTGCTTCGAGATTCTGCCGACGCACACAATTGCTGGTCCGCCGTCAACTTCCATCGCCTTCAGTCTCACAGCAGCCCCTGTGGCGTGAGATCCGCTGATATTCGGAAGGTACCTCACGCTTCCTCTCCGCGTCATTCGCGCAGCAATGCCTGCCTCATGCGGACTTATCGCAGCAATTGTCTGCGTCCGCTGCGAAAGTAACTGTTCCGTGCAGTAGTAGAGAGCCCGTAGGAGTCGATGAAAGTCGGAACGATAGAACGAGAAACAATGAGGCGAGTACACGAAGTTCGCCTTGATGCCAGGAAGACCGCGCAGGAGTCCTGCGTAACTTGAATGAAGGTGCACGACATGTGGGTTAGTTTCATTTATGTGTCGAGCTGCACTCGCCATAAACCGATATATTGAACCCTCGACATGGAAGGACTCAACCGGGTTTTCCTCTCCATTATGATGCGCTAACCGACCTCGGATGAACAATTGATGTCGGAGTTCCGGCGTGTGTCGTATGTAGGTATTGACAGCCGATTGAACGCCGCCACCGTATGCCTCAGACACGTGAAGTATATCGATTCGTTTGTCTGAACGTGAACCCGTCGACACCATAATATCCTCCGAGCCGATCTGGTTAGGACGACCTCGCCGAACGTTAATATGCCCCAGCACCCGCAACCACCGCCCTCACCGTTTTTCCGACAATCAAGGCGTCACCCATCATTGACCAGTTCTCCACATATGAGAGGTCAAGTCGGACAGTCTCTTCCCACGACAGGTCCGACCTTCCACTGACCTGCCATAAGCCTGTGATGCCGGGCTTGACCAGCAGCCGGCGGCGCACCGTGCCGTCATAGGCCTCCACCTCCCGCCGCAGAGGCGGCCGCGGACCCACAACGCTCATTTCGCGGCGGAGCACGTTGATGAACTGTGGCAGCTCGTCGAGGCTGTACTTGCGAAGGTACCTGCCCACCTTCGTCACCCGGGGATCCTCCCGCATCTTGAACAACACGCCAGCGCCCTCGTTCGCTCCCATTAGTGACGCCACCTGCTTGTCCGCGTCGACGATCATGCTGCGAAACTTGAGCATGGGGAAAGGCCTGCCGTCCAGGCCCATACGCTCCGACTTGTAGAACACCGGGCCCTTACTCGTCAACTTGATCGCGAGCGCAGCTGCCAGCATCACGGGACTGACGAGAACTAGCGCAAGGGCCGCGAACACGAAGTCGAACGAGATTTTCGAAAACTTCTGCGCGCCGTGGTACCTCGGCTTCTCCACGTGGATGAGTGGAAGACCGGCCACCGGTCGCATCGACAGACGCGGACCTGACACATCCATCATTCCGGGAGATACCACGAGATCCACATGATGGGGTTCGAGGTCCCATGCAAGCGAACGCATACCCTCGTGCCCGAGGTGCTCTGTTGCTGTCACGGCAACAGTATCAGCGTGGCAGAAACCCAACGCACGAATTACGTCACCCTCGTCGCCGAACACGGGGATATCACGCTCTCCGACAACGATCTTGTCGTTTCGGGCGCCAGTGTGCCCTGGGATGCACATGCCGACCACCTTGTACCCGTCGGCCGTGCCGCGCTCGAACGATTCGGCCAAACTGCGCACCGCGCGTTCACCGCCTACCACAAGCACAGAGGTCTGGAACTCGCCACGCGAGCGCTTGCGAGCGATCATCCGACGCCACACCCAGCGGCTGACCAGAAGACCGACCAGCCCCACAGGGAAGGCAATGGCGAGATACAAACGCGCAAGGTCGAGACGAAAAAGTAGCGACACGATGGCTATCAGGCCGAACAGTCTGACAGTGGAGACGAAGATGCGCCGGTACTCATCCGGACCGCTACCAATCACGCGAGTCGTGCGGGTCCGGAAGATGATGAGCGTGGCGAGCCACGACAACACGAGCAAAGCAGACACCAGCGCATAGCTGAGTGTTTGAGGGAAGGAAGAGGTATGCAGGACACCGCTGTCGCCGAACCGCACCCACTGCGCGAGGGCTACCGCGGCGATCACGATCACCGTGTCCGAGACCCACAGACGTCGGATGTACGCGGCCTGCCAGGCACGCCTGCCGCTTGGCCGGCCTTCGAGGCCCGATTCGGGCGTGGTGCCCCCAGCGGCCGTTGCCGAGTCGAGCGAAACACCGAACGACGTCACCATCTGAGCCTTCCAACTAGGACCAAAGAGTCGGCGAGCGACACTGTCTCGCGACCTGCGTGGCGGTAGAGGAAGTCCGCCCCCCGGGCATTGCTGCCAGCTAATAATCGCACTTGTGGTCGTCTCGTTACACTTGAGACACCCCGGAGTGACGCGACTCACACTCTCGATTTTTACTCGGAGAGAGGGACTTTCGACCCTGGTCAACCCAAAGATCCGCATTTAGAGTGACGCACCCGGAGACCAGTCCATAGGCAGACCTCAACCCCGCCCGCTGGCACCGATTCCGATCTTCGAGTATTTTGCGCACTTCGTACTGGACAGTAACAACGCTGTAACGTTGCTCTGACCAGGGACAGGTCCGCCGAAACGCAAAGGGAACGAACAGAACATCGCTAGCCCTTGACCCTCTGCTCTAGCCACGTCCGCAGGTCCGTCCCATATTCGGGACGACTCAGCGCCAAGTCCACCGAGGCGCGGAGAAACCCGCCGGGATTGCCGAGGTCGTGCCGAGGACCGCGATGAACCACTACGTGTACGGGATGCCCCTCCGCGATCAGCAGCGCGATCGCGTCGGTCAGCTGCAATTCGCCGCCCGCTCCCGGGCGAATTCGTCGGAGCGCATCAAAGATCGTTCGGTCCAGGAGGTAACGACCGGCGGCTGCGAGAGTCGACGGGGCATCCTGGAGTTTCGGCTTCTCCACCATGCCTTTCACCCTCAGTACGTTTGGATTCACGGCATCGGCAACTGTCTCGACGTCGAAGACTCCATATGCGCCCACCTCCTCTTTGGGGACGTCGATGGCACACAACACCGTTCCGCCGCGCTTGGCTCGCACGCGCGACATGACGTCGAGCACGCCGTTCGGCAGTACCAGATCGTCCGGCAGCAAGACGGCGATCGCATCCTCGTCGTCGCCCAACACCGCCTCGGCACAGCCGACCGCGTGGCCGAGCCCCAGCGGTTGATGCTGGACTACCGACTCCACCGCGAGGAGGCCCGGCGCCCTGCGGACCTTCTCCAGCAGAGTGTGCTTACCCCTGGCAGCAAGGTTGTTTTCCAACACCAGGTCTTCGACGAAATGCGCCACCACACCGTCCTTGCCGGGCGCCGTCACGATGATCAGCCGATCAGCTCCCGACTCGGCAGCCTCACCGGCCACCAACTCGATCCCAGGCGTATCCACCACAGGAAGTAGCTCTTTGGGGACCGTCTTAGTCGCCGGCAGAAATCGTGTTCCCATTCCCGCGGCCGGCACGACAGCCGTCCGAAACACGGTCGAATCCAATTCCCCCATGGTTACGCCTTTCTCGAAGAACCCAATGTGATGCAGTGTCCCGACCCGTGCGTGTAACCGACCGTCACACTGGTCAGTTGTCCAGGTCTATCGATTACACGTGAGCGCAGACTCCTTGGCGGCGAGGAGAGTCCGCATCATCCGGAGCCGATCGTGGCGACGAAAACCTGTGCGTGCTGCTGTGACGGCGCCAGAGTCACAGCCGGGTTCGATGCCGACAGCCACGCCGACTGCCCCGCACTCAGCTCGAGCGAGTCGCAGTGGGATAAGAGGACGGTCGATCCTGCCGTGCAGAGAACGATCCGTGGGTTTCCGGCTGCGAGGGTCACTGCGGATGACGGCGCTCCACTCCTGCACGTGTCGAGGTGCAGCCGGGTGAGCTCGAATTCTGTCTCCGGCGTTCGGTACAGGCGTCTGTTGTCACGGCTGTCACCCTCTGCGCGCACCACCGGCATGGACCCCGGCCGAAAGTCGAGGACTTTCAGCAGCTCGAGCACGTCAACGTGCTTGGGGGTCATACCGCCACGAAGCACATTGTCCGAGTTGGCCATGATCTCGACGGCAGCGCCTCGAAGGTAGGCATGCAGATTTCCGGCCGCGAGAAACAGCCCCTCCCCCGGCTCGAGGGTGATCCGATTGAGCAGCAGCGAGATCAACACACCGGGGTCGTTCGGATACTTGGTCCCCAACTCGAGCGCGGTCTGCGCTTCGGCGGCGAACTCCCCGACCACACCATCGCGCTGCGTCGACAGGTAACGCCGGCACGCCTCGACCACATCACCGATCAGCGGCGCCGAGTTTCCGTCCTTGGTGATCCACCGCGTGAACAGTGCCCGCACTCCAGAGGAGTTGGCCCGAGCGGCCAATTGCGCTGAACACACGTCCAGCTCCGCGACACCCAGCGCTCGCAACAGCTCGACCGTTCGCCGCACGTCACGGAAGCCGGCGAGCGCCTCGAACTTCGTCAGCGCAACCACAAGCTCCGGTTTGTGGTTGTCGTCCCGGTAGTTGCGGACAGGCGAGTCCAGCGGAACACCGTCTAGGTTTTCGCGTTCGAATCCTTCACGTGCCTGCACGGAGTTCGGGTGCGCCTGCAACGACAGCGGTTCATCCGCGGCGAGAACCTTAAGGAGATACGGAAGTCGACCCCCGAATCGCGACGCGTTGGTCTCCCCTAATTGCCCCCGCGGGTCGGCCGAAATCACGTCGAGCAGTGACTCGCCGGAGCCCGCGACGTCCACACGCGCCGGGTCTGCCGGATGCGCACCGAGCCAGAGTTCGGCTTCGGGCCGATTGGACGGCGAGGGTCGTCCCGTGAGCTCCGCCAGCACGGTGCGAGAGCCCCAGTCATACGACCGGATTGCTCCGTGAAGTCGTCTCATCGATCAGACATTCGTCGAGAATCGGACGCCGCCATCCGGCAACATCACGTTCGGCCAGACGCGGGCTCCGCGTAATAACTCGCATCGAGCACCCACGCTGGCGCCATCCCCCACCACCGAATCGCGCACAAGTGCACGCCGCCCGATCCGGCAGTCGTACCCGAGAATCGATCGTTCGATCACCGCGCCGGCTTCCACATGGGCGCCGTCGAACACCACCGCGCCGTCCAGACGCGCACCCGCACCGACGGTCACCCGTGCGCCGAGCACCGTACCGCCGACCAACACCGCCCCCGGGGCCACCGCGGCGCTCGGATCGACGAGCGACTCGCCGCGCGCACCGATCAGCGCGGGCGACGGCGCTATTCCGCGAACCAGATCCGCCGATCCGGCGACGAAATCGTCGACCGTCCCCATGTCTCGCCAGTGAGCGAAATCGATATGGCCGAACACCCGCGTTCCGCCGGACAGCAGCGCGGGAAACACCTCGCGTTCCACCGACACGGCACGGCCTGACGGGATCTTCTCGATCCACTCCCGTTGGAAGACGTAACAGCCGGCATTGATCTGGTCGGTCGGCGGATCTTGCGTCTTCTCGAGGAAGGCGGTGACCCTGCCATCCGAATCCGTCTGCACACAGCCGAACGGACGCGGATCGCTCACCCGCACCAGGTGCAGCGTCACGTCGGCATCGGCGTCGACGTGCGTGCGCAGAACGGCTCGCACGTCGGTGCCGCCGAGCACGTCACCGTTGAACACCACGACGGTGTCGGCACGCAGATGGGGCAAGACGTTCCGGATGGCTCCCCCGGTGCCGAGCGGCTCGTCCTCGGTCACGTACTCGATCTCCAGCCCGAGCTCTTCACCCGTGCCGAAATGCTGTTCGAAGACTTCCGCCTTGAACGACGTTCCGAGCACCACGTGGGTAAGTCCCGCGTCCTTGATGCGGCACAGCAGATGAGTCAGGAACGGCACTCCAGCGGTCGGCAGCATCGGCTTGGGCGCCGACAGCGTCAACGGCCGCAACCGGGTGCCCATACCGCCGACCAGAATGACCGCGTCGGGCGCAGATTCGATCCTCATGTTCGACATCCCCTCCATGTCCGATCACGTTGGAATGATTGAAACCCGATCGCGGTTCGCGCGCCACTCGACTTCGCCCGGAGTTGCGGCGTGATCGCACGCTATCTGTGACGGCCAGATACATTGATTTCCACTGGAACTCGATACGTTCGACGCCAGGGTCCGTCACCGGCCACTCGACGCTCTAGTAAGCCCCGTCACCGGCCACCACGGCCCGGACCGTCTTGCCGATGATCAGCACATCCCCCATCATCGACCAGTTCTCCACATACGAGAGATCGAGCCGCACAGTCTCTTCCCACGACAGGTCCGATCTCCCGCTCACCTGCCACAGGCCCGTGATGCCCGGCTTCACCAGCAGCCGACGACGGACGGTGCCGTCGTACGCCTCGACCTCCCGGCGCAGGGGCGGGCGTGGGCCTACCACGCTCATTTCCCGTCGAAGAACGTTGAGGAATTGCGGAAGCTCGTCGAGGCTGTACTTGCGCAGAACTCTGCCCACGTGTGTGACCCGCGGATCCTCGCGCATCTTGAAGAGCACGCCAGCACCCTCGTTCGCCGTCATGAGCGCCGCCACCTGCTTGTCGGCGTCCACCAACATGCTGCGAAACTTGAGCATCGGGAACGGCCGACCGTCCAGGCCCATTCGCTCCGACTTGTAGAAGACCGGACCCTTGCTCGTCAGCTTGATCACGAGAGCAGCCACGATCATCACCGGACTCGTCAGAACGAGCGCCAATGTCGCGAAGATCATGTCGAACGCGAGCTTCGAAAACCTCTGTGCGCCGTGGTACTGCGGCTTCTCCACATGAATCAGCGGTAGTCCCGCCACCGGTCGCATCGACAGACGCGGACCGGACACATCCATCATTCCCGGGGACACCACCAGGTCGACGTCGTGTGGCTCGAGGTTCCAGGCGAGGGCGCGGATCCCTTCGTGCCCGAGATGCTCGGTCGCAGTGACGGCCACGGTGTCGGCGTGGCAGAACTCGAGGGAATCGATCACATCCAGCTCGCCACCGAGCACAGGGATGTCGCGGCCCGCCACGGTGATCTTGTCGCCGTGCTCGCCTGAGTGACCCGGAATGCAGACGCCCACCACGCGATATCCGTCGGCCGTACCTCGGGCGAAGGATTCCGCGAGAAGCCGGACGGCGCGTTCATTGCCCACGACTAGTACCGACGTTAGAAACTCTCCGCGCAACCGTTTACGAGCTATCGCCTGACGCCACAGCCAGCGGCTCACCAGCAGAGCCACGAGTCCGACGGGAAACGCGATGGCGAGGTAGAGCCGAGCCAAATCGAGGCGGAACAACAGCGCCAGCATCGCGATGAAGCCGAACAGCCGCACGGTCGAGACGAAGATCCGTCGATACTCGTCCGGGCCGCTCCCGATCACCCGCACCGTACGAGTCCGGAAAATCGTCAGGGCCGTCAGCCACGCCACGATCAGCAAAGCGGAGACGAGTGCGTAACTGAGGTCGTAACCGGTACCGCTCGTGGTCAGTGTGCCGCTGTCACCGAACCGGACCCACTGCGCCAGCGCCACGGCGGCGATCGCAATCAGAGTGTCGGAGACCAGGAGGCGCCGGATGTAGTCGGCCTGCCACTCGCGGCGACTATCCAGTCGGCTCGCGCCCCCTGTGAACGCATCTGCGTCCTCCGGACCCCGAGAAGGGTCGAGTGGAACATCGAACGCCGTCACCATGCGCCTTCCGAACTAGAGCCATCCTGAAGTGGCGAGCCCGTGTGTTCTCACGACATGGCGAAGGCGATGATCGCCTGATGTTTGCTGCCGCGTCGATATTCGCATGCGGGCCTGCGAGTTGAGACATCAAGTGACCAGCTTCACAACGGCCCCGTAACCGAGTCGGCGCAGCCCGATACCGCAGGTCAACACATGCGTATACCGAGTGAATGACATTGCCATACAAGCAATCTGATACTCAGGGTCACAGGAAATGCTGGCAAACGAGGTGATGAACAGGTACTGTGCCGCGCTCGAACATCGCTCGCCGCCGGTGGCGGGATAACCACCCGTCAACACCCTCAGCGACCAAGGAACAAATTCTCAGCATTTTCGCAGATACGAATCCCCAGTACGTTAGGCTGGTCGGCCGCACGGCTGCGGCATACTGGTGTCATGTGGTGGTGGACAATCGGGATCGTCATTGCGTGGGTGGTGTTGTCGATACCACTCGCAATACTGATCGGGAAAGTGGCCCGGCAGAAAGATCGGCGTGAAAAGTTGCCCCGTCGGCGCAAGAGCCGGACTGGCGGGCCGCCCGACCAGACCGCCGCGTAGTCCCGGTTACTCAAAGAACCTCGCCACTCCGTCCGCCAATCGACGCCCACGCGGTGAATCGCCCTTCCTTAGGTCGGGCACACGTCTGATGACCGGACCGGGTGCCAGACATCGAGTGTCAACGCACAAAAACTGGGGCACACAGTGTTCCTGTGTGCCCCAGTTTCAGATCGGTGCCGGACTTACACTCCGGTGGATCCACCCTCCGACCCGAAGGTCAGGAACGAAGCAAAGAAGTTGATCAGATCCGCGATGCTGGCGAAATCTACAGACATATTTCACTCCTACTGAGGGGTTGGTGTCGGAAGCTCGATCCGTGCCCCTGGCGGGCACTCGTTCTTTTTACACCAGTTGAAAGACTTTGCAACAGCAGGGTAGCCGCGGACACGAAGTTTCTCTCGCGATCCACCCCCTCCTTCGCGGTGCAGGTACGACCGCTGATCGCACTTGAATTGCTGTATCAGCTATTCACACCAATCCCGCAGTAGGCCAGCACAATACACGATTCTCCGAAAAGATAACCAGAGCCCGGAAAGGTGACCGCAAACCAGATCAACCATAGCTCGTAGCATCAAAATTTCGAATTCCCGCTCTTTTCGATGCGCACTGGGATCGGGAATCCGATTTCGCGGCAGGGTATGAGGCAGTCGGCGGTGAGATACTCGCCGGCGCTGTAGCGGCAAACCGAACCCGCGGATACGCTCAGCGCACCCCGGTCGCAACCCGCAACCGAGAGCCAGTGCAAAGACCCGCCGAAGTTCCTCCCCTGGTTCCGACGGGGTCTCGTCCCCACTCGCTGATCTAACGCCGCCGGATCACATCGCTGTGACGTCGACGCTCCTCATATTCTCGATGAGCATTAGCTCGATCACGCGCTCCGGAGGTTCGGCATGCAGCCCATTCCCGACCGCCTCTACGACCTTGCCGCCCTCCTGAAGCACGCCTACGGGAAGGGCGACCTCATCGGCGTCATGCAACTCGAAGCTCAGTTGAACGCACTGCTCACCCACCTGAGCGCGACACCCGGTGCGGAATAGCTGTATCCAGTGCCGGCCAGAAATGTTTCATCCCTTTGTCATTCGGGTGGTATACCCACACGGGCCGAACTGGTGGGTAGCCAACCGCCCTGTTTATGATCAGCTCGCGCCCGGCGGACCCCGACCGACGGCCGGCGCGGAAACCCCGCGTTCACCCCGACGTCGAGCGGGGATTCGTCCTACCTTCAGAAAGAGTGCTCATAGACACCGGCGTTTGGGATACACCTTCTGGCATGTTCATCCAGTTCGTCTCGGGAGTGCTGCACACCCTCAACTGGGGCAGCGTCAACTAGAAACGGCGACGCCCCGGAAGGATGGGGCGTCATCGTGCACCTTGGTAGCGAGGCCAATCCGGCCACAGACCGACCGCTCGAGGTACAGCCAGCTACCGCAGTTCAATTCGGGAGAATGGTGCCGATGGGAGGCAGTGGCATCCGCCCGGATCTACAGAAGGAGGAAATGGAATGGACGATTGGTGGAATCCGGGTGGCATGTGGCCGGAGTGGTTGATTGTCTTAGCGCCAGTGATCACCTTCCTCACCACTGGTAGCGCCTCCTAGAGAGAACGAATCTCCCCCACCCTCAGGTGTGTGGTGGCCCCTGGGGCTACTGCACCAAAGTGAACCCAGCGCCGTAGCTACCTCTTGCGTCGATATCCGCCAGAATCGGCGTGATCCTCCCATAGAACGTCGTCGGCTGGGTTCCGAAGTCCATGCCGATATTGAGACCGACGAGCGTCTCCCCCACCACGATCGGACCGCCTGAATCGCCTTGCCACATCACCGCCCAGTTCTGCAGGTGAATACCGTCTACCTTGCCGATGATCCCGCAATTCTTGCCGGTGGTTGCCCCGTGGTTGCACCCCACGTTCGACAGCGAGGCATCACCGACAGTCGAGACGACGACGTCAGTGGTGTCGCTGTACTTGCTCGGCACAACAACATCCGGGTTCAGCCGGATCACCGCGTAATCGAGCGCCGTGAACGTGCCGTCCGTGTTGCGCGAGTACACGTCGGTCTCCCACCCGATCGGCCCCTTGGCCCCCTCACCAACCTTGTATACGGCGTTACCCGCGCCCTGGTGGCAATGACCGACAGTCAGCGCAACCAAGCGGCCCGCGTTGTCGGTGCCGACCGCCCCGATCGAGCAGTACCCCTCGGCGTCCGGGAACGGGGTGTACGCGGTACCCGGCCCGACATGGACGGTTGGTCCCGCCTGCGCCACCGGGGCGACACCGAGCGTCACCGCGAGCGCGGCAAGAGCCGCCACCAAGATCATCTTCATCCACTTCTCCCATTCCTTCTGCTGGGGAGCATTCTCCTATTCCGTCAACTTCGCGCGCTACAGGAGAAGCCCTCACACTGAGCCGGACGAAGGATCATTCTGGGCAAGGCCCCGTTCTCGAACGGCGGGTTGGATACAACTACCGAGTTCTCCTGAAGAACAGCAAGTAGCCCCCTCACAACCAGGATGGGGCATTATCGTGCTCGCGCGGCGGGGAAAAACCCGTGTTGTCTACATCACACTCACTGGACTTGCGATCTACGAGTCATAGAGTTGGGCGCGCGCCGCCCTCCCCCGCATTCGGGCGGTGCACCGACCCCGCCAGCCCCTACCCCCCAGTGGCTGGCGGGGTCTTCCATGCTTCGGCGGTCCGAACTACCCGATTGTAGGACCTCCAACGCCGCTCTCCCGCAATCGCAGTCGCGTTTCCGCAACATCGTCGGGGATTCTGAGCAAAAAATGACCAGGCGAACTGCGCGGACCGACTCCGCACCCTAGGATTTCAGAGCTCAGGCACATCCACCGAACGCCTTCACAAACGGCCTCGGCCAAGACGGTCACTGTGTAAAGAACCGTCACCGCTTCTGCATCCGCCCGTGAAACGACGGCGGTGCAGATTGTCGCGTACGCCCGATGCTGTGCCGGCTAGGAGACGGGCTGCCTTCAGCGACGGGGTCTTCGCCATAGGTGCGGACCCCGAACCGGATGTCTACGTGACGATCGGAAAGAGCCGGATCGGCGCGTGTATAGCCGTTTTCTGCCACGCAAGAGTGCACCAGATTCGAACGCGATCTCTAGCGCTCGGAGCGACCACCAATCTCGAACCTCGGCTGGCCATCCGCCAGCGAACTAGCCCAGGACGGTAACGTGTTGTGATCTCCCCATGAGCAATTCTGTGGGCGGGCCCCAGCTATCCAGTGCCACGCAGGACATTTACTACGCGCCGGTAACCGGATCGTCGTCATACGATGTCACGAGCTTGTCCAGATCGCTCAGCCCACAAACGCACTCCTTCGGGAACTGCGGACCCAGCCGCAGAAGCGAGGCGCACTATGAACCTGATCCGCGAAGCGGCACCTTGGATTGCAGCTGTGTCCATCATCGGCTTTGGTGTTCTTGTTGGGATCTATGCAAGCAGCGGCTGACTATATACGGGCGGGTGAACCCGCGGTCTGTCGCGTTCCAATAGAAAGGCTAGGCCTTCTGGGCTGCCTGCCAGCGTCATTCGGTCGAATGACAAAATCCAGCGAGTAGGACCGGGCGGTCTATATTGTCCCCATCCCCATCCTTAACTGGGGCTGAGAGATTCTGAGGGGAACTCCGTGGCAACCATCACGCGGTCTAGTTCGTCGCGCCGGAAACCGGCTGAACCGAAGGCGACACAGCGACTCGATATCCAAGGCTTGCGCATGGTCGCGGTCATGCTCGTCGTGTTCTCACATCTGTTCCACTTCCCGCGTGGTGGGTTCATCGGCGTCGATGTGTTTTTCGTGATCTCCGGGTTCCTCATCACCGGGTCACTTCTACACACTTTCGAGAAGACTGGGCGGATCTCGTTCTCCAGTTTCTACCGAAGGCGAATCCGGCGCATCGTCCCCGCAGCCACTCTCGTCCTCGTCGTGACTGTCATCGCCGCCTACTTCATCTATACAGGTAGCCGGTTCAAGTCCACCGGCCTCGACGCGTTGGCCGCGTTCTTCTTCGTGTCGAACTGGCGGTTCGGAATCGAAGGCACCGACTACTTCAACTCCTCCGGACCTGTGTCCCCGTTGCAGCACTACTGGTCGCTGTCCGTTGAGGAGCAGTTCTACTTCGTGTGGCCTGCCGTCATCTTGGCAATCGGGGTTGTCGTGATGCGCAATGCATGGTCAGCCAAGGCGCGGCTCGCACTGTCAGCCGGGGTAATGGGGGCCGCGGTCTTGGTGTCGTTCGGCTACTCGCTGCTGAATACTGCGAGCAGTCCGACCTGGGCGTATTTCTCTACTCTTACCCGTGTTTGGGAGCTAGGTGTCGGCGCGCTCCTCGCGATCTCCATCAGCTACTTCGAGCGCATCCCCGACAAGGCTCGCCCGTTCATCGCCTGGGCCGGACTTATTGCGATTGCAGTCAGCGCGTTTGTTATCACTGAAACCGGCGGGGGGTTCCCCGCCCCATGGGCTGCCGTGCCCGTGCTCGGTGCCGCGATGGTCATCGCCGCCGGCGTTGCCGGCGAACAGAAGTACCTGCAAGTGCTGACCAACCGAGTAAGCAACCACATCGGGGACATCTCGTACTCGCTGTACCTGTGGCACTGGCCGATCATCATCCTGCTGGCCGCACTGATCAAACCCGAAGGGACCTTGTACTACGCCGGAGCGCTTTTCCTGATGTTCGGCATTTCAATCCCCTCCTACCATTTCTTCGAGAACAAGATCCGCGAGTCCAATTGGCTCAGCAACGACTCCGAGAAGCGTGAGCGGAACCTGCTCGACCTGTCTAGGTGGCGGCTCAAGAACCTCAGAATGAGCGAGTCCAGCCAGACAATCGGCACCCTCTCATTGGTCGTGATCGTTGCCGGCTTCTCCTTGGTCGCACTCGCAGCTACGGCCCCGAAGCCCGTGAACTCATACGCCACCCCATACACCTCCGCCGCCACGCAGGCCCAACAGTTGACGGGCCGCGCCAAGGACATTCAGGATGCCGTGAATTCGATCGAATGGCCGTCGAACCTGAGTCCGTCGTTGGATGACCTCACCAATGCCAGGCCACCGGAGGAGAAAGACAAGTGCGGTTCCTCGCCACTGTCTGCGGATCAATGCCGATATGGGAGCGGCGACAAGCTTGCGGTCGTCGTTGGCGACTCGATCGCGCTGACCTGGCTTCCAGGGGTACGGGCTGCGCTGGAGAACGACGGGTGGACAATCCGTGGGCTAGTGAAACCGGCCTGCCCAGGGGCGTTGGTGCCCATCCTCCGCGAGGATCTGCCCAACGCGGATTGCGATACCCACCGGAAGTGGGTTGCGGACGAGCTTCAGCGCGAAAAGCCGGATCTCATCATCTCCTCCGGAACTGAGGGGCTGATGAATGAGATTAACGGACCTCTGAAGGGTGCCGATGCCATCGATGTTTGGCAGAGCGGTTCCGAGCAGGCTTTCCGCCTGTACAAGTCCACAGGGGCGCGGGTTGTCGCGCTGTCCCCATTGCCGGGTGGAAAGAACATGCCGGAGTGTGCCACGAAGATCGGCGTCCCATCGGACTGCACCTACATCGTGAGTCAGCTCTGGTACGCAGACTCTACCGCCGAGCGGAAGGCAGCCGCCGCCACGGGGGCCAAGTACGTGGACACCAAGGAATGGTTCTGCACCAAGAATGACGTGTGCCCGCCGTTTGTTGGCACGACGACCGTTCGCCGCGACGGGGTGCACATCACCCCTGAGTACTCACGCGGCCTAGCCACTGAGCTGAAAGAGGCACTGAATAATTGACGAACACGACTAAGGCCGAGCGAGGCGTGGATTATAGCATCCTCTTGATATTCTCCAAGCTCAGGCTTGAGTAGCAGTCGGTGGCACGGGTACAGAAGC
Source organism: Rhodococcus sp. NPDC059968 (assembly GCF_042738615.1). Taxonomy (NCBI): domain Bacteria; kingdom Bacillati; phylum Actinomycetota; class Actinomycetes; order Mycobacteriales; family Nocardiaceae; genus Rhodococcus; species Rhodococcus sp. NPDC059968. The sequence continues at coordinate 63,040 of NZ_JBHWUE010000014.1, forward strand.
ACCATCGCGGCACGCGGGCCCGTGCATCGCACAGTCATGGTCGTGGCATACGAGCTCGCATTCTCGACGAGGGTGTCCACCTGATCGAGTGCGACGACAGAATCCCCGGCTGCGACGGAGGTGCGGGCGACTCAGCAAACAGCGGCCGTCCCGGCACCGCAACGTGACATCGATCTGCGGGCCGGTAGGCGTCCCCGGCACAAATCCCGGCTGAGGCGGGTGGTCTGTGGTGTGGTAGTCGATCTGACAAAGACGAGCGTTCGAATCGGTCCTCCCCAGGCATCCCGATTTCGATTAATGACGACATGCCCGCATGTGTCACAGTTGCCGCCGCAAACCATCACCGTTCCTTGGCCCGGCACTCGCTTCAGGCCGAAATCCAGACTTCCAACGACTCCGAGCCACACCGGTGACCACGTACGAAGGTGGCTCGGACGCCGCCGGCAACGCCATCTGGAGATGGCTGCCGATCGGATCCGGCCCAGCTCCGGCAGTGGTGTTCCATCCCTGATTGCTAGTTGAGCGCGAAGTCCGGGTAGACCCCCTGCGCCGGTGGCACGATTGACGCCGTGACCAGTCGCCCGCTCGACGATGAACCCCACCGCAGCCGTTGACGTCGCCTGCGCGCCGCATGGCGGAGGAAGTTCGATCCGAGTGAGCAGTCGGCGGTGGTGTCCCAGGCGCGTTCACGCTGACGTTCGCCGGGGTGCGGGTGATCGCGCAGAGCATCCGCGTCTGAGGTCGCCTACCCCGGTTACGGCGGATGTCGACGTGGTGCTCCAGTTCGATGGCCAGGACGCCCGGGACTGCCTCGAGGGCTGCGAATCGGCTCGCAGGGACGGAACCGGAAATGATTCCGATCGTGCGGTGCACCGCGTCGATCCGCATGCCCTCCTCGGCCAGCGCGACGCCGACCACGTCGATGTCCTCGACGTGGTCGGCGTCCACCGTGACACTGATTCCGACCATGCCCGGCACGATACGTCGGGCCCTTCTACCCGGATGCCTGGATCAGGCCGGCACCGACATCGAGTGACGGCAACGCGAGCCGCCGGGAATGCTGGGTGAGCAGGGACCACAGATCGCTGCCGGTGCGCCCGGACTTCTCGCACCACAGGGCAGCGATACCCGCTACGTGCGGAGTCGCCATACTCGTTCCGTTCTTCGAGCCGTACCGCACGGGCATCGGCACCGTCGAGAACACGCGCACGCCAGGTCCTGCCACGTCGATCTGACCACCGGCGACGGGGTTGCTGGCGGCGGAGAAATTGGCCAGCCCGAGATCGGGGTCGACTGCAGCGACGGCCATGATCGACGGACTGTTGGCGGGAACGCCCACCAGTCCCGGGCGCCCGGCACCTCTGTTCGCGTTGTTGCCGGCCGCGGCGACGATCAGCACTCCGGCCGCCAGTGCACGCTGCCCCACCGTCTCGTAGGCGACGGACACCGACGCGACGTCGGCGCCGAGCGACATCGAGACGATCTGACAACCGTTGGCGATGGCCCACTCGATGCCTGCGAGGATGCCACCGTCCACGCCACGCCCCTGATCCGACAGAACCTTCCCTACGAAGATGTCGGCCTCGTGAGCCACTCCGTACCGGCGGGTGCCGGTGGCTGCCGCCGGACCGCAGGCCGTTCCGACGCAATGCGTGCCGTGCCCGTGTCCGTCTTGGGGTTCTGCGCCGGGTACGAACGACTGGGCCGTGATGGTGCGACCGTGGAAATCCGGGTGGCTGAGGTCGAGTCCGGTGTCGAGGACGGCGATCCTGACACCGCGCCCACTGCACGCCGACGTCGTGGTGCGGGTCGCCTGCAATCCCCAGGTGAACTCCGGCGAATCCAGGAAGTGCTCGGCGTCCTCCACCGCGGCGGCGCCGTTCGCAGGCCGTGCGATCTCTACGACGGTGTCTTCGCTATCCAGTGCATGGTGCACCAACTCGGGTTCAACGGAGAGAACCGCGACGTCCGGTGCGGCAGCCGCGGCGCGGAGTGCCTCCAACTGGCCGGGATCTGCGGCGACCACGGCAATTCCGAGTTCGTCGAACAGAACTGCGTCAGCCACTTCCGCCCGTTCGAGATCCATTGCCGAAGAATCGAACTCGCTACTTCTCGCCACGTTCGAGACGCCGGTGAGGGATCGTAGGAGTCCCGTGGGATCCGTTCGCCTGCCGTCCTCCGTGAACACCACCACGTAGCGGCCCGTCGTTTCGGCCGTCGAATCGGCGGCAGGCCGTCCACCGTCCCCGTTCCGGTCGGAATCTTCTCGAGATATCACTGTTTCGTCCTCACAATTCTGGAACGCAGCGTACTCGCCGCGTCAATGCATCTATGTTTCTTCAGGTTTCGCGTGCTGCGCCCGGTAACTGCGAAACCGGGCGCAGCACTGTCGCTGGTCACGAATCCACTGCGCGCTCAGAGCAGCGCGACGACCGCACCCACGACACCGATTGCCTGACCCAGGCCGGTGATCAGCGGGCCGATGTCGAGGTTCGCCGAGGCCGACCAGCGCCATCGGTACCCCTGCGCATTGAAGATGGGCCACGCGTTGCGCAGAGCCGGGTTGGTTCCGCTCCTGTTCCAGTCGAAATCCCGTGAACCCGGCTCGAACGTGCCGTGCAGGCGGCCCTTCGCGGGCATCACGAACGACGGATGACCGGAGCCTGTGGTGAGCATCCACGCGATCGAGACGGTGTAACTCGTGGCGCCCGAAACATGAAGGTGACCACTGTAGTTGTAGCTTCCGTCGGGAAACACCACCATCTGCGTCCACCCGCCGACGGGGACACCCCCGCCGAACACGATGCGTCCTGACCCACCGATGCGGGTGAAACCCAGAACCTCCGCGGTCGGCGACAGGGGATCTTCCTCAGTGGTCAGTGCGTCCCAGTCGATGCTGTCCAATTCGGCCCCTTCACTTTCCACCTTCTCCTTGATGCGCTCCGGGTCCGGCAGCGCGGGAGGTGCGACGCGGTCGGCTCCCGTGACGATGGGCCCCGCGCCAGGGCGGGGGGCACTGTCTTCGGACAACTCGCCGGCGTCCGCGTACTGGTCGGTGGTGTCCTGCGGGACGTTGATTACTGACATGACCGTTCCTTTCGAATGGGATGGCGACGGGAAGGTGACTGTCGACGCCTCCGGAGTGTCGCTCGTCGGACGTCTTCAACGGTCCAGCACGACGGCCGGGATTCCGCGAGTGCTGCGCTACCCGACTTTCTCGTCGACCGACCTGGCGGGCAGAGTAGTTCGGTTCACGCGACCGCAGACGCGGTGTGATACCAGTCGACGACGACAGATCTGACCCCGACCGAGGCGATCATCGTCAGGAGGGGACCTTCGAGACAGATCCGGCTGGAGCATCCACCGAAGGTGGGCGCGGCCCTCAACCCGATCAGGATTTCCGGTGACGATGCCGAGCGGCGGCCCTCGATGAGGATGGACTCCTCGTCGACGCCGCGGACCGCGATGTCGTGTCCGTCGGCGACGTCGCCGACGATCAGAGCAAGGTAGTCGACATCGGCGCCCTCGTCGCGGGTGGCGATCAGTCGCGCCGTGTTCCTTCCCAGCGGCACGCGTTCGTCCAACACCAGGACGGCGGACTCGGACTCACGGAGTTCGTCGAGTTCGACTCGTCTTGCCGTCCAACTGAAGAACGGCTCCGGCCGCGCGGTCATGACATGCTCCTGTAGTTCGACGCAATAACTTTCCGCGATACCCATTCAGAGTGGCCTGGATGTCGGCTGATCTCGCGAGTAGCGTCCTACCCGATCGTGGGACACGCCTCCGGTCGATCTCGAAACCGAACTCGTGCCCGTGACTCGCCACTCAACCCATCGACGCTTCTGGAGTATTGCGGCCGAAAGCGACTCCAAGGTTGTATTGCATTGTTTCGCTGGATAACTCGTGCTCAATACTCGTCACGGTGCTGTCACCAGTGCCTCGAGAATCTAGAATCAGTGCATGGGTCCGACGTGGCCTCTGATTCAGCGGCAAGTCGAGTTCGACGCGATCACCGCGTCGCTCGCGTCTCGGTCCGGGGGATGCGGTGTCGTCCTCACGGGCGATCCCGGCGTCGGCAAGACCACCCTCGCACGGTTCGCCACCGAGTCATTGCCCGGTAAGGTGAAATGGGTGGCGGGCACCGAATCGGCGCGCAGCATCCCGTTGGGCGTATTCGCCCATCTGGTCGGGGCGTCCACTTCCCGGGATCCGGTCGCCTTTCTGTCCGCGGCGCGGCAGGCGCTCCTCGACGACGGACCCAGTCGCGATGTGGTGGTCGGCGTGGACGACGCGCACCTCCTCGATCAGCTCTCGGCGACGTTCCTGCATCAGCTTGCGCTGGACAGGGCGGTCCACATCGTCGCCACCGTTCGCAACGGCGAGACCGTGCCCGATGCGATCACGTCGTTGTGGAAGGACGGTCACCTCCTGCGGCTCGAACTGGCGCCGTTCAGCCGGGAACAGAGCATCGAGTTGATCGAGTCGGTGCTGGACGGCCCCCTCGAGGGGTTGAGCGCGGACATGATCTGGGAGGCGTCCGGCGGGAACGCGCTGTTCGTCCGACATCTGGTGGAGGGTGCCCTCGAAGCGGGGACGCTGCGCCGTTCCGGTGGCGTCTGGCAGTTGCGGGGGCGTGCCGCCATCACATCCGAACTCGCATCCCTGCTCGAGCACCGGATCGATCAGATTCCCCACGACGTGTTGCAGGCGTTGCAGCTTCTCACTTTCTGCGAGCCGCTCGACTTGGACATCCTCGGACAGCTGGCGGGTGAGGACTCGGTGGAGGAGGCCGAGCGACGCGGCCTCGTCAGAATCGTCGAGGATGGACACCGGCTCGACGTCCGTTACACGCATCCACTCTTCGGTGAGGTGATTCGACGACGGGTGGGACGCGCGGCAGGTCGACGGCTCCGCGGGCAGCTCGTGGAGGCTCTAAGCAGCCGGGCTGTGGTCGGATCCTCCAATCGGATTCGCCTGGCAGAGTTGGCGCTCGACAGCGACCGGTCGGTCGAACCCGATCTGCTGGTCGACGCCGCCGAGGATGCCATCGGTTTGGCGAATGTTCCTCTGGGGGAACGGCTCGCGCGCGCGGCGCTCGACCAGACAGGCAACTTCGAGGCGGCCGACCTCCTCGCCCGAGCACTGTTGTGGCAGGGGCACGCCACCGAGGCGGAATCGTTGCTGCTGTCCTTCTCGCCCGACAGTCTGGACCAGGTGCAGCTGGTGCGCTGGGGTACGTCGCGGATCGCAAACCTGTTCTGGGCGAGCGGCGAGTCGGAGAAGGCCGACGAGGTCCTGGCGGTTCTGCGGGAGAGGGTCACTCATCCTAGTCTCGTGCCGATCATCGAGGGAATCGGCTCGGTGTGCGCGGTATTCGAGAATCGCCCCGAGGAGGCCGCAGCGGCGGCGACGGCGATTCTGTCCTGTGACCGAGTATTGCCGTGGGCGATCGAGTGGGCGTTCTTCGGTGGTGGGCTGTCCCTGGCACTGATGGGATGCGGCGGCCGAGTGCCGGAACTGGCGGCGCGCAGCGCTGCCGTGGCCGATCAGATCGACGGGCTACTGCGGTTCCCGGCCGCACACGGTGAGATCCTCGCGTTGACCCTGACCGGACAATTCGCCGCGGCGCAACGCCGGGCCGAGGAGTACCTCTCGTTGGCGTCGAGCGGCCGATACGTTGCCTGGGGGCTTGCGAACATCCTCGTCGGGACGGTGGAACTTGCCCGCGGTCGGTTCAACGACGCCGCGGGTCGCCTCGAGCAGGCGATCGCCGCCCTCAACGTCGGCGATACGGCCGATGCCATCTCGTGGAGTTTTCCCGCCTACATCGTGCTCGGTCAGGCGTACTCGGAACTCGGCCGCATTCACGAGGCGGACGGGATCATCACCGCAGCGCAGGCTCGGAACGGCCGGCACGTGGCCGTGTTCGGGCCACAACTCATGATGTCGCAGGCGTGGCTCGCCGCAGCGCGCGGTGAAACATCACGGGCAATCGACCTGTCGCGATCGGCGGCTGATTCGGCTTGCGCGGCCGGACAATTCGGCATCGAGGCGACAGCACTTCATCTTGCCACCCGGTTCGGTGACACGACCACGGCTACGCGGCTCGCCGAGTTGGCCGACATCTGCGACGGCCAACTCGTCGACATCGTTGCCCGGCATGCAGCGGCAGTTACGGCAGGGGACGGATGCGGTGTGGCATCGGCAGCAGCCGAGTTCGAAAAGATCGGTGCTCTGCCCGATGCCGCCGACGCCTACGCCCGGGCGGCGATCGCGTTCACGCATGCCGGAGACAAGCGGCGTTCGATCGAGTGTGCTGCCGCGGCCGAAGCCCTGTCGGCCCGATGCGATCACATGTCGTCCCCCGCACTGGTGGAAGCGGCCCACCCACTCCCCCTGACGAGCCGTGAACGGGAGGTGGGGTCGATGGTTGCGGCCGGTTTGTCGAACCGGCAGATCGCTGATCGGTTGTTCGTGTCGGTGCGAACGGTGGAGGGGCATATCTACCGTGCGTGTATGAAGCTCGACGTCGCCGATCGTAATGGGCTTGCGGAGTCGATGGGGACCACGGTTCGGTGACACCAGGCCTGGACTACGGGCACGACGACATGCCGGCTCGGCAACAGGAATCGTCCTGTTGCAGAGTCGGCGTGGTGTGCTGTGCCCCGGATCAGGACGCTCGGGGCCGTGCCCGGTTGTGCGCCGGTATCGGCTTCCGTTCCCAGTCAACCTGCCGCGGCGGGATGAACGTGGGGTGCCGGTCGGCTCCCATCTCCATTTCCCAGTCACTGTGGTGGAGCAGTCGGTGGTGGAATCCGCAGAGCAGTACGAGGTTGCCCATGTCGGACGGCCCCCCGGCGGACCAGTGGATGATGTGGTGACCTTCGCACCACGATGGCGGCGCACAACACCCGGGGAATGCGCATCCTCGATCTCTCACCACCAACGCTTTTCGCTGCCTCTTGGTGACGGTTCGAGTCGAAATGCCGAGGTCGAGTGGCGCCCCGTTCTCGTCGAGCACGATCGGCGTGTAGATCGAGTCGCAGCTGAGGAGCCGGGCTGCTTTGATACTCAGCGGCCCCATCCACTCGGTCCACGCCACCCCATCGACGGCGAAGAGCGACTCGTCAGTTGCGGAGGCATCGCGCTGTTCTCGCGCGCTGCAGTCGGCGTGCTCGGCGAGATCTTTGACGTTGACATGGAGTGAGACGTGTGGCCGTTCGCCGCCTTCTTCGCCGGCGATCCCGGAGTCGAGTAGCGGCGTAGGAGTTCGGTGAATCCGTCGGCCCGTCGCTGTCCGGGCGTGCGATTGTCTTTGGTTCCGTCCTGCGCGGGCCGCGGCTTGGAGAGTCCGGAGAGAGCCGAGAGCAGCATTTCGCCGGTAACGGCATCCAGGTCGCCTTTGACGGCGACGCGTCCGTTGAGTGTCTTGGAGGCGTGGAACTCGTTGAGTTCGGTGTCTTCGCTGGGCGGCGGGTCGTCGGATTCGAAGGCGCGTTCCAGTCGGGCGATGACGGCGCGCACTGCGTCCGTGTTGGCGGTGGGACCGGTTGCGGCGAACAGCAACGCATTTCGGCAGTCATCCATCGCTTCGAGCGGCATGCCCTTGGGCGGCCTCTCGCAGAACTTCATGATCAGCGCTGCGTGATCCGCCGAAATGTTGGTGTCGTAGTACTCGTCCGCTATTTCCGGTTGGAAACGCAAACCTCGGCCCAACAGCACGATTCGCCCCGCCGCACCCACCTCGAGCAGTGCCTTGGAGGCCAGCCACATCTTGGCGTTCGGAAATCCCAGCACATCGACCTTGCAGCGGTAGTCGACGGCGCCGACGAGCCTGACGCGCAGGGCTTCGAGTCTCTGAATCTCTTCCGAGATGCGAACGACCGATTCGAGCAGCTCCGCCTCGGCCAGACGCCACGCGTCACCGACCGCGGTTGCCAGAATCTCGTCCGACAACGCCCCCTGGATATCTCCCCCGAGCCCCATGTTTCGATCCTAGTTCGAACATTCGTTCGAGTCAATAGCCAAGCCAAACTCGTCCTTTCGCACGCGAGCCAAGCGACAATTGCGGCATGACAACCACGGGCGTCGTCCGTAGCTGGAGCATCCAGGAGATGCACGGCATCATCGATTCCGACGAGACTCCGGGCGGCTGCTGGACGTTGTTCCACAGCGTGGCGGTCGAGGGTTTCCCCTCGCTTCGCGAGGGCCAGCAGGTCGAATTCGAGTGGGACGCACTCGACAGCCCCATGCATGGGTGCAACTTCTACACGATTCGTGCGTGGCCCTCGGGCCGCGAACCGTACGTCGCGCCGCCGTCGGACAGCCCATTCTCGTCTCATCTGTGGCTCACCTTTCCCGACGGCACGGCGAGGGAAATCACCGAAGCGGACCGGCCTCCCGCGCCCCCACGGATCCACGCCGAACGGACCATCGGGATCGTGCGCACCTGGAGCGACGAAGAGGGCTGGGGTGTCATCGATTCCGATGCCACCCCCGGTGGCGCGTGGACGCACTTCAGTTGCGTCGCCGGCTCGGGCTTTCGTTCGCTGACGCCAGGACATCAGGTGACGTTCGAGCCAGAGACGATGGTCGGCGGAACACAGGACGGCTACCACTACCGCGCACTGGACGTTCAGAAGATGGAGTAGACCGACTCACCGCATCCTTCTTGGCCGAGGACGATTGAGCAGCGTCCCCCGAAAGAACGCCGTGAACGACATACGAAGCGCACCAGCGGGTGGCACGATTGACGAGATGACCAGTCGCCCGCTCGAGGATGCACCCCACCGCAGCCGATGGCGACGTCTGCGCGCTGCGTGGCGGAGGAAGCTCGATCCGAGTGAGCAGTCGGCGGTGGTGTCATGGGGCGCGTTCACGCTGACGTTCGCGGGGGTGCGGGCGTTGACTCATTGGATCAGGCGCGGGCACGGACCGGCCGGCGGCGGGTTGAGTCTCCACGGCCGTCATTTCCACCATTACAACCTCGGCATCGCCGCACTGGCCGGGGTCGGGGCCGTGGCGGTACGTGGCTCCGAGAAGCAACGCCACCACCCGACGGTGCCCGTCTCGTACGGCGTCGGCGCCGCGCTCATCGTCGACGAACTGGCGTTGCTGCTGGACTTGCAAGACGTCTACTGGGCGAAGGAAGGGCGGACCAGCGTCGACGCCGCGGTGATCATCATCGGGCTCGGTGGGCTGATGACCGCGGGATTCGAATTCTGGCCCGCCGCCCAACGCGCACTCATGGAGCCACCGGTGGCGTGAGTGCGCCCGACAAGCGGGCCGTCCCCCACGGCTCGATGTCGTAGACGGGGATGCAGTTCAGGCCACGGGCGCGCACGCGCTGCACGACCGCCGCATCCGCCGACGCGCAGGTCCCGTCGGCAACGGCCTCGGTGACGATCGCGCACAGCACGTCACCCTGCAGATCGCGTACAGGTTTCAGCCCCTGTTCCACCGTCCAGTGCCGCACAGCGGCCCAGTGCGTCACTTCGGTGACGGTGGACGGGTTGCCGATGAACAGCACGCTCCTCGTCATGTTCCGGCCGCTCGCGACAGCCGACGGCTGCACCTGAATCTCCGCTTCGGTGCACCACTCAGACGCCACCTCCGCCAGGGTGGTGCTCGCTATCGTTGACATCTACCTCGTCCTGTTCCTGCGTCCGACTCGCATGAGAATCATCCTGTCGCGAATCGGACGCGGCGACTGTCCCCCGATCGGACCCAGAATCGGGGGATTCGTCTGTCCCCCGATCGGGTCACGGCGCCTGGGGTGCGGGGTGAATCGGGACGTCGTATCATCACAAGCCTGATCGACCGTCTCGACGGAACCGATTGAGCGCCAGCGGCATAACGGACAAACCGGGCATTTCCAATCGGGGGATGCTTCGGTCGGCCGATTGCCCACCACAAAGAACACGCGACAACCGAACACTTTGCTTTCCATTTACTTACTTTTGAAAACTATGAAAACCCGAGAGGTGCAATCCCTTGGTCTCCCACACGAAGGAACCTTCCGTCCCGATCGGTGACGACAACCGGACACTCGAGGAACTCGGCCCGCACTACAAGTGGATTGCGTTGTCGAACACCACCCTCGGCATGCTGGTGGCGACGATCAACTCGTCGATCGTGCTGATCGCCCTCCCCGACATCTTCAAGGGCATCCACCTCAACCCACTCGAACCCGGCAACACGAGCTACCTGCTGTGGATGATGATGGGCTTCCTCGTCGTCACCGCGGTCCTGGTCGTCAGTTTCGGACGGCTCGGCGACATGTTCGGCCGCGCCCGGATGTACAACATGGGCTTCGCGGTGTTCACGATCGCTTCGATCTTCCTGGCCGTGACGTGGTTCGACGGGTCCGAGGCGGCACTGTGGCTGATCGGGTGGCGGGTCGTGCAGGGGGTCGGCGGAGCGTTCCTGATGGCGAACTCGTCGGCGATCCTCACCGACGTCTTCCCCGCGGATCAGCGTGGGCTGGCGCTCGGCATCAACGGTGTCGCCGCGATCGCCGGATCCTTCCTCGGCCTGCTCATCGGCGGCATTCTCGCACCGATCCACTGGAATCTGATCTTCCTCGTCTCGGTTCCCTTCGGCGTGGTCGGCACCATTTGGGCGTACCTGAAACTCCACGACACCGGCGTCCGCCAGCACGCCGACATCGACTGGTGGGGCAACATCACGTTCGCCGTCGGATTGATCGCCGTCCTGGTCGGCATCACCTACGGCATCCAGCCGTACGGGTCCTCGTCGATGGGATGGGGCAGTCCGCTGGTGCTCTGGTGCCTCGTCGGCGGCCTCGCTGTCCTCGCGGTCTTCTGCGTCATCGAGACCCGGGTCGCGAATCCCCTGTTCAACTTGCACCTGTTCCAGATCAAGTCGTTCACCTGGGGAAACATCGCGAACCTGGTCGCGTCGCTGGGCCGCGGCGGTCTGCAGTTCATCCTGATCATCTGGCTCCAGGGCATCTGGCTGCCGCAGCACGGCTACGACTTCAGCCGCACCCCGCTGTGGGCGGGCATCTACATGCTGCCGATGACCGTCGGATTCCTGCTGTCGGCACCGGTGTCCGGCTTGATTTCCGACAAGCTCGGCACCAAGTGGTTCACCAGCACCGGCATGTTCATCACCGCGGGCACGTTCGGATTGTTGATCGCGCTCCCAGTGAACTTCCACTACTGGGCATTCGCCGTGACGCTGTTGATCAACGGCATAGGCATGGGCATGTTCTCCGCACCGAACCGCGCCGAGGTGATGAACAGCCTGCCCGCCAACGCGCGCGGCGTCGGCGCAGGCATGATGACGACATTCCAGAACGCGGCGATGGTGCTGTCGATCGGTTTCTTCTTCAGCCTGATGATCGCCGGCCTCAGCTCCAACCTTCCGGCCGCGATGAGTGACGGGCTCATCGCGTACGGGGTGTCCGCGGCGCAGGCCACCCAGATCGCGAACCTGCCCGCCGTCGCGGTGCTGTTCGCGGCGTTCCTCGGCGTCAACCCGATCCGGGAACTGCTCGGGCCGAATCTGTCGTCACTCACCGAGCAGCAACAGGCACAGCTGACCGGCCTCGACTTCTTCCCCCAGCTGATTTCCGGCCCGTTCGCCGACGGCCTGGCAATGGCGTTCGCCTTCGCGATCGTCGCGTGCGTGATCGGCGGAATCGCCTCGCTGCTCACCGGTCCGCAGAAGAAGGCGACGGCGGACGAGCCGCACGAGTCGGTCGGCGCGGAACTCGCCGGAATCGCCGGCGAGGCCGGAATCGGCCCGAGCGAACTCGTCGACGACCATCCGTTAACAGCGCGAGTCGCCTCCGGCGGGCACCCAGACCGTTAGGCTCAATTGCATGCCTTCGGACCGCGGACTCAAGTTCATGAACGCCGCCCACCGCGCCCTCCTGCGCGTCACCGGTGGGCGGGTCGGGCAGAGTTTCAACAAGATGCCGGCGGTGGAGCTGACCACCGTCGGCCGCAAGACCGGGAAGGTGCACAGCGTCATGCTGACCGTGCCGGTGCGGGAGGGCGACACCCTCGTCGTGGTCGCGTCCCGCGGCGGCGACGACCGCAACCCCGCGTGGTTCCTGAACCTGCAGGCCAACCCGGTGGTCCAACTGTCGCTCCAGGGAAACCCCGCGCAGTCCATGCGCGCCCACGTGGCAACCCCCGACGAGCGGGCCCGTCTGTGGCCGCAGGTGACCGCCGCCTACAAGGGATACGCCGGCTACCAGAAGAAGACGGACCGCGAGATCCCTCTGGTTCTGCTCGACCCCACGACCTGACGTCGGTCACCGTCCGCAGAACACGGTTCGGTTGCAGTCCGGCGCAGTGAGCCGGTTCCACCCTTAACCTCGACCTCACCCTTATAGATTTGCGGATTCCGGGCGGGCGAGACTTGGGAGTGACGTGGACACTGACGATGCTGCGCTACACAGGTCCGGCACTGGGCACCGTCCACGGCGCGGGTGGATCGTGACGACCCTGACGCTTCTCGTCTTCATGGGTGCGCCTGCCCCGTCGGCCACCGCAGAAGCGATCGTGCAACCGGTGGCCGCCGACCCGAGCGTCGTCCGCGCGTCCGACGGCATGTTCTACATGTACACGACCGCCGACGACTGGGGCGACGGCCAGGGCATGCACAACATGTCGATCTTCAAGTCCGCCGACCTCATGGACTGGATGTACCTCGGCGACGTCTTCCCCGACCGGCCCGCGTGGCATCCGGACGGCAAACTCGCGTGGGCGCCGAACGTCCTCGAATCCGACGGCCGCTACAGCCTGTACTACTCGCTCTACGACGAGTCGAACCCGTGCATCGGCCTCGCGACCGCCGACAGCCCGACCGGACCGTGGACCGATCTCGGCCGTCCGGTGTTCTGCGCCCACGACGTCGGCGTCGGCGGCACCATCGACCCGTTCGTGTGGGACGACGGAACGACGAAGACCATGTTCGTCGGCAACTTCCAGGGCGTCCACGCCATCCCGCTCAGCCCGGACGGCACCGCGGCGGCCGGCGAACCCGTGCGCGTCGCGGACGAGCGCTTCGAAGGCCCGTACGTCGAATTCCACGACGGCTACTACTACCTGTTCCTCTCGGCCGGCAACTGCTGCAACGGCGCCGACACCGCCTACCGCGTCCTCGTCGGCCGGTCGGAGTCGCTCACCGGGCCGTACCTCGACCGGAAGGGCCAGGACCTGAACGACGGCGGCGGCGCCCTCATCCTCGCCGGCAGCGAACCGTGGGCCGGGCCGGGCCACAACACGGTGGTCTCCGACGACGCGGGCTCGGATTGGATCGTGTACCACGCCATTCCGCGGGACAACCGGGATCTGCCCAGCGGGGCCCGCCGGCGCGAAGGGATGATCGACCGGATCGTGTGGGCGAACGGCTGGCCCGAGGTCGGTGATGGTTCGCCCGCGTCGACGGGGCCGGCGAATCCCGACACGGATCTGCCGGTGCGGGTCACGCTGCGCGCCGATTCCGACACCACGCTGCCGGCGGAGGGCGGGACCGTCGACACCACCATGCTCGTCGAGGCCCCCGAGGACCGTCCCTTCGCTGGGCAGGTATGGGTCAGCGCGGTCTCCCCGGACGGCCGCACCAGCGACCCGTTCTTCGGGCCGATCGACGTCGACCTGCAACCGGGCGAGGTCCTCGAGGAGGCCATCGCCTACACGGTCCCGGGAGATGCGGTCGCGGGGACCTACTACGCCTACGCGTTCGCGGGCGCCTACCCCGACGAGACCGTCGAGTTCGGCACCGTTCACGCCGTCAAGTCCGGCGACGAGGCGAGAATCAGCCCGGTCCGCTCGGTGTCGCTGCACCTCGGCACCATCGCGCGCCGCTAGGGGCCGGCCGTACGAATCGACCAAGACAACCGATTCGGTTTCCAAAATCCACATCGACCACGAAATCAGCAATGATTTTCTTCATTTGCTATTGAAATAGTGGCGGCTCCACGTCAGGATAGGGGCCACGGTGACGTGCCTCACACGTCACCTTCGGTCAGTCCATCGACAAAGGTGCCCCATTGCTGCAGACAGTGTTCGAGAAGCATCAACCGAACGCCAAGGTTGTCGACCATGCGCTCCGGCGCACCCGGTTGGCACCGTTCTGGATCGAGGACGTCGCCGACACACCCACCTACCCGGCCGCCTCGGCCGACGCCGCGTACGACCTGGTGGTCGTCGGCGGCGGATACACCGGACTCTGGAGTGCTCTCCTCGCGAAACAGCGCCACCCCGACCTGTCCGTCGCCCTCGTGGAGGGCGAGACCATCGGATGGGCGGCATCCGGCCGTAACGGCGGGTTCGTCGAAGCGAGCCTGACCCACGGCAGCGAGAACGGCCGTCGACGCTGGCCGGGGGAGATCGACACCCTCGAGGCGCTCGGGCTCGAGAACCTCGACGCCATCGAGAAGACCGTCCACACCCTGGGGTTGGACTGCGATTTCGAACGGAACGGCGCGATCTCGGTCGCGATCGCCGATTACCAGGCGAAGGACGTGTTCGACACGGCCCCGAGCGCTACCACCACGGTGCTGGACGGGCCCGCGATGCGCGCGCAGGTGAATTCGCCCACGTATCTGGCCGGTGTGTGGGACAAGGAATCCACCGCGCTGGTGCATCCGGCGAAGCTCGCCACCGAACTCGGCCGGGCCTGCGCGGAGCACGGTGTCGAGATGTTCGAGCACACCAAGGTGCTCGATCTCGTCCGCTCCCGATCGTCGTCCCGGGTCGGCGTTCGGACGGCGTCCGCGACCCTGTCGGCAGGACGAGTCATCCTGGCAACCAACGCCTTTCCGTCCCTACTGAAGAGGTACCGGCTGCACACGGTTCCGGTGTACGACTATGTGCTCATGACCGAACCGCTGTCCGACGCACAGCTCGCCGAGGTGGGATGGTCTGCCCGACAGGGCATCGCCGACATGTCCAACCAGTTCCACTACTACCGGCTCACCCGGGACAACCGAATCCTCTGGGGCGGATACGACGCGATCTACCACTTCGGGCGAGGAATGCACCACGACCTCGAAGACCGTCCCGAGTCCCACGCCCTGCTCGCGAGCCACTTCTTCACCACGTTCCCCCAGCTCGAGGGCCTCGAATTCACCCACCGGTGGGGCGGCGTCATCGATACGTCGACACGCTTCTGCTCGTTCTTCGGTTCCGCGGCCAAGGGGCGGATCGCGTACGCGGCCGGCTTCACCGGTCTCGGCGTCGGCGCCTCCCGCTTCGCGGCGAACGTCATGCTCGACAAGGTGTCCGGCGAGACGACGGCGTTGACGGAGTTGGACCTGGTGAAGTCCATGCCCCTCCCCTTCCCGCCCGAACCGTTGGCGGCGGCCGGCATCAACGCCACCCGGTGGTCCCTCGACCGCGCCGATCACACGGAAGGCCGGCGGAACCTCTTCCTCAAGGCTCTCGACGCGGTCGGATTGGGGTTCGACTCGTGAGCGACCCCGCGACCGGGGTCGTCGCCTGGGAATCCGGACCGCACACCGAGGCTCGCACCACCGATCTCGATTACCACCGTCTCCCGGTCGAGCAGGCGATCGGCGACAGCGTGCCGATGGTCGGCGAACGAGTGCTCGGCGACTTCGCCGGTGTCACCGTCGGCGTGTGGGAGATCGAGCCCAGCGTCTCGCACGATGTCGAGATCGACGAGGTGTTCGTGGTGCTCAGCGGCGACGCGACAGTGCAGTTCGAGGACGACACCCCGGATCTCGAGCTCGGTCCCGGAAGTGTCGTCCACTTGCGGTCCGGTCAGAAGACCCGGTGGATCGTGCGTGACAGGCTGCGGAAAGTCTTCATCGCCGCGTCGACCACCTAGCCCCGGCGCCACCAAGACACGGAAACCACTGCACCCCTTCACTACACCTGCAAGGGCACTTCTGCCCGCAGCCACACACCTCGAGGGAGAATTTGATGAGCATTGCCGAACCTCCACCCTTGAAGACCCAGCCCTCGAACACCCAGTCCTCGAACACCCACGACCCGCTCGGCTCCGCGAAGGGCCTCAACAGCGGGGCACTGGGATTGGTCGGCAACACGGTGATCGGGCTGTCCTCGGTCGCTCCCGCCTACAGCCTCGCCGCGACGCTGGGTTACGTCGTTCTGGCCGTCGGCGACAAGGCACCGTCGATGTTCCTCGTCGCGTTCATTCCGATGCTGCTCACGGCATTTGCCTATCGTGAGCTCAATCGGGACACCCCGGACTGCGGCACCTCGTTCACGTGGGGCACCAAGGCGTTCGGTCCGTGGATCGGCTGGATGGCGGGATGGGGACTCGCCGTGTCCGCGATCATCGTCCTCGCCAACACCGCGGAGATTGCGGCGATCTACCTGTTCGAGGTTCTCGGTTTGCACGCGGCCGCCGAGTCGCTCGCCGCGAAGGTTCTGCTGGGGTGCTTCTTCATCGCCGCCATGACCTACGTCAGCTTTCGCGGCATCCTCATCAGCGAACGACTGCAGAATGTCCTGATCGCGGTGCAGTTCACCGTCCTGATCGGGGTCAGCGTCCTCGCACTGTCGAAGGTGTTCGGCGGCACCGCCGGACCGCAGGCCGTCACCCCGAAACTCGACTGGATCATTCCGACCGGTGTCTCGATGTCCAGCGCCGCGCAGGCGATCATCCTGTGCATCTTCATCTACTGGGGGTGGGACGCCTGCCTGGCGGTCGGTGAGGAGACGAAGGATTCCGAGCGGACTCCTGGCCGCGCCGCGGTCTTGACCACGGTCATCCTCGTCGCCACGTACGTCCTGGTCGGGTACGCGGTCCAGTCGTTCGCCGGGTTCGGGGACACCGGCATCGGCCTGAACAACCCGGAGAACGTCGACGACGTGCTGACCACCTTGGGCGGGCCGGTCGCCGGTCCGGTGGCAGCCTCGTTGCTGCTGCTGACGGTGTCGATCTCCGCGCTCTCCTCGACCCAGACCACCATCCTGCCGACTGCTCGGGGAACGTTGTCGATGGCGGTCTACGAAGCGTTGCCGCGCCGGTTCGCCTCCGTGCACCCCCGATACATGACCCCCGGCTTCGGAACCCTGGTCATGGGTGCGGCGGCGCTTCTGTTCTACCTGGTCCTGTCGTTCGCCAGCGCCAACGCCCTGCAGGATTCGGTGGCGTCGCTCGGACTCGCGGTCGCCTTCTACTACGGCATCACCGCCTACGCGTGCGTCTGGTACTTCCGCCGGACCCTGTTCGACTCGGCACGTAATCTGTTCATGCGCGGCATCTTTCCGCTGCTCGGCGCGCTCTGCATGACGTGGGCCTTCGTTCAGAGCGCCGTCGACATGCTGCGTCCCGACTACGGCTTCACCGCGTTCGGCCCGTTCGGGGGTGTGTTCGTTCTCGGCGTCGGAATGCTGGTGGTCGGAATCCCCCTGATGTTGCTGTGTTTCGCGACCGGTTCCCGGAACTTCTTCCGCGGACGCACCCTCACCGCCGACACGGAAGTGAAGGTGCCCGAGTCGTGAGTACCGCCGTCACCGGGAAGAGGCGATAGTTTCCGAAATGTCCGAGCCGATTGTCTTCGATACGACGCGCAAGGGAGGATTCGACCATGTCTGAGCAGCCCACCTCTCTCGATCCCGTGTCCAAGCAGATCATCGAGCAACTTCAGGAGGATGGACGACGGTCGTACTCGGCCATCGGCAAGGTCGTCGGATTGTCGGAAGCGGCTGTACGCCAACGCGTGCAGAAGCTGATCGACACCGGCGTCACGCAGATCGTCGCGGTGACCGACCCCGTCCAAGTGGGATTCGCACGACAGGCCATGGTCGGAATCCGCTGCTCGGGGGACGTCACCGAGATCGCCGCCCGGCTCGCCGACGTCGACGCCATCGACTACGTCGTGCTGACGGCCGGCGCCTACGACATTCTGGCCGAGATCGTGTGCGAGAACGACGACCACCTCCTGACCGTGCTCAACAAAGAAATTCGCACTATTCCCGGTGTGCTCGGCACCGAGACGATGGTGTACCTGAAACTTGTCAAACAGCAATATGATTGGGGAACCCGATGACCACGGTTACCAACTCTTCGCCCACTACGTCGCACCTCGAGGCGGCCGCCCGCCGCCACCTGTGGGGTCATTTCTCCCGGCACGGGGAGGGCATCACCCCGCCGATCATCACCCGCGGTGAGGGCGCCCGGATCTGGGACGCCACCGGCAAGAGCTACCTCGACGGGCTGTCCGGGTTGTTCGTCGTCCAGGCCGGGCACGGCCGCCTCGAGCTCGCCGAGGCCGCCGCCAAGCAGGCCGAACAGCTCGCGTTCTTCCCGCTCTGGTCCTACGCCACCGCACCGGCGATCGAACTCGCCGAACGCCTCGCCGGCTACGCCCCCGGCGACCTGAACCGGGTCTTCTTCACCACCGGCGGCGGCGAGGCCGTCGAAAGCGCCTGGAAACTGGCCAAGCAGTACTTCAAGAAGGTCGGCAAACCCGGCAAACACAAGGTGATCTCCCGCTCCATCGCCTACCACGGCACCCCGCAGGGCGCCCTCGCCATCACCGGCATCCCCGCCCTCAAGGCCCCGTTCGAACCGCTCACCCCCGGCGCGTTCCGGGTCCCCAACACCAACATCTACCGGGCCCCCGAACCCCTCGGCTCCGACCCGAAGGCGTTCGGGATCTGGGCCGCCGACCGGATCGCCGAGGCCATCGAATTCGAGGGCCCGGACACCGTCGCCGCCGTGTTCCTCGAACCGGTGCAGAACGCCGGCGGCTGCTTCCCACCCCCGCCCGGCTACTTCGAACGGGTCCGGCAGATCTGCGACGAATACGACGTGCTGCTGGTCTCGGACGAGGTCATCTGCGCGTTCGGGCGGATCGGGTCGATGTTCGCGTGCGACGACTTCGGGTACGTGCCCGACATCATCACCTCCGCCAAGGGCCTGACGTCCGGGTACTCGCCGATCGGGGCGATGATCGCCTCCGACCGGTTGTTCGAACCGTTCGCCGACGGGACGTCGATGTTCGCGCACGGCTACACCTTCGGCGGGCACCCCGTCTCCGCGGCGGTCGCGTTGGCGAACCTGGACATCTTCGAACGCGAGGGCCTCAACGCCCACGTGGCCGAGCAGGCGCCGGCGTTTAGGGCCACCCTCGACAAGCTCACCGATCTGCCGATGGTCGGCGACGTGCGCGGGGAAGGCTTCTTCTACGGCATCGAACTGGTCAAGGACAAGGCCACCAAGGAGTCGTTCAGCGACGAGGAGGCCGAGCGGATCCTGCACGGATTCCTCTCCACCGCCCTGTTCGACGCCGGCCTGTACTGCCGGGCCGACGACCGCGGCGACCCGGTCATCCAACTCGCCCCGCCCCTGACCTGCGGTCAGGCCGAATTCGACGAGATCGAACGCATCCTCCGCAGCGTCCTCACCGAAGCCTGGACCCTGCTGTGAACCACCAGGACCTTCCCGGGCTGTACGTCGGCGGCCGCTACCGGGACGGCCGGGCGGCCGACCGGTACGAGGTGCTCGATCCGGCCACTGGTGAGGTGATCTCGTCCCGCACCGAGGCGTCCGTCGACGACGTCGACGACGCGGTCGCCACCGCGAAGGCCGCCTACGCGGAATGGTCGACGACGAGCCCGGGCGAGCGTTCCGCCGTCCTGACCCGATGGGCTGCCGAGCTCACGGAGATGTCCGACGACATCGCACGCACCGAAACCCGGCAGACGGGCAAACCCATCAAACTGTCGACCGAGTTCGACGTTCCCGGGTCGATCGACAACGTGTCGTTCTTCGCCGGGGCGGCCCGCAATCTGGAGGGAAAGGCGTCGGGCGAGTACTCCCCCGACCACACGTCCAGCATCCGCCGTGAACCGATCGGGGTGATCGGCTCGATCTCGCCGTGGAACTATCCGCTGCAGATGGCCGCGTGGAAGATCCTGCCCGCGGTCGCCGCAGGCAACACCATCGTGCTCAAACCCGCGGAGATCACTCCCCTGACGTCGCTGCTGTTCGCGGAGGCCGCGTCCCGAGCCGGCATGCTGGACGGCGTCGTCAACGTGATCACCGGCCGCGGCGCGACGACCGGGTCGTCGCTGGTGTCACACCGGGACGTGAGCATGGTCAGTTTCACCGGATCGACGCCCGTGGGTCGACAGATCGCGGCCGCAGCTGCGGGCAAACGACTCCACCTGGAACTGGGCGGCAAGGCCCCGTTCGTCGTGTTCGACGACGCCGATCTCGAGGCCGCGATCAACGGAGCCGTCGCCGGTGCCCTCATCAACTCGGGCCAGGACTGCACCGCGGCCACCCGCGCCTACGTGCAGCGGCCGCTGTACGACGACTTCGTCGCCGGAGTGGCAGCGCTCATGGATACCGTTCGCCTCGGCGACCCGTCCGATCCCGGCACCGACATGGGTCCGTTGGTGTCGCGGCGACAGCAGCAGCACGTCGCCGGGTTCATCGACCGCGCCCGCGACACCGGGGCGAAGATCGTCCGCGGCGGTTCCATCCCCGGCGGCGACCTCGCGTCCGGCTTCTACTACGAGCCGACACTCGTCGTGGGTGCCGACCAGTCGAGCGAGATCGTGCAGCGGGAGATCTTCGGCCCGGTTCTCGTCGTCCTGCCGTTCGAAAACGATCCGGACGGAATCGCACTCGCCAACGACACCGACTTCGGGCTGGCGGCGTCGGCGTGGACACGGGACCTGTACCGGGCACAGACCGCCTCCCGCGACATCGCCGCAGGCTGTGTCTGGATCAACGACCACATCCCGATCATCAGCGAGATGCCCCACGGCGGGTACAAAGCGTCCGGTTACGGCAAGGACATGTCGACGTACTCGCTCGACGAATACACCAACGTCAAGCACGTCATGTCCGACATCACCGGAATCGCCAGGAAGGACTGGCACCGGACGGTGTTCGGCGACCGAGGATGAGCCCGATCGCCGGGACGGCAATGCGTGTGCCGTCCCGGCGACCGTGGCAGTTCCGCCAAGTCCCGCCCTGCGCGCGACTACGCTGACGAAAAGGCGCGTTCGCTTCAGCTGAAAGGCAGAGACGATGCATGTGACTCCGTTCGCCTGGATTGTGACGATCCTCGTGATCGTCGCTCTGCTCGCGTTCGACTACTTCTTCCACGTCCGCCACGCGCACATCCCGACGCTGAAGGAAGCGGCGATCTGGTCGTCGATCTACGTCGGCCTCGCGCTGCTCTTCGGTGTCGCGGTCCTGATCTTCGGCGGCGTCGACATGGGCTCGGAATACTTCGCCGGCTACGTCACGGAGAAGGCGCTGTCCGTCGACAACCTCTTCGTCTTCCTCATCATCATGTCCAGCTTCCGGGTGCCGCGCGAAGACCAGCAGAAGGTCCTGCTGTTCGGCATCGTGTTCTCGATCTTCGCCCGGACCGCGTTCATCTTCCTCGGCGCCGCGCTGATCAACTCGTTCGCGTGGGTGTTCTACTTCTTCGGCCTGATCCTGCTGATCACCGCCGGCAACATGCTGCGACCCGAGACCGAGGATTCGCACTCGGCCGACAACTTCATCATCCGGATCGCGAAGAAGTTCATGCACACCACCGAGCACTACGACGGCGACAAACTCTTCACCATCGAGAACGGCAAGCGGGCGATGACGCCGATGCTGCTGGTGATGGTGGCGATCGGCGGCACCGACATCCTGTTCGCGCTCGACTCCATTCCCGCGATCTTCGGCCTCACGCAAAATGTCTTCGTCGTCTTCACGGCCACCGTGTTCTCGCTGATGGGTCTGCGGCAGCTGTACTTCCTCCTGGACGGTCTCCTCGACCGCCTGATCTACCTGTCGTTCGGACTGTCCGCGATCCTCGCGTTCATCGGGGTCAAGCTGATACTGCATGCGCTGCACGAGAACAACCTGCCGTTCGTCAACGACGGCGAACCCGTGAACGTCATCGAAATCAGCACTTTCGCGTCGCTGGCCGTCATCATCGGCATCCTCGTGATCACCGTGATCGCGTCGCTCACCAGCAAGCGGGGCAGGGCACAGTCCGCCATCGCCGGCGCACGGCGGCACGCGATCAACTACCTCGACCTCGACTACACCGCCGACCTGGCGGAGCGCGAACGCATGTATGACAAGTTGCTCAATGAGGAGGAACAACTCAAGAAGCTCGACCCGAAGTTCAAGAAGATGGTCCGCGAGGAAACCGCACTGATGGACCTCATCAAACGCTCCCACCAGGAGCACGACGCGTTCCTCAAACAAAGTTAGGTGAACTCAGCGAAGCGCCCACCGAATCGGCGGGCGCTTCTGTGACTCGTGCCCCATCCCCATGAAGGCACGCGCCGCGACTACCTCCTCCTCATGCTCCTCATGCTCATTCCACCGTCCGCCATCCCCATGGCGGTGATACCGAGACCCAGCAGACACACGACGATGCCGCAGACCACGTTCGACCAGATCATTCCCGCCGTGGTGGTTACTCCGACGACCAGCCACGGGCTGACGATCATCCACAGACCCAGCAGCGGCGCGACGAACGCCATGCCGTGCGTGCGTGAATAGGCCGACGTGAAACCGACCGCGAGCAGTGCCACCGCAACACCCGACAACAGGTTGCACATCGCCAGGCCCGACTGGCTCGCGAACCCGACAATCCACGGCGACGCCGCCATGTACAGGCCCGCCATGAACATCAGGCCCTCGGTGACCTGCGTCATCGGCTGTTCCGAGACCCGGTCGTAGCGAGCCCGCAACTCGGCGATATCAGGGTGTCTCTCGATCGACATACCTGGTGTCGTCATCACCCACCTCCTTGAAAAGAGAACCAATCCCTACCGAGGGGGTGCCCCGAACTCGATACCGCAAACCAGCGATGACCAGGTAATTTTTCCGAATTTCCGCTACCGACCAGTCCCCACGGACCTCGACGGACCCCAGTCGTGCAGACCCTGTCCCGCCCGAGGAATTTTCCTGCCCGGTAGTGGAGAAACGGCTGGGCCTGGGCAGCTGTCAAGGGGCCAGGCATACTCGATGTGTGTGGTGGATTGCCTGGGTCGCGCTCGCCTGGATAGCGCTGTCGGTGCCGCTCGCGATCCTCATCGGGAAAGCGATTCGGCAGAAAGACCTGCACGAACTGCCCGCCAAAGAGGACGCGACGAGTAAGAACGACCCTCCCGACCGAACGGTTGCATGACCGTGCCCCAGCGGGCGCGATCCCTGGGCAGCTTGGAAGAATGACGGGATGGCGCTGTCCTTCTATCCACTCGTATTCATGAACCTGTTGTTTGCGGCTACCACACTGTGCCTTGCACGCCCCTCGCGCCTGTCCGCCGCAGCCACCGTCGCTGCCGCCGTGCTCTGGTTGTTCGGCAATGGCCCGCTCGAGGGTCAGGTCCTCTGGGAGTTCGATGCCACGCACGGCCTCACGGTGTCCGATCTGCTGTCCGTTGCGGCCATCGCCGTTGCCGTCTGGACGTTCTCGACCACCGGGGACCGACCGTGGGCTCGACGAACCGGGCGACGCCGCCGAACGCCGTTCCGGATTCGGTACTGACCGGCTCAGCGTCTCGAGGCCGCCCCGACCACCCTCAACACGCCCGGTGACGTCATGTGCCAATGCGCACTGTCGACGATGCGGTTTCGGACAGCGCCTGCCACGTAGGGCTCCCAGCTCGCGGCGGCCGCCGATCCCGTGGGATCGTCCCGGCCGGCAGTGAAGAACGCGACGTCACCGCGGAAGACACCCGGACTGTGGCGCTCGAGCAGCGCGCAGTTGTGTGCGGCACTTTCGACCAGCCCCTGGAGTTGGTCGCGGCTGAGAACGGCCATCGGACCGCCCGTCGCCGCCAGCAGGTCCACCGCCGATGCGGGTGTCATGTCCGCGACGGCCGCCGGCACGTCCCCCTCGACACCGATTCCCGCCAGCAGGTCACCCACGCTCACCGGCATCTCCGTGTCCCTCGGGTCCGGTTGATGCGCGTAACTGTCGAGCATCACGACGGTCGCCACCTCCTCACCCGCTGCCTGGAGTTGCACCGCGACCGCATGCGCGAGGACTCCGCCGAGCGACCAACCCAGGAGTTCGTACGGCCCGCGAGGCTGGATCCGGCGGATCTCCTCCACGTACCTCGCCGCGAGATCGTCGATCGACGCCGGCAGCGAGTCCTCGCCTGTGATCGCCGGCGACTGAAGGCCGTAGATCGGCCGTTCGGGATCGATCCTGGACGTCAGACCCGTGTAGCACCAGGCGAGACCCACGATCGGGTGGATGCAGAACAGTGGGCGCCCCTCCCCTGCCGTCCGGATCGGGAAGACGACGTCGAGCGCGCCGTCACGGTGCCGATCGGCCGAACTCAACCGTGCCGCTATCGAACTCGGGGTCGGATCGGTCATCACCATCTGCAGCGGAACCGTAACGCCGGTGGACGCCTCGAGCGCACTCACCACGCGTACCGCCATCAGAGAGTTTCCGCCCAGTTCGAAGAAATTGTCGTCTGCACCCACCCTCTCGAGACTCAGCAGCTCCGCGAAGGCGGTGGCCACCGCAACCTCGGTGTCCGTCACCGGGGCGCGGAACGCCCGTGGTTCGAACCGCGGCTTCGGAAGCGCACGCCTGTCGAGCTTCCCGGCCGACGCCAAGGGCAGCTCGTCCAGAATCATGATCTGCGACGGCACCATGTACGCGGGTAGCCGTTCTCGGGCAGACGCCGCCAATTCGTGAGTATCGATACGCCAGCCCTGGTCGGCCACGACGTAACCGACGAGGTGGTCACCGCCACGCTCGTCCGAGACCAGTGCCACGGCGGCCTGGGACACCCCCGCCGCCGCCTCCAGTACCGACTCGATCTCCCGCAGTTCGATTCGCAGGCCACGCAACTTGACCTGGAGGTCCGTTCGGCCCAGATACACCAGCTGACCAGTTCGGGTCCACTTCACGAGATCACCTGTGCGATACAGGCGTTCTCCTGCCAGTCCGAAGGGATCGGCCACGAATCGTTCCGCAGTGAGTTCGCTCCGTCCCACATAGCCGCGGGCCACTTGGTCGCCGCCGAGATAGAGCTCGCCGGCGACACCCACCGGAACGGGATTCAGCCGTGCGTCCAGCACATACGCCCGGGTGTTCCACACCGGCGCACCGATCGGCACTCGCGCATCCACGGAGTCGCCCAGCCTGAACGCTGTCGTGGTAATCGCCGCCTCGGTGGGACCATACGTATTGTGGAATGCGCCCGGACGGAGAGCGATCACGTCCTCCGCGAGCTCGGACGACACCTCCTCGCCGCCCACAAAGAGGTGTCGTAACGGGGACAGGGCGTCCCCCTCACCGATCACGAGGAACGCGGCCAGTACCGACGGCACGAAATGCATCATGGTGATCCGGCGCTCGCGGATGACTGACGCCAGGTATTCGAGGTCGCGATGCCCGCCGGGCCGCGTCACCACCAGTTGGGCTCCCACGATCAGGGGCAGGAAGACCTCCCACACCGAGACATCGAATGTGTACGGGGCCTTCAACACTCCGCGGTCGTCAGCGGTGACCTCGTACTCATCGGCGAGCCAGCGCAGCTGATTCACGATTGCCGCGTGGCTGACGGTCACGCCCTTGGGTCGTCCCGTCGATCCCGACGTGAAGAGAACGTAGGCGGTGTTCTGCGGCCGCAGCGGGCGCACTCGGTCGGCATCGCAGATCGGCCGCGCACTGAACCCGGAAAGATCGACGGTGTCGATGTCGACGTGCGCGGTGCCGGCAGGCAACGACGCGCGGGTCCACGATGTGGTCAACACCAGATCCGCCGCCGCGGAGCTCAGCACGTCCTCGATACGCTCCGCCGGGTGGTCGGGGTCGAGAGGCACGTAACCACCGCCGGCCCGGAGGACGGCGCACATTCCGACGATCATCTCCGGCGAGCGCTCGAACGCAAGCGCCACGAGGGAGTCCGGGCCCACTCCACGCTCGACGAGCAGCCTCGCCAGGCGGTTGACACGCGAGTCCAGCTCGCCGTACGTCAACGAATCGCCCTCGAAGACGACGGCAACAGCGCCCGGGACGCGGGCCATCTGGGCATCGAGAAGATCGACCAGAGTCGCTGCGCGCAACTCCACGTCCGTCGAATTCCACGTGTCCAGCATCTGGACCGTCTCGTCGTCCGTCAGCAGGGACAGATCGCGGACCTGACGACCCGGTTGCGTTGCGAAAGCCTCGGCGACGCGCACCAACCCGCTGACGAACCGATCCGCCGTCGCGGAATCGAACAGCTCGGTGGAGTACGTGAGAGTCCCCGAGACACCGGCAGGGTCACCCTTGTCGTCGTAGCTGTCCGACAGTGAGAAGTCGAGGTCGAACTTGGTGACCTGCGCATCGATCTCGAACGGCGCAATGGTCAGTCCCGGCAGTTCCAGCGCCGCCTCGGTCTGGTTCTGAAACGCGAGCATGACCTGGAACAGCGACGAATACGATTGCGAACGAGCCGGATTCAGAATCTCGACCAGCCGCTCGAACGGCACCTCCGCGTGGGCCATCGCCCCGAGATCGGTCTCGCGCACCTGTTCCAGCACGTCGAGAAGGGAGGCGTCGGGATCCACCTCGGTACGCAGCACGAGCGTGTTCACGAACATGCCGACCACGTCGTCGAGCACCCGCTCGCCGCGACCCGCGACCGGAGTGCCGATCACGATGTCCGAGGTTCCTGTGACGCGCGCCAGCAACACCGCCAGAGCGGCGTGCACCATCATGAAAAGTGTCGTATTGTGTTGTTGTGCAATCGCATCGAGACGTCGATGCGTGTCGGCACCGATGGTCACGGGCACGACAGCACCCCGATTGGTGCGTGCCGCGGGCCGGGGGCGGTCGGTCGGTAGTTCGAGGAACTCGGGAATTCCCGCGAGTGTGCGCGTCCAATAGTCGAACTGCGTCGCCGCCGGCGATTCCGGGTCACCTTCGTCGCCCAGCACCTCGCGTTGCCACAGCGCGAAATCGGCATACTGAACCTCGAGCGGTGTCCACCCGGGACGTTCGCCCCTCGACCGCGCCAAATATGCCGTCGCCACATCCCGCGCCAGCGGTGCCATGGAGAAGCCGTCCGCACTGATGTGGTGAACCACCACGACCAGGATCAGTTCGTTGTCGCTCACCCGCAGCAGTCGTCCACGGATCGGCACCGACACCGAGACGTCGAAACCCCGTGCGACGACCGAGAGCACGTGGGCGTCCACGGCATCTTCCGTCACGGTTGTCGGCGACAAATCCAATTCGACAGTTTCTGCGGGCAACACGATCTGCACCGGCTCACCGTCGTGTTCCGGGAACACCGTCCGGAGAGATTCGTGCCGTTCCAGCACGTCGCGCACCGCCTGCTGCAGTGCGGGCACGTTCAGCTCTCCCGTCAACCGCACGGCCAGGGGCATGTTGTATGCCGGGGATGCCGGGTCGAAGCGGCTCAGGAACCACATCCGCTGCTGCGCCGGCGACAGGGGAACACATTCCGGTCGAGGCCGCCGCGACAGGACCGGACGGTTACCCGTGCCCACCAGCGAAGACACCTGCTCGGCAAGCGCTTCCACCGTCGACGCCTCGAACAGCATCCGGACCGGCACGTGCGCATTCAGCGCCTCACCCAATCGGGCGGCCGCCTGCGTCGCGATCAGCGAGTTACCGCCCAGCGCGAAGAATTCGTCGTCGAGCCCGACCTGCTCCACTGCGAGCACCTCGGCGAAGACGGCAACGACGGCCTCCTGCACCGCCGACACGGGCGCTCGGAAGACCCTCGACTCGAGTACCGGCGCCGGCAACGCCTTCACGTCGATCTTGCCCGAGGCGTTGAGAGGAAATGCGTCGAGCACCACGACCGCGGCAGGCACCAGGTACGACGGCAACACGTCTTCGAGCCTCTTGCGCAACAACTCGACGTCGAGGGAACCGCGGGGCACGACATACGACACCAACGCGTCGGCACCGGCAGCGTTGGGCCGGGCCACCGTGATCGCACCGTCGACGTCGGCGACCCGGGTGATCACCGCGTCGACCTCCCCCGGTTCGATGCGGACGCCACGAATCTTCACCTGCCGGTCCACTCGCGTGATGAACTGCAGATTGCCGTCGGCACGGCGATGCACCAGGTCGCCGGTCCGGTACATGCGAGTACCGCCCGCACCCGCAACGAATCGCACCGAGGTTCGCCCAGGATCACCGACGTATCCGCGGGCCAGTCCGGAACCGGACAGATACAGCTCACCGATCGCACCGACGGGAACCGGGCGCAATCGGTCGTCGAGCACCCGACCGCTGGTGCCGGAAATCGGTCCACCGATGGTCACGTGGCCGTCCACCGCGGCAAGGGTGGCGACGACGGTCGACTCCGTCGGCCCGTACGCGTTGAGCATCCGCCGGCCGTCGCTCCATGCCGCGGCCAGATCCGGATGCAGAGCCTCACCGCCGACCGCGACGACCTCGATGTGCTCGAGCCCCTCCATTTTCAGGGAGGCCAGCACTGCCGGCGTCGACAGATAATGGCTCACCTGGTGATCCACGAGCACACGGTGCAGATCCGGTCCCGCATACACCTCGGCGGGGGCGACCACCAGGCAGGCACCCGCTCCGAACGCGAGCAGCGCCTCGAGGAGCGCGGCGTCGAAGGTGGGGTTGTAGGCGTGGAGCACCCGGGAGTCCGACGTGACCCGATACCGACGCACCGCCTCCTCGGTCAGTGAGGACACACCGCGGTGCGGCACCATCACCCCCTTGGGTGTGCCGGTGGAACCCGACGTGTAGATGATGTACGCCACCTCGTCCGGATGCACCGGAACATGCACCGGAGGAACATCGTTCAGATGGTCACCCGCGGTGACCGGGAGCCACGCGATCCGGGAACCGCCCACCGACATCGCCCCGACCCCGACACACACGTCGGCCTCGGTCAGCACTCTTTCCAGACGCTCGGCCGGATGTGTCGGATCCACCGGGACGAAGGCCGCACCGGTCTTGGTGATGGCCCACAGCGCAATCATGAAATCCACCGACCGCGGCAGGGCGAGCGCGATCACGCGGCCCGGCCGCGCACCTGCGTCGATCAGGACGCGCGCCAGCGAATCGGACCGCGCGTCGAGGTCACGGTAGGTGAGGGTCACGGCACCGTCGGAGAGTGCCGACGCAGTCGGGAAGTCGCGGGCAGTGCCGGTCAAAATCTCGGAAAGGGACCTCGGTGCAGAAGGTTCGCCGCCGTCGAGGACTGCGCCGGCAGCGAGGCCGATGCTGCCCACGTCGATCTCGGGACGGTCGGTGACGACGGCCAGCACGTCCACGAACAACTCGGCCAGCGATCGAACCGTCGCGGCGTCGAACAGCGACGGCGTGTAGGTGACGACACCGTCCACTCCGACCGGGTCGTGATCCGACCAGCGCTCCGAGTACGTGAACGCCAGATCGAATGGCGTCGGAGTGGTGCCGTTCTCCGAGGTCGGCGCGAGCGCGAGCGACACCTGCGGTCGCTCGCCACCGAGCAGGTCGGCGAGGGCCTCGAACGGCACGTCCGCATCCTGGAAAGCCGCAACATCGAAGTTCCGGACCTGCTCGAGGACCTCGAGGAACGACATGGCGGGGGTGACGCGGGTCCGCAACGCCACCGTGTGGGCCCGATCTCCCGCCAGCCCCGCATTGCCACCGACGACGATGTCGCGGTGAACGCCGATGCGTGCGAGCAGGATTGCGAGAGTCGCCCGCAACACCGTGAACAGCGTCACGCCCTGCTCTCGTGCCAACCGCAGGGCGGCCTCGTGGCGATCGGAACCGATCGCGAACTCGTGCACGCAGTCCGACGGGGAGGCAACTCCCCCGACTATCCGGTCGGTCGGCACCGGTGACGACGAACCGACGCCGCGCAACGCCCGCTGCCACCGGGCGAGGCTGCTGTCGCCGGATGCACCCGGTAGCCGCTCCAGTCGCCCGTCGCGATACCGCCCTCGGTCCCCGGTTCGGTACATCCGTACTCCCCCGGTGCCCTCCGTACCTTCGGGCACGAACGGGTCTGCCACGAACCGTTCGGCAGTACCCCCGGGCCGACGGTGAAATCCTCGGGCAACCTGCTGCCCTCCCACATACAATTCCCCGACCGTGCCGGGCGGAACGGGCCGCAACGCCCGGTCCAGCACATAGATGCGGGACCCGGCATCCAGGTCGGCGGGTTGCGCAGGCTCGCGATCCTGTCGATCCTGTCGATCGTGTCCCACCGTCCCCCCATCGACGAGTGGATCCCACATGTCCGCGACCACGGCGTCGCAGTCGTTGCCCGACCGCACACGCGCCAGCACATTCGCGTGGGTCACCGCGACCGGTTCCGAGCCCACGGGGCAGAGCACATAGGCAACGCGGTCGGGGTGAATCGGTTCCCACTCCGACGCCGTAACTCCGTTGCCGCCATCGCTGTTCCGCTCGACGTCGTCGAGCAGCAGTGTCCGGTATCCGCCGTGAGGAATCGCTCCGGCGTCGGCCCGACTGATGAGCAGCAGTGCCGGCACCACGTCGGCCAGTATGTACCGGATGCGTTCGATGGGATGGTCGGGACTCAGGGGCAGGCAGGTTGCGCCTGCCCGCAGCACGGCAATGTGCGCTACAACCGTGTCGACCGGATTCGACAGTCCGACAGCGACAATGCTCGAATCTCCGATGCCGGATGCCGTCAGCGTTCGCGCCAGACGGTCGGCGCGACGGTCGACTTCGGCATAGGAGAGCACCTCGCCACCGCGGCCGACGGCCACGGCGTCCGGGTGGTCGGCAACTCGCTGCCGGAACACGTCGGACAACGACACGTCTTGGTGCGCCGAATCCCTCGTCCCTCCGATGGCTCCGGCCCGCTCGTCCGGCGTCAGCAGGTCGATCGAGCTCAGCGCAACGCCGGGGTTGTCGGCGATGACCACGAAGAGCCGGTGCAGCCGCCGCGTCCATTGCTCCACCGTCGGTCGCTCGAAACGAGGTTCAGCGTAACGTAATACACCCTCGACTCGGTCACCGTGTCCGTCGACCCGACCGCGCAGCGACACCACCAGATCCAGGCCGTCGAACTCCCGCTCCGTCTCCGCTTCCACCGACAGCATCACCTGGAAGAGCGGGTGACGATCCGGCGAAAGGTCTTGCCCGACAGCATCGACCACGTTCGCGAACGGGACCGCACCGTGTGCGCGTGCGGCCCGCTCGACGTGGTGGGTTTCGACCAGGAACTCCTCGAACGTCAGACGTGGATCGAGTCTGCTGCGCAGCACCAGAGGCTCGGAATCGTGGCCGTCCCCTCCGTCGGGGCAGTCCGACAGGACCGCTCCGACGGCCAGATCGTCCGCACCGCTCACCACGGACAACAATACCGCCACGGCTGCGTGGACAACGGTGAAGAGCGAGACCTCGTGCTGGGCCGCAAGATGGTTCACACCTCGGTACAGTGCGGGATCCACGGCGAACGGAACCGCACCGGTGAGTGCACCGGAGTTCACCGAGACGTCGTGGTCCACCGGCAACGGCAGGGAACACGGCAGGCCCTTGAGCTGCTGTGCCCAGTAACGTAACTCGCGTTCGTACGGCGCAGGAATCGGCAACGCGGATCGATCGACCTTGCCGCTGGGGGTGAGCGGCACCGCATCGAGAACGGTGACCGTCGAGGGCACCATGTACGCCGGCAGTCGCTCGGCCACGCCGGCGAGAACGTCATCGGGATCCAGGCTGATGCCGTGAACATAACCGTCCACCACCAACTCACCGTTCCGGTCGTGTGCCACCGCGATCGCCGTGTCGACACCCGGATGCCGGCCGAGAACCGCGGTGATCTCGCCCAATTCGACCCGGAATCCGCGAATCTTCACCTGATCGTCGGCCCGGTCCACGAATTCCAACTCGTGGTCCGTCGACCACCGTACGAGATCGCCCGTCCGATACATGCGTTGCAGATCGGTCGCGAACGGGTTGGCGACGAAACGAGTCGCGCTCGCACCCGGCCGCTCCAAGTATCCGCGGCCCACCCCCGGACCGGACAGGTACAACTCGCCCACCACTCCGGCCGGCACCGGCTGCAGGTAGCGGTCCAACACCACTGCCGACACACCTTCGATCGGTCGCCCGATCGTGGTGCGGGAACCGGGGACGAGCGCTCCGGTGGCCGTGGCCCACACCGTGACTTCCGTCGGCCCGTACAAGTTCAGCACGGTGCGGCCCACGCCCCACCGCGCCACCAGTTCCGGCGGGCAGACCTCACCCGCGACAGCGAGTACCTCGAGATCGGTCAATCCAGCCGGATCCATCTGCGCCGGGACCGCCGGTGTCGTGGTCCAGTGGGTGATCCGCTCACGCCGCAGCAGGTCGGCCAGCGCCTTCCCTCCGCGCACCGGCGGCGGCGCAATCACCAACGTCGCGCCCGCTGTGACCGCGACCAACAACTCGTGAATCGACGCGTCGTAGGAGGGCGAGGCGCACATCAGCACTCGCGATCGGGAATCTGCTGCATAGAGACGACGCAATGCGGCGGCGTGATTCGCAAGTCCCCGATGGGGCATGGTGATACCGCGTGGGGCCCCCACCGAGCCGGACGTGTAGATGACATACGCCGCGTTGTCCAGCCTGATCGGGTGTGCCAGTTCTGCATCCGCGACAGGTGTGCCGTCCCCCGGCGCATCGGCCACATCCACCCACTCGACACCCCGAGGCACCACCTCCGGTTCTGTTGCGACAGCGATGGTGACGCCGGATTCCTCGATCATGTGCGCGATGCGTTCGGCCGGGTAGCCAGGGTCCACCGGAACGAACGCCGCGCCGCACCGCGCGACGGCCCACACCGCCACCACCTGGTCGATCGAGCGCGGCAGCATCAATGCAATACGGTTGCCGACGCCCACACCCTGTGCGAGCAGTCTGCGCGCGAGCCGATTCGATCGCTCGTGCAGAGCGCGGTACGTCATCTCGACATCTCCACAGCGGACCGCAACCGTGTCGGAATCCGCTGTCAGGTCGAACATGTCCGGAAGCGTGAGCGGAGACACCGAGGGAGGACCCGCGAGAGGCGCCAGCACTTCGAGTTCGTCGTCGGTAAGCAACGGCAGGCTGCCCACCGCCGCCTCGGCGTCCGCGCCCACGAATCCGCCCAGATACTCCAGAAATCTCGCATGGTGTCCCGCAAGTTCGTCTCGCTCGTAGACTGCCGGGTTGCCCTCGAAGTCCACGCGGACGTTCTGACCCGCGGCACCCGGATAGATCGCCACCGCAAGGTCGTCGACCGGCCCCGCGGTGAGAACGTTCAATTCACCGAGTACTTCACCCCACCACGTCTCCCTGTGGAACATCATGATGTTGACCATCGGACCGAAGCCGCGGCCGACGCGGGAGGTCGAACGCATGTCGTGGAGTATGTCTTCGTACCGGAAACGTTGATGCCGCAGCGCACCGGTCAGTTCGAGCTGGACACGGCGCACCAGGTCGCGTGCAGTCCCGTGCGCATCCACCACGATCCGGAGCGGAACGATGTTGGCCACACTGCCGCCCGACCGGCGCGCCCCCGCGGTGGTGCGAGCAGACACCGGGAGACTCAGCACGACATCCGAATTGCCCGTCATCCGAGCGAGAAATGCGGCGAACGCCGCGACCACGATCGGTACCTCGAACGAATTCCACTCCCGAGCGAGCGCTTCCAGCTCGTCGACGACGCCGGGATCCATCACCTTGCCGGCGAGCAACGATACCGCCGACGGGGCGCTCTCCCGATCGGTCAGACGGGACGGCTCGGGCAGATTCGCTGTTCGTTCGGACCAGTACTGTCGGTCGATCTCGAACCGGCGGGACTGCGGGTACGCATCCTCGGCCTCGTACAGTGCGCGTAGCGGCAGCGCTTTCGACGCGGGAGCTTCCGTGCGCTCGACTGCGTGCGTGTAGAGCTCGGCAACCCGATTCATCAGCACCATGGCGCCGTAGCCGTCGAGAATCAGGTGGTGCGCGAAGGTGGTGAGAAGGTAGTGGTCACGGCCGACGTGCAGCAGTGTCGCCGAAATCAGCCGGTCCCGGTACACCGACATGGGGCGGCGTCGCCGCTCATCCATCCACCGGTGCGCCTCCGCCACGGGATCTTCACGAGGCCGCAGGTCGACGTAGGCGAGTTCGTCGTCGATCGTCTCGTCCGCCAACTGGTACGGCTCACCCGTGTAGTCGACGATCCGCACCCCAGGTGACTCGATGTCGAACGAGCCCTGCTCGGACGCCCACTTCAACGCTCCGACGTCCACAGGCCCACGAAGCTCGACATACTGCGCAACGAGAATCGGAACGTTCGGTTCCAACTGCTGCGCGAACCACAGCCCCTTTTGGGCATGCGAAAGCGGGAAGGCACGTGAATCCACTTCACCTGCATTCTTGCGCGGGAACCCCGAGCCCACTATCTGTCCCCCGATCTACAACTTGACGAACAGCCCGAACGCGGGCCGTATACGTATGGGTGTTGCAGAGGAAATCGTTACGGTGACCCTACTCGCAGTCCCAGCTCATTCGCAGCGCTCGTGCGGCGGGTGCCCGTGCCACCACCGAACAGGAACATGGCGACGCTTACCCTTACTCTTTGATAACCGAACAGACACGGCCAGAGGAGGATACGACAAGTTGGCGCAGGTCTACGAACTTCGCGGAAAACGTGAATGCGGCAGCGGAAACCGTCGCCATGACACGACCAGCGGTAGTCCCGTGCATTCCTCCCGCGACTGGCAGTTCAGCTACGCGACCAGAAACCTTATCCTCGATAGCTAGGAGCAGACCTAAGTGGACGCGAAGTCGCCCAACAACTCCCACAGCGACGGTTCGATACCCGCTGAGGCGCCGACAGCGCCGCGCCGATGGACCGTTCGACGGCACGTACTGACCGGTGTGGGCATTGCCACTGTCGCTGTCGTCGCATGGTTCGGCTACTCGGCCTGGCAGGTCCAGCACAACCTCACCGGTGCGCGGGACAACGCGCAGCTCGCCAAGGATTCACTGCTCGACGGCGACACGGAGGGCGCGCAGCGAGCGGCGACCGAAGCCCGGGAACGGGCCGCCGGCGCACAGGACAACCTGCATTCGGTCCCGTGGAGTTCCCTGGCTGCCGTTCCCGGGCTCGGCGCGCCGTTCGAGTCAGCGCAGCAGATGTCCGACGTCGTGGTCGGGCTTACTCGTGACGTTCTCACCCCCGCGGTCGACGTCGGCGTCGCGTTGTCGCCCCGGGATCTGATCGGCGAAGGCGGCCGCGTGCAACTCCAGCCGCTGCGCGACGCCGCCCCGGCGCTGCAGGAGACGTCGACCGCAGCGCGGAACCTGGCAACTCAGGCGCAGGGCATTCGAGGCGCGGGATACCTCGGCCTGGTGGACGATGCGCGCACCGAGCTACAGAATCAGACCGACGACGTGGCAAAACTTTTGGAGAACACGACGATCGGTGCCAAAGTACTTCCGGCGATGCTCGGCCTCGACGGACCTCGGAGCTACTTCCTCGCGTTTCAGACCAACGCGGAGGCACGGGCCACCGGCGGACTCGTCGGCGGTTACAGCGTCATCCGCGCCAGCAACGGAAAACTGGGCATCGAGAAGCTCGGCAAGAACTCCGAAGTGTCCTACGACAAACGACCTCTCGATCTCGGCCCCGATTACAAGAGCATGTACGGCAACTACAACCCCTCGGTCGACATCCGAAACAGCAACCTGAGCTCCCATTTCCCGTACGCGGGCCGGATCTGGCAGTCGATGTGGGCGCAGGAGTCGGGCGAGCAGGTGGACGGAGCAATCGCGACCGACCCGGTGGCGCTGAGCTACGTCCTGGCCGCCGTCGGCCCGGTCACCCTGCCCGACGGCGAGGTTGTCGACGCCGACAACGTCGTGGAACTCACCGAATCCACCGCCTACACCCGATTCATCACCGACGAGGCCAATTACACCGCCGACAACGCCGACCGCAAGGAATACCTGCAGACCATCGCCGGGAAGGTCGTCGAGAAGATGACCGGCAAGATCGAGTCACCGCAGCGCCTGCTCGACGCTGTCGGGCGGGCCGCCGGGGAGCGACGCATCGCGGTATGGAGTGCGCATCCGGAAGAGCAGGCGATTCTCGCCGACACCACGCTGGGATACACGGTGCCCCAGGACCCCGCCCCCTACGCCGGCGTCGTGATCAACAACAACGGCGGCAACAAGCTGGACTACTACCTCGACCGCGAGATCGACTACACCGCCGGCGACTGCACAGGTGACACACGCACGACGGCGGTTACCGTGCGCCTCACCAACAACACACCGGACTCCGACTTTCCACGCATCGTCGCAGGCACGTTCAAGGAAAAGCCCCTGCCGTACGGAACGAACCTCGCCATGGTGTCGCTGCTGTCGACCAACGGCGCGACTCTGACGAAGGCAAGCATCGACGGCAAGCAGTCGTTCGCCATTCACGGAGATGAACTGGGACATCCCGTCTTCACGGTCCCCGTCACCATCCCCAAGGGCGCGACGGTCGAACTGCGATACGAACTGAACGAGCCGACGGCAACCGGCGAGGCGCGAGTGCCGGTCCAGCCGCTCGTCGATGATCCGAAAGTGACGGTCAATGCGCCAGTGTGCGGTGGATGATCCTTCCGTTCGTCGGATATGCACTACCCGCGCACGAATCGAAGGAACGTGATGAGCGAGCCGCAAGTTTCCGTGATCATAGTGACCTACAACAGCGAGGCCGTCATCGGCGATTGCGTTCGCCCACTGTCCAGACAGGACGGAATCGAACTCATCGTGCTGGACAACGCATCCGCGGATCGCACACTGGCGGTTCTCGCTGAGGAAGCGCCGGACGCCGTCGTAGTTCGGAACGAGGAGAACGTGGGTTTCGCCCGAGGTGTCAACCGTGCGGCACGCCATGCACAGGGGCGAGCGATACTGCTGCTCAATCCCGATGCACGCATCTCCCCTCGAGACGTACTCGCGCTGGCGACCATCTTCGACGAGTCGCCGGAGGCCGGGATCGTCGCACCCACCCTCAGTCAACCAGCCGGACGCCTCCAGATCCGCGAAGGCGGAAGGAGACCCAACGTCGTCAGCGTGTTCAACCACTTCTCGGGTCTGTCGCGACTGTCGCACAGACATCCGCGCTTCGAGGGTCTATATCTCCTCCATACCCACGATTTCGCAACCCGAGAGCTGGATTGGGTATCCGGAGCATGCATGATGATCCGCAAGCACACATGGGACGAATTGGGCGGACTCACCGAAAGATGGTTCATGTATGCCGAGGACCTGGAGTTCTGTCTTCGCACACGGCAACACGGCATGCGGATCATCATGAGTGCCGAACAATCAGGAACCCACGTTGTCGGAGGCAGTACAGGCCCCAACGCATCGAAAAGGCCGAATCCTGCATGGGTGATCAATCTCTACGATTTGTACAAGTGGAAGATGGCCCAGAATCGTGTGCAGAGTGTGGTGTGGAAGGCCTCCGTCGCCGCGGGCCTACTGTCGAGATCTGTGGCGTTCTACGTGAAATCGCTCGGCGCACCGGAACGGTCGGTGCTGTGGCGGTCCGAGTCGCACAAGTTCCTCTGGTACACCCGCTCACTTCTCGCGCAATCCAGCAGAATCGATGAGGTCACGACATGACCGGTCCGAATCCGCGAATCCTCGTGCTCTGGGCCGATCGGGAGTCGACGAATCTCGGCCTTCGCGCTCTGGCGGAGGGAACAGAGTCGATAGTCGAACGGAGATGGCCGAACGCCGAACTGACCTTCCACACCCAGGACAGTGACGACACCCCACTCAGCAAGCGAAGCGTGCTCCGGGACATCTTCCGCTCACGCGGACCGATCAAGCGGGAACTCTCCCGATACGACGCGATTCTGGACACCGGCGCCGGCGACAGCTTCACGGACATCTACGGGCTTCGACGCCTCATCTTGATGGCCTATGTACAGCGCGTCGCCGCACAGTTGCGAGTGCCGACCATTCTCATGCCCCAGACGATCGGCCCTTTCGACAGCACGCTCGGGCGGATCATCGCGACAAGATCCCTCCAACGGGCCACCAGCGTGTTCGCCCGCGATCCAGTCAGTCTCGAGTATGCGAAACAGCTGGGAAGGCAGTCGACGTCCGAGTCGACCGACCTGGTGTTCGCGCTGCCGCGTATGGAACACACCGACGGTATCGAGCGGGACGTGGTGATCAACGTCTCCGGGCTTCTCTGGCACGAAAATCCGCACGTCGACTACGAGAGCTATCGTCGATCCGTCACAGCCCTGATCGAGGGGCTGCTGCGACGCGGTCGCAGGGTCTCCCTCCTTGCACACGTCCTCGATTCGACTGTGACAGATAACGATGTACCGGCGGTCCGAGAACTCGGGAGGCATTTCGGAGACTCC
This sequence comes from Rhodococcus sp. NPDC059968, assembly GCF_042738615.1. Lineage (NCBI taxonomy): Bacteria > Bacillati > Actinomycetota > Actinomycetes > Mycobacteriales > Nocardiaceae > Rhodococcus > Rhodococcus sp. NPDC059968. The sequence goes on from NZ_JBHWUE010000014.1 coordinate 101,359, forward strand.
GTCGAGGTCCTCGTTCCGGACTCCCTCACCTCGGTTCGCGGCATTCTCGCCACGGCCGACGTGGTCGTCGGTGCGCGCATGCACGCTTGCCTCAACTCACTGTCCGTGGGTACGCCGGCGATTGCCTGGGCGTACTCGCGCAAGTTCGCACCGCTGATGGATGCGCTGGGGTGGAACCTGCACGTCGATCTGAGAACGACGACGGATCCAGCTCGCGAGACCCTCACGCTCATCGACTCGACGGACTTCACCGTGGCACGCAACCGGGTGCTGCAACTCCTAGTCGGGACCGATTCGAGGATGGACGAACTCGGCGCCACCCTCGGCGACACAGTCGTCCGTCAGACATGATCGATGTGGCCCTTGGTCACGACAGTGAAGGCTTGACGGAGGTCACCGGCGTGAAACAGCAACGACGTGGCACTCAGTCGGAGGGCACGCACGCTCGCGAGGGTTGTCAACAGCCAGCCCGCAACAGACGCCAGCGCCGCCCCTGCCCCGCCCAGAGCAGGCCCCAGAACGAACATCAATGCGACGCTCATGCCCAGTCCGACAAGCTGCGCGGCGGTCATGAGGACACCTTTGTCTTGCGCCACAAGCATCTGTGACGCAACGTAGTTCACGGTGAGAAGGACTGATCCGCACAGACAGATCAGAGTGATCGATACCGAACCCCGGAAGCCCTCACCGAAGATGAGCGGAATGAGCAGGGGCGTCATACATGCCAACACCGCGACAGGCACGATAGCGGTCAGGGCGGTGATACGAATCGACAACGCCGACAAACGCATATTCGCCTCCCCCGCCGAGGCAGCGGCATCCCGGAACATTACGGACGCAATCGTGTGCCCCAGGGTCATCGGCAAACTCGCAACCGTTATCGCGATAGCAAACAATCCCGCATCGTGAGCCCCGATCGCGACCACTGCGATGATCTGAGGAAGCGTATTCGACGCGGTCTCTGCCGCTTGACTCCCGGAAAAGGCAATGCTTTCCCGCGCCAGTGGACGAAGGCGGGATCTCGGTCCACGCGGCGATATACGCGTGAGATACACCCCCATGAGGGTGGACAGAAGTGTGCTCACAGCCGCACAGACAAGTACCCACGGCAGGGTCAGGCTTCCGAGAATCCATCCGAGGGCGACTCCGGATGTGAGCACAACTGGTTGCGTCGATTGCAGGAGCGCGATAGCGCCGTATCGCCGGCCTCCGATCAACACACTCTGAAAGCAGAGTGTTGCGATGAATCCAACGGAACAACCCATCCCGAGAATGAACGCCCTGGCACTGTCGGGATCGAGTTCAGTGACGACATACCGCTCGATCAGGAAGCCAACCGCAACTGCCACGGGAACCAAAAACGGCAGAACAACGTATACGGCACGTAGCGTCGCGTCAGGAGCACCTGTCGACGCACGCCGGCGCACGGCAAGCGGTAGCCCCATCCCCAGAACTACCGGCGCGAGAACCATGGCGGCGAAGCAGGCCGAATAGAGTCCCCGCCCCGCGGGTCCCAACTCTCGCGCGATCACCGGCGCAGTGAGCAGGGGGGAAAGCTGGACGATCAGTCGTGTCACCGCAATGATGCTCGGCGACTGGACGGCCGCCGAGATCTTCATCCGCGCATCGCTACCAGCTACCATCGCCGGGCCCGTCGAAACGTTCCGGCCGCGGCACGCAGGGTTCTGACCGGTGACCGCAACGCCAACCACCACAGGTGGAAGCCGCGATACGAGGGCGTCGGGTGTCCCGCAAGCCTGCTTCCCGCCAGACGTCCCAGCAGGGTGGCGCGCCGAACCACCTGGAACGGTTGCACAGCCGCAACATCGTCCGGGTCGACGGCGCGGACCGAGATCACGCCTTCCTGAGCGGCACGCCGGATGACCTCCTCGCCTCGCCTTGTCCTCGCGATCAAAACGCTGAGCCCATCCTGATCGGTGAAGTCGGGATAGCCCTTGGCGTCCGCGCGCCAGAAGTCACCGGCAGAGATATCCGCGCTTTCGCCGACGCCGTCCGGACACAGCTTGCAACGCTGCTGGACCGCCGGCCCGAGATGCTTCCCCCACGAGTCGTCATAAGACGTCCGAACCGAGTTGCCCCGCACATCCTCCGCGTAGAAGTCACCTGGCCAGCCATGCCCCCGGTATCGCACTGCTGCCAACTCGGCGCCCTCTTCCACGCCGAGCTCGCGGATCAGGGAGTCGGTCGCGTGCTGACTGGGCACACCCGCGCAGAAGAATGAAAGCAGCAGCGGAGGCTGTTGATCGCGGGACTTCGCCAGCGCTCTCAGCGCGGCTATCTCGCAGGGCTTCCCGACGACGGCTGACCCTGGATTGTCGATGTCGGCCACCGCCGCATTCGCAGTGGGTGCATACCGTGACCCCGCGGCCCTGACGACATCCGATCTCGTCCGGACTGCACTCGATTCGGTCCTCTCAGGACCCGACTCCGCGGCGGCAGCGACAACGACACTGTCGATCTGCCCAGTGGCGAGCAACCATCCGTTCAGGGCCGTGAGGGTGCCACCACTGCTTCCCTTGAATCGGATGTCCTCGTCGAGTGCGTAAGCCTCCCAGATCGACACTATCGGGCCCAGGAAATCGTGACGTGTGGCATCGGCTGGACGCTGTGCCTGCACGGAAATACCGGGACACGACTGGCGGAACTCCGCCAAGGCTGTCGGGTCGGTTTCCGACGAATCGGACGAGCTCATACGGGGACGAACGAACCCGTTGTCCGCGAGTGCCAGGGCAACGCCCTTGTCGAGTAGCGCACATGCCCCACAACCCGAACAGTTTCCGCGCCGCACGACCTCCGCAATCTCGGCGTGCAGGAGGTTCCGGTGCATGAGTCAGAGTCCGTTCATCGCAGGGGAGGCCGTCGCAGAGCTGTCGCCGTGCCCGCGCGCCGCGGAATCCCTGTCGACATTCGTCCCCTCGTCCTCGTCTGTCATCGGACGGATCAGCGACGCCATGATGATCCAGGTAACGCCGAACCAGAACATGCTGGTCATCGTTGCTGCCGCGGCAAACGTCACCACGACCGCGTAGGCAATCGGTCTTCTCTGCCACGGCACGTGACGCAACACCGTGACGACGAGCCCCACCAACAACAACAAACCAACGATGCCCACGTCGTAGAGGATCTGCACCGGAAGCATGATGATGTGGCCGGGAACTCCGGGCGAGCCTGGCTGGTCGTGACGCAGACTGAATGTGTTGGTGCCGTTGCCGAGCCAAAGGTGTGCTCCGTGCATGTCTTCGGCGGCAGCCTTCGCTACCTCGATCCGGAAACCTATGTTTCCGCCCTGAAAGTCGATGTCACCCAACTTCCCCGACGGCTCGAGTGCCTCCGCAGTGGAGGACGACGCCGTCGCTGCCGGTTCTGCCCGCCCGACATCCTCACCGAAGGCGGGAAGGAAGGTTGCAGCGCCGTAGCCGACAACAATCCCCACGATCACGAGCACCGGGCCGAACCAAAGCCCTGTGCGTTGCCGACCGCTCTGATACGAACGCACCACTTCGTACGCGAGATAGACGATCAGACCTACGACCAGGCAGAAGACGGCCGTGCGCGTTTGTGAACCGATAACTCCCAGGGGCACAGCGACGGCAGCGGCGATCATCCAGATTCGGTTGCGTCCCTTTCGCCCCACCAGGAGAAGAGTCCACAACACCAGGATCGACGCATAGATGTTGGCTTCCTGCGACGTCATGCGCGCGACGTAGACCTGGTACATCCCGTCGAAATCCGTACCGGGTGTGAAGCCGCCATGCGAAACGTTGGCGACGATGAACGCGGCGAATCCTGCCAGTCCCCATGGAACGACGCAACGTATACCTGTGTTCTCGGCCCATTTCGCACGCGTGCCGAGCGAGATGATTCCCGCGAGCAGCAGTAGATCGATGACCAACCAAACAAGAATCGACGCACTCTTTCCGAGGCTCGGAGAGAACATCAGCGTGGCGAAGAAATTCCACGCGATGAACGCACCGAAGACGAGCACCACCGGATGTGTCAGGGCGCGGAAGAAGTCGACCCTGGTCCGCGCCCGCGCAGTCAGCCACCCTACGAGGAGTAGCGGGACCACCTGCTCGACACGGACGTTGTAACCGGCTATCGCCACACTGTAATGGCCGAGGAAGGAGGAGACGACAACAGCGACCACCAGCGCGAGGGTCACCAACTCATGCCTGTCGCGCTCGTGGACGAGAGTGCGCCAACCGGCGACACGTCGAGGTTCAGTGGACTGCGCAATCATCAATCAAGGTCCTTGGAGATTTGTCGAACAACTCTAAGAGGATCAGCCGATCGCCGCGAGGAGAGACTCTTCGTAACGTTGGCAGACATCTTCCCAGGTGTAGTAGTCGTACGCCCGTTGGAGTGCCCGATCTCGCATTACCTGCTGGCCCGCCGAATCGGCGATAACGTCCTTGACCGTGGTGACGATCGCCGAGGATTCGGCCGCGACAAATCTTCCTGCGTCACCGAGTACCTCGCGGTTGTACACGGTGTCGCGGGCGACAATGGGTGCTTGACACGCCATAGCCTGAACCAACGCCGGATTTGTTCCACCCACACTGTGACCGTGAAAGTAGGCTCCGGCGTTCTGCCATAGTGAGAACAGTTTTCGGTCGTCGCTGACGTGGCCCATCCACGTGATTCGTTCATTTCGCTGAGCCAGGACGCGCACCTGCTCATCCAACTCGCCTCCGTACCCCGATGATCCGACGATGACGACGTCGCGATCGCGACTCAGGACTTCTGCGGCTTCGAAGAACTCGACCACGGTGTTTTCCGGCACGAACCGTGCCACCATCAGTACGTACTTCTTCGGAGTGAGTCCGTCGACGGGGGGAAGCGGAGCGACGAAGTCGCCTCCGTACGGTATGAAATCGCCCTCACGATGGAAGTCGTTTTCCCACCGACGCTTGATTTCCAGGGAATCGACGACCAAGCGCGTCGCGTAACGCGCCGTCAGGGAGGCACCCGTGCGAAACACCTTCTTGGCGCCCTTACCCCACTTTGCGCGCTCCCATTCGATCCCGTCCACGTTGACGACAGTGGGAATCCCACGTGACTTCAGCGCAGGCAGCCAGAACCCGTTCGCCACGTTCAGGACAAGGGCAACGTCGGGCTTCTTCACCGCCGCATCCAGGCATGACGTCAGCCCGTAGGACAGCGTGCTGAGAGAGCGCGATTCGAACCCGATCGTGTTGCGGACAACGACTCTCCGGTCGCGGGCCGGGTCGGTAGGGACCGTTGCGCCCGGGCGTGAATAGACGGTGACATCCCACCCCTTCTCCGCCAGGCACGGAGCGAGACGCCGGATCAGGGTCTCGAAGCCGCCATAGTAACTCGGATAACCCCTCGTACCGATGATTGCAACCGAACGGCCCACTGACGTCATTGAACTCCTGCTCTTCCTGTCGAAACCACACTGTTCACAAACAAGCGGTCGGACTACGTGCTGTCGGCTAGTTCCGCGATGGCAGTTCTGATGGTTTCCACGGTGAAGTCCCAGTCCCCTGTTATCCGACATTCCGCACCTGGCAGCGTGGTATATCTCCGTTCACGCCTGGCTGGGGCCAACAAATCGGTGATCGCGTTCGAGATCGCCGCGACGTCGTTCGGATCGACATACTCTGCAGCCCCGCCGAGATTCTCTCGGAAGACCGGTATGTCGCTCACGAGAACGCGCGCGCCGAAGTACGCCGCCTCCACCGGCGGCAGGCCGTATCCCTCACCGAGGGACAGGAAACAGAAGAGCGCGCAGTTCTCATAGAGCCACCGCAACTCGTCATCCGGCGCGAACTCGACGAACACGACTGCACCCGTGGCCACCCCCGACCTGACCACACCGGACTCCGAGAAGCGGCCCGATCTCTGACCGACGACGACGAGGGGAAAGTGCTCCGAGATTGCACCTGATTCGATCGCGGCGGCGATGGTGTTCTCCAGATTCTTGCGAATATTCAGTCGGCCTACGGTCAGCAGGAACGCGTGGGACTTCAATCCGAACCGTGGCTTTCGCGCAGGAGCGGTCAGAAGTGTCGTCGACAGCCCCAAGCCCGTCACAGCCACTTCCGACGAGAGGGAGTTGTGCGCGACTACGCGCTTCGCCTCGTGTTGCGTAGTGGTCATGACGAGGCCGGTGCGTTTCGCGAGGATCGGAATTGCCGAAAGGTAAAGTCGCTCGATCTTCGTGAACCACTCAGGGTTGCTCTGGAAGAGAACGTCATGAACGAGAACCGCTGCGCTCGAGGTCGGTGCACCGAAATTCTGCAGAAAGAGAGCGTCGAAATCTCGCCCTGACTTGAGGTAGAGGGGAAGCTCGATCGCGTTGATTGCCGGATGCCGTCTCATTCGCGTCGAAATACGCTCGACTCCCGCAGGCAACTCTGCATCGGAATCACGCCACTTGGACGGAATCGCAAGGACAAGTTCGTCGCCGGGGAACGCCGACCGCCATCTGCCGACGATCTCCCGCAACACGAGCCGGTTCGAATACGGGCCGTCGATCCACCAATAGGCATCGACCAGGATTCGCATTACCAGATCACCAGTTTTCCCGTGTCGATCGGCCTCGAAACACATCTCGAGATGGGCACCACATCATTGACGTCGTCGTCGTGGATCAATACGCACCGTCACCCGCCACCACGGCCTTCAGGGTCTTGGCGATGATCAGCATGTCGCCGACCATCGACCAGTTCTCGACATAGGACAGGTCGAGACGCACCGAGTCCTCCCACGACAGGTCCGAGCGCCCGCTCACCTGCCACAGTCCGGTGACGCCGGGCTTCACCAGGAGCCGGCGATGCACGTCGTTCTCGTACGACTCGACCTCGACGCGCAATGGAGGCCTCGGTCCCACCACACTCATTTCTCGGCGCAACACGTTGATGAACTGCGGCAACTCGTCGATGCTGAGTTTGCGCAAGACCCGGCCGACACGAGTGACCCGCGGATCGTCTCGCAATTTGAACAGCACCCCAGCGCCCTCGTTGTGCCTGCTCAACGTCGCGCTGTGTTTGTCGGCGTCGTCCACCATCGACCGAAATTTCAGCATCGGAAACGGCCTGCCATCCATGCCCATTCGTTCCGACTTGTAGAACACGGGTCCTCGACTCGTCATCTTGACGGCGGCGGCCGCGAACAACATCAGCGGACTCACGACGATGAGCGCGAGGATCGCAAACATCAGATCGAACGACGTCTTCCCGAATCGCTTGGCGCCGTGATAGCGCGGCTTCTCCACGTGGATCAGCGGAAGTCCCGCGACGGGCCGCATCTCGAGGCGCGGCCCGGAGACGTCCATCATCCCCGGAGCAACCACCATGTCGACGTCCAACTGCTCGAGGTCCCAGACCATTTCACGAAGCCCTTGATGGCCGAGATGCTCGGTCGCCGTGACCGCCACGGTGTCGGCACCGGATCGCTCGATCGCATCGACGACGTCGTGCTCGTCGCCGAGGACCGGTATCGATCGTCCGTCCACGGTGATCGTGTCGCCGGACGACCGGTTGTGAGCAGGGATACATACCCCGACCACGTTGTACCCGTCCGCTGTTCCACGGTCGAACGTCCTGGCGAGGCTGCGCACGGAGTGTTCGGCTCCGACAACCAACACGGAGGTCTGGCACAGGCCGCGCGCACGCTTGCGGGCGAGGACCCGGCGCCACATCCAACGGGTCAGCAGAAGACCGAGGAGACCTGTGGGGAATGCGATCGCCAGGTACAACCGTGCCAATTCCAACTGCAGGAGGAGCGCTGCGATCGCGATGAGCCCGAACAGTCGGAGCGTCGCGGTGGCGATGCGTCGATACTCCTCCGGGCCGCTCCCGACCACTCGGGGGGATCGCACGTGAAAGACGGCGAGCATGCCGAGCCACGAAGTCATGAGAGCGACAGAAATCAGACCGTAGCTCACGTTGCTCAGAGTGCGCGAGTCCACGAGAGTTCCGGAGCCCCCGAAGCGCACCCATTGAGCCAGAGCCACCGCTGCCACCACGACGAGCGTGTCGGTGAGGAGGATTCGCCTGATGTACACGGCCAGCCAGTGTCGGCGCGCGACCCCTCGTTGCGCTGGAACGGCCGCAACACCGTGAACAGCTGAAGATCTCTCCACAGTCGAGTTGAACGTCGCCATGCATCCCCTCCACTGTCGAACCGACCGTCGGCAGAGTGTGATGGTCGAGTCGGTCGTTTCACGACAGCGGATCTCCGGACGCGGACAGTGCCGTCGTCACCAACGAGCAAAACCAGAAGTGCCCCGAGCACCGCCATGTAGATAGACGACATCGAACATTCACAACGAGTGTGGACGCTATCAGCGCGATTCCGTCCTGTCTCATCTGCACCGGCGACATGAGACCGTGCGGTCTGCACTAAATGCACACTGAGCAGCGGTTATTCGCTCCTAGAATTGGTTCGGGGGCAGTGATTTTCGGCAAACTGACCACAGGTGTTCAGGCGGAAGGATTTTCACCCGGTCAAGTCCGCATCGGGGCGTCTCCACACACCCGAAGTCCCGCCAACAGTCGAATTGCATACCCGAAGTTGACGATTACGAGACGTATTCGATCCCATCACCGAATCGGGAGACATTTTTCACGGCCCAGCACCGAAATTCGGTGACTGCCTCGAGAATTCGGGCGGCCGCCATCGACTCTCTCCCATTTCACGCGCCGTCGTGCTGGGGCGTAAAACGTACCGGCGACCGTCCGATCCGCGACCGCACGCGGGCGGTGACCTGCCAGATCAGGGTGGTGTCGTGGACGCTGATGCACGGGACGCCGAGTGCGCGGGCGTGCTGAACGGCGGCCGATTCCTTCTGCGAACACCGCCCGTCCAGAATGTCCTCGGTGACGATGACGCAGAGCACGTCTCCGTCGAGTTCCCGGATCGGTTCGAGCCCGTGGAGCGCCACCCATTGCCGGACCATCGCCCACTGCGACACGTCGTTGTAGCGGGTGGGGTTGCCGACGAACAACACGCGGCGAGACCGACGGGCTCGAGCGACCTCGATGCTGGAGATGGGTGACATGCCAAAGGTTCCTGTCCACGTGAACGGCTGATCCCGGTACGAGACAACTCTCTCCCGCCCTGGCGCCCCCGTATGTCCCCCGATCAGGCCGTGCATCGGATGAATCTCGACTCCTCCGATCAGGGGACACCCCCGCACGTGAGTGGGAAAGTGTGCTCGGGCACCCATCGGCACTCACCTGGGAGGTTGGATGATCACGGTTCTGTGCTGTCGCGGCATCGGCGAGGATCTCGACGTCAACATGCTCACCAACACCACACAACTCCTGGATCCCGCACGGTTCGTCGTCAAGCAGGTCCCGTGGGAGGCAAGTTACGGACCGGTGCCCGATCCGGGTGGATCAGCGTTCGACAAGGCCCTGTCCGAGGGACGCACACTCCTGTTGCGGATGATCGCCGACGGCCCGAATCCCGTTGTTCTGCTCGGCTACTCGGGCGGCGCTGCGCTCGCCGGAAACGTGGCGGCCGAGGTGGGACGGGGGCAGCACCCCACCCTGGACGTGCGCGGGGTCGGTCTGATCGCCGACCCTCTCCGACCGGCGTCGCCGGACCTGCCGGGCTGGGGCATCGCGGGGCAACGCCCGATCACGGGGATGCCCGTGTGGCAGATCGCCGACCCGCTGGACGCGATCTGCTGCTGCCCGGGCAACTCGCCGCTGCGCACGTTCGCGGACCAGTCGGCGGCCTTCTCACTCGCCGACCCGAGGGCGTGGGCGGCGGACCTCCTCGATCGGCTCCGCACCCGCCGGTGGCAGGCAGTCATCCTGAACTGGTGGCGACCCTGGACAGTGTGGCAGCAGTACTCCGAGGCCATCGACGACGTGAACGGTTACCTGTTCCGAGGCGACCACACCAGTTACTGGGTGCGCATCGCCCCGGGCACCGATCGCACCTACTGTGAGCTGCTCGCCGATCGCGTCAGCAGCCTTTCGGACTGATCCCCCGCACGCCGAGGGATTTCAGAGTAGGGGCCGCACTGGGCGGAAACCCAGATACTTTTCTTGCTCAACGCCCGCCGGTCATCGCACTCCCCTCCGTCGTTCTCGGATCGGCAGTTGATCGATGAGGTCCGCGGCATGAACGGCACCGTCGTGGGCCCGGATCCGGGCTCCCAGAGTTGCTGCGGCCGTCCTGTGTGGTCCGGCCACGAGCAGCTCACCGACCGCCGACCGGATGCGCTCGGGCGCGGCCGTCTTGCGCAGGCAACGGGCGACGCCGCGCTGCTCCAGACTGCGGCCGATCATCTTCTGATCGAGCGCCGGGTGGATCGGCAGAATGACCAGGGGCAGGTCGTGCGCGAGGGCGCGCATAGTGGTGTCGTGGCCGCCGTGCCCGATAACGAGGGTGGCGGTCGGCAAGATCTGTTCGTGTGGGACGTAGCCGTGTATTTCGGTGTTCGGGCCCGCCATGAAGGTTGCTGGGTCGACGGACGGTCCGGTCGTGACAACGGCATGGGCGGGCAGTCCATCGACAGCCTCGAGGATGTTCTGCAGTGCCCGCTGCTGCCCGTCGAAGTTGAGGCTGCTGAGGCTGACCAGGATCAGCGGGTCGCGTTCGGACACGGGTGTCAACGTGGACGGCATCGGATGTCGCACCACCCCGGTGTAGTGGACGGAGTCCGGCAGGCTTCGGCGGGAGGCCGGATCGAGGTCCTTGTCGGTCGTCACCAGCGCCAGGTCCGATGACGTCCACAGCCTCAGTGGCCGCTGACCTTTCAGACGGGCCATCACGGGCGTCACACCACGTGTCACGCCTTGATACATGAACTCGTAGTAGGTGTGCACCAGTGTCACACGCGTCAGGTGCGCGTCGGCGGCGGCCTGCAGGGCCCCATACAGCAGGCAATCGACCACGACCACGTCTGTCGGCTCGCGCGCGACGGTGTCGAGTAGATCGATTCCGGGCCCGGCGTCGGTGAAGACAGCAAGCGATTGGTACAAGCCGGTGATACCGGGATGATTGGTGGTCGACTGCCAGGGTCGTGCGTGGGTGTAGGGCGTGAACCGGAAACCGCATCCTTCGATCCGCCGGCGTTGCTGGGCGTGTCCGAGAAATCGGACCTGGTGACCGCGGTTGCGTGCCTCCGTCGCGATGCCGAGAGCGGGTGGCACGTTGCCGCCGCCGTCCCAGGTCACGAACAGGATGCGTGCCATAGGGTGCCTCCAGGGGGCTCGAGGTCGGGCCTGATGGGTTGGTCGGGCGACCGGTCGAGATCGTCGCGGAGAATGTGTCAGACGAGAACGTCTGTCTCGGAGACTTCTCCGCCGATCCACTGCGATGTCGCGGACAACAGAGTCTGCGCCGGCATCCGGTACGCGCGGGCGAGCCGACATTCATGGCTACAACGATGGCCTTTGCACTATCGGGCCGTCAACGGCGGCGGTGGTCGTCTCGGCCGTCGAGCCGGCCGTCTGTCGATCGAACGAAACATACGGTCCGTTTGGTACGTTTTGGTGTTCTTGCGAGGAATCGTCACTCTTCCGACACGAACTGCGGCTCAGCTCTGCGCGTTCCTGCGCGCCGCACGCTTGGCCCAGGCATTGCGGACCATGGACAGTGGCGTCGGCGGCACCCAGCCCAGCTGGACCGCCTGCCCGAGGTCATCCCGGGTGGCCCAGTGCTCGATGACGCGGCCGTCTTCGACGCGCAACCAGTGCGACTGCTTGACCGCCAACGATCGCCCCGTGGGCGCGAACACCTGGTCGATCGATCCCTGCTCGTCGTAGACGACGAAGGGTCCGACGTGCCTGCCCTTCATGATCGTGTCGACGACCGCAAGGTCGCCCTCGACGACGACATGCTCGACGTCGAACCGCAGCTCGGTGAAGGCGGAGCGCAGCCACACCGCGGTGGCGTAGAACGCGTCGGGTCCACGACCTCGCGTCCGCGGGGGTTCCGACATGCTCTCCCGGTTGAATGCGCCCGAATGGACGACGGAATCGAAATCGGCGCGGCTTCCGTTCGCCATGATCTCAATCGCGCGTACGGCGAGAGATTTCACTTGCTCCGACGGGGCCGGTTCCTCCACGTTCACGGTGCACTCCGCAACAGTCGGTTGGAACACTCAGTATTCGACCGCCGTCGACCGGAGTCAACGACCTGATGCCGGTCCGTTCGGCGCAGGATTTGCGCGCGCCTCAGCGAAACCGGCGTCGACGGCGGTACCGTCGGGGAGGTGATGGGACTGCCTGATGCGATCTCGGCCTGCTTGTTCGATCTCGATGGTGTGCTCACGGCAACGGCGGTACTGCACCGGAAGGCGTGGAAACGCACGTTCGACGAGTTCCTGAAGCATCGCGAGGGCGCGAACTTCCGGCCGTTCACCGACCAGGACTACTACGACTACGTCGACGGACGTCCCCGCGCCGACGGAGTCCGGACCTTCCTCACGTCCCGCAGCATCACGTTGCCGGAGGGGTCGCCGGACGATCCGCCCGGCGCCGAGACCGTGAACGGTGTCGGGAACAGCAAGAACCGGCTGCTGTTGAAAGTCATCGACGAGGAGGGGGTCAGCCCCTACCCCGGTTCGGTCCGCTACATCAGCGCTGCGTACGACGCCGGCCTGAAGATCGCCGTGGTCACGTCGTCCGCGAACGGCAAGGCCGTCCTCGACGCGGCCGATCTCAGCCGCTACGTCCACGTCCGCATCGACGGGGTTGTGATCAGCGAGCAGGGTCTCCGGGGGAAGCCCGCGCCGGATTCGTTCCTCGCCGCCGCCCGCGCCCTCAACGTGCATCCCGATCAGGCGGCCGTGTTCGAGGACGCCCTGTCCGGAGTGGAATCGGGGCGAGCAGGCGAATTCGGTTACGTCGTCGGGGTGAATCGGGGCGATCAGGCCGAGGCGCTACGCGAGCACGGCGCCGACGTGGTGGTGAACGACCTGGCTGAACTCCTGGAAAGGTGAGCATGGACGACAAGGGCTACGAGATCTCACCGTGGCAGCTGAAGTGGCGCGGACTGGATCTGCAGGCACTGCACGCCACCGAGTCCACCTTCGCACTGTCCAACGGACACATCGGGATTCGTGGCACGTTCGAGGAAGGTGAACCACGCGGTCTCCCCGGCACCTATCTCAACGGGTTCTACGAGCAACGGCCCCTGCCGTACGCCGAGGCGGGTTACGGCTACCCCGAGGACGGGCAGACCGTCGTGAACGTGACCGACGGCAGCATCATCCGCCTGCTCGTCGAGGACGAGCCCATGGACATGCGGTACGGGAGCGCACCGGCGCACGAGCGCGTCCTCGACTTCCGCTCGGGCACCCTGCGCCGCACCACCGAGTGGACGTCACCGACCGGACGCCGCGTGCGTATCCACTCGGAACGACTCGTCTCGTTCACCTCGCGCGCGGTCGCCGCCATCCACTACGAGGTCGAGCCGCTCGACGGCGACATCGAACTCGTCCTGCAGTCGGATCTGCTCGCCAACGAACACATCCCGGCCCGCACGGACGACCCGAGAGTCGCTGCTGCCCTGGACACTCCGTTGGTCTCCGATTTCGCGGCCGCCCACGACTTCAGGGCAGTGCTCGCCCACCACACGAGGGCGTCGGGACTGCGGATGGCCGCGGGTATGGACCACGAGGTCGACTACCCCGCCAACGGACGGTGCGGCATCGAGACCGAAGAGGATCTGGCCCGGCTCACCGTCGCCGTCGACATCCCGCAGGGTGAACGCCTGAAGGTGACGAAATACCTGGCGTACGGGTGGTCGGCGCGGCGGTCGACTCCGGCCCTGCGCGGCCAGGTGGAGGGGGCGCTCGCCGGCGCACTCGAAACCGGCTGGGAAACCCTGCTGAAACGTCAGCGCGAATACCTCGATGCGTTCTGGGAGACGGCGGATGTCGAGATCGACGGCGACGCGGAACTGCAGCAAGCGGTGCGGTTTGCGCTGTTCCACGTGCTGCAGGCGGGTGCTCGCGGTGAGTCACGCGCGATCCCCGCAAAGGGCCTGACCGGGCCCGGATACGACGGACATGCGTTCTGGGACACCGAGACGTTCGTCCTCCCCCTCCTCACGTACACGGTGCCGGACTCGGCCCGCGACGCACTGCGCTGGCGGCACTCCACGCTCGACAAGGCGAAGAACCGCGCCGCACAGCTGGGTCAGGCAGGCGCCGTGTTCCCGTGGCGCTCCATCAACGGCGAAGAATGCTCCGGCTATTGGCCCGCAGGAACCGCGGCCTTCCATGTGGGTGCCGATGTCGCCGTGGCTACGTCCCGGTATCTGGCCGCGACCGGGGACGAGGAGTTCGAAGCCGAATGCGGCGTCGAACTGCTCGTGGAGACCGCCCGGCTGTGGACGTCGCTCGGCCACCACAATGCGCAGGGCGAGTTCCGAATCGACGGTGTCACCGGGCCGGACGAGTACACCGCCGTCGCCGACAACAACGTGTTCACCAATCTGATGGCGCAGAAGAATCTGCACGACGCGGCGGCCGCCTGCGAGAGACGCCCGGGGCTGGCGCGCGAGTTCGGTGTGGACGACGAGGAAGCAGCTCTCTGGCGAGATGCCGCCGAGCACATGCGCATTCCGTTCGATGACGGTCTCGGTGTACACCAGCAATCCGACGCCTTCACACACCACGACGAGTGGGACTTCGAAGGCACACCCCCCGAGCACTATCCGCTACTGCTCCATTACCCGTACTTCGATCTCTACCGCAAGCAAGTGGTGAAGCAGGCCGACCTGGTGCTGGCGATGTATCTGCGCGGCGACGCCTTCACCGACGAACAGAAGATCGCCAATTTCGCCTATTACGAGGCCCTGACGGTTCGGGACTCGTCCCTGTCCGCGTGCGTGCAGTCCGTGATGGCCGCCGAGGTCGGGCAACTTCAACTCGCCTACGACTACCTCGCCGAGGCCGCTCTGACCGACCTTCACGACCTCCACGCGAACGTGGAGAACGGATTGCACATCGCCTCACTCGCCGGGACCTGGATGGCGTGTGTCGCGGGATTCGGTGGAATGCGTGATCACGGCGGCAACATCTCCTTCGCACCGCGGATACCACCACAGCTGGTCAATCTGTCGTTCCGGATGACGGTGCGGGGCAGCCAGATCCACGTGGACATTCGCGCCATGACCGCTACCTACCGCCTGCTGTCCGGCGAACCGGTTCAGCTCGCCCATCACGGCAACCCATTCACGCTCGACTCGTTTCCGGTGACGCGGCCGATCCCCGAACTGCCGAGCCACGCGCCAGTGCGGCAACCGTACGGCCGGGCACCCCTCCGTCGGGGCTGATCTGATGCGATGAAAGGGGCGGGGCCTCCCGCTCCTCGTGGTTCCCGGCGAATGCTGGGGGTGTCACATCCACACGTGTCGGAGGAGGCCCCTATGAGTGAGTATGACGGAAAACAGTTCGTCGGGATCGATCTGCACCGGCAACGGTCGGTGATCGTCCGGCAAACCGATTCCGGTGAGCAACTCGCGGTGGCGCGGATCGTCAACGACCCCGCCTCACTGGCCCTGCAGCTCGAGAAGGCCGGAGAGCATCCGGAGGTGGTGCTCGAGGCAACCTATGGCTGGTACTGGGCGGCCGACGCCCTGCAGGCCGCCGGCGCGAGCGTGCATCTCGCACATCCTTTGGGTGTCAAGGGATTCCGGTACCGGCGGGTGAAGAACGATGTACGCGACGCCCGGGATCTGGCGGATCTGTTGCGGATGAACCGGTTGCCCGAGGCGTGGATTGCCCCGCCACCGACGCGGGAACTGCGGGAACTGGTGCGCTACAGAGCCAAGCTCGTCGCGTTGCGGTCGGGACTGAAGGCCCAGGTGCACTCGGTGCTCGCCAAGGCCGGGGTGTTGATCCCGGTGTCGGACCTGTTCGGCGTCGAGGGGCGTGAGCGTCTGACGCAGGTGCCGCTCGGTGTCGCGTACGCGCAACGGGTGATTTCGCTGCTCGAGCTGATCGACGTCCTCGACGCGCATGAGGGACGATTCTTCGACCGGATCGCCGCCGAGTTGCGTGGCCATCCTGGTTATCGGGCGATTCAGGAGCTGCCCGGGGTCGGTCCCACCCTGGCGGCGGTGTTTGTCGCGGAGATCGGTGACGTGCACCGGTTCACCGACCCCAGCCGCCTGTGTTCGTGGGCCGGCCTGACCCCCAAGCACCGCGAGTCCGACACCGTCGTGCGCCGCGGGCACATCACGAAGCAGGGCTCCAAACTGGTGCGCTGGGCGGCGGTGGAGGCCATCCAGCGGCAACCGGCCGGCACGAAGATCTCGGTCGACCGCAAACGCATCGAGGCCCGACGCGGCAGGAACATCGCCAAGGTCGCCGCGGCCCGCAAACTGCTCACCCTCGTCTACTACGGGCTGCGTGACGGGCATATCCGTGCGTTGGCTCGGCAGCGGGCGGCGGCGTGAGCACCCCGGACGCAACACGCGCGCGGCCGCGATGTGGTCTGACCCCCCTACGGCGTGGTCGCTGACCTGATTGACCCCGCGTATTGCCAGCGCACCGCTCCATGCCCGCAACCCCGGGCGAAGGGATGACCGGCAGCCGAGGAAGCTCGGCCCTGCCCAACCCCACACGCATCACATTGGAGACGTTGCACCACAACCACATAACGAAACCGAATCACGTCGTTTGGTCCTCGACCTGTTCTCGGGCTCATTCCAGTCTGCGCCGGGCCGGGCCACCGTCAAGACCATTCGTCCTCGCTCACGCTGCGGGCGCTGTGTCTTGACCCCCGGCCCTCACCCGGCGCTGTCCGCATGGAGCCGAAACCGCGTAAACGCGACCCTTGACAATGCCCCGCCTCTTTAGGGATGACCACAGGAGAGGAAATCGTCTGCGCGTCGGCAGCCTTGGGATCGTACCGACGCGCCATTCTCGCATGCTGCGGGGCCGAAGCAGCCCTCTGGACGAGAAGCGTGGAGTCTCACTTCAATTTCGTGCCACTGGAATGCGTTGAACCGGGTGAGCGACCCCTTCGGCAGACTGCCGAAGAAGCCGTCCAGGCCTGCACCCGGGGCACGCGTGCGTGGCACACCGAACCTTCGTTGTGCCACAGTGGTGCGATGAGCCCTGTGGTGACGATCGACGAGTTGGCGGAATCGCTGAGCAGCGACGCTCCGCCGGTCCTTCTCGACGTGCGGTGGGCGCTCGGCGACACCGAAGGCAGGCAGCACTATCTCGACTCGCACATTCCCGGTGCCGTGTTCGTCGACCTGGACACCGAACTGGCCGCCCCGGGCTCCCCGGAACTGGGCCGGCATCCGCTGCCGACGGTGACGGACCTCCAGGACGCCGCGCGCCGGTGGGGCGTCCGGTCCGACAGTTCTATCGTGGTCTACGACGCCACGGGGAACCTTGCCGCCGCTCGCGCATGGTGGCTGCTGCGCTGGGCCGGAGTCGCCGACGTGGCGATGCTCGACGGTGGTCTCGGCGCGTGGACGTCGGCGGGCCGTCCCGTCCGATCCGGCGACGAGCACCCACCACTACCCGGTGACGTCGTGCTCACCGCGGGCCACTTGCCGACGCTGACCGCGGACGAGGCCGCCGAATTCGCCGCCCACGGTCGCCTTCTCGATGCCCGTGCCGCCGAGCGATACTCGGGCGAGACCGAACCCATCGACCCCCGCGCCGGACACATTCCCGGTGCCCGCAGCGCCCCGACGTCCGAGAATCTCGGGCCCGACGGACGGTTCGCGCCTGCCGACGCGCTGCGCGAACGGTTCGCCGCGGTCGGCGGAGAACCCGGGCGTCCCGTCGGCGTCTACTGCGGATCGGGTGTGACGGCGGCCCACCAGGTTGCGGCACTCGCGATCGCCGGTGTCGACGCCGCCCTGTACCCGGGGTCCTGGTCGCAGTGGTCGTCCGATCCCGCCCGACCGGTCGCCACCGGCCCCGACCTGCGGTGACGGCGAGTCACGCCGTCTGACCGACCGCCGCCGCGTCGTGCGCCGGGTAGGCGTGGATGAGGGCGGTACTCAGCTTCGGAACGGCTTGGGTGAGTGTGTGTTCGGCGGTGTGCGCCACGCGATGCGCGTCGCGCAGGCTGGTCGACGGATCGACGTCGAGTTCGGCGTCGGCATGCAGGTGATGGCCGATCCACCGCATCTTCACGCTCCGCACCCCGACCACCCCCGGTTCGGCGGCGAGGGCCGTTTCGGCGGCATCGACCAGTTCCGGGTCGACGCCGTCCATCAGCCGCCGGAACACGTCGCGTGCGGCGGTCCGCAACACGAGCAGGATCGCGGCCGTGATGACCAGGCCCACCACCGGGTCGGCGAGCGGAAGCCCGACCGCCACACCGCCGGCGCCCAATACCACGGCGAGGGACGTGAATCCGTCGGTCCGTGCGTGCATCCCGTCGGCGACGAGCGCGGCGGAGCCGATCCGCTTGCCGACCCGGATGCGATACAGCGCCACCCATTCGTTGCCCGCGAAACCGATGACACCGGCGAGGGCCACCCACCCGAGGTGATGGATGGGCACGGGATCGAGGAGGCGGCGGGTCGCCTCCACACCCGCGACGACCGCGGACAACGCGAT
Source organism: Rhodococcus sp. NPDC059968 (assembly GCF_042738615.1). Lineage (NCBI taxonomy): Bacteria > Bacillati > Actinomycetota > Actinomycetes > Mycobacteriales > Nocardiaceae > Rhodococcus > Rhodococcus sp. NPDC059968. The sequence continues at coordinate 119,912 of NZ_JBHWUE010000014.1, forward strand.
CATCAGCACGACGAACAACCCGGCGAGGTCTTCGGCCCGGCCGTATCCGTACGTGAATCGCCGGGTGGCCGCCCGCCGTCCGAGGGCGAACGCGATCCACAGCGGGACCGCCGTCAGCGCGTCGGAGAAGTTGTGCACGGTGTCGGCGGCGAGGGCGACGGAACTGGACAGCGCCACCACGATCACCTGGGCGAGGGCGGTGACGCCCAGCACCATCAGGCTGATCTTCACCGCCCGGATCCCGATCGCGCTCGCCTCGAGTGCGTCGTCGACGCTGTCCGCGGAGTCGTGGCTGTGCGGGGCGAAGACCTCGCGAATCGCGCCTCGGACGCCGCCCGAATGTCCGTGGCCGTGGCCGTGCCCATGGGAATGACCGTGGGTGTTCACGAGCCGCCTCCTTCCGCGGCGAGGTCCGCGTCCTCGTGGATGACCTGCAGGTCGCCGGTGGCGCGGTGGTGCCCCGGGATGCCGGGGCCCGCGTGCTCGGCATTGAACACGGCGTCGGTAACCAACTGTTCGACGTGCTCATTGGCGACGCTGTAGTAGATGGACGTGCCCTCCCTCCGCGTGCGCACCAGCCGCGCCATCCGGAGCTTCGCGAGATGCTGCGACACAGACGGCGCCGGCTTCCCCACCCGTTCGGCCAGCTCGTTCACCGACAGCTCGCCTCCCACCAGTTGCCAGAGCACCTGCACCCGGGTGGCGTCAGCGAGCATGCGGAAGACCTCGACCACCAGCCCGACCTGGTCTTCGTCGAGCCGGCGCCGACAAGCACGCTTATCTGCATTCATACGCAGATAGTAGGTCACTTCGCTTTGTGATGCATCAGACACCGAAATGACTTACTTGCTTGCACTAACGATGTATATAGTTGCTTGCATCAAGTAAGTCGTCCTTCAGGGGTTGCCATGTCCGTCTCGTCATTGCCTTCCGTGTCGTCCGTATCTCTCGGCACCACCGAAGCGCTCATCGACGAGGTCTTCCTCTTCGGCCGCGTGCTTCGCGACGCCCTGGTGTCGGAAGGCGACGGTCACATCCCGCGGGCGTTGACGGGGGTCCTCCTCGTCCTCGCGGCTCGCGGGGAATGCCGGCAGAACGAACTCGCCACCGAACTGTGTGTCAGCCAGTCCTCACTCAGTCGCCAGATCACCGATCTGGTGGACGTCGGCTACGTCACCCGCCACTCGGATCCCGCCGACGGACGCGCATTCCGAATACGCGTCTCGCCGGAGGGAATGGCGTACGTGAAGCACGTGAGAACACAGCGAGCCACACGAATGCAGAAATTGATGACCGGATGGAACGAGACCGAGGCAACAATTGCCCTCGAGTCCATCCGGCACCTGAAGGAAACACTCTTCGATCCAGAGCACCGGATCGTCACGAGCTCGAACCCGATTGGAACACAAAGCGTATGACCGAAACACAGACTCGGCCGCCGGTTGAAGAAACGACGGCCATGACGCACCGCCAAATCCTCGAAGCACTCACGGGCCTGCTCGCGGCGCTGTTCACCGCGCTGCTGAGCAGCACGATCGTCGCCACCGCCCTCCCGACAATCATCGGTGACCTGAAGGGCACGCAGACCGCGTACGCCTGGGTCATCACCAGCGCATTGCTCGCCAATGCCGCCTCGACGCCCATCTGGGGCAAGCTCGCCGACCTGTTCAACAAGAAGGTCCTGGTCCAGAGCGCGATCGTCATCTTCGTCATCGGTTCGGTGATCGCCGGCTTCGCACACAACGTGCCGATCCTGCTGACCGCGCGTGTCATCCAGGGCATCGGCATGGGTGGCCTGACGGCCCTCGTCGTCGCCATCATCGGCACCATCGTCGCCCCCCGTGAGCGCGGCCGCTACTCCGGTTACATGGGTGCCGTCATGGCCGTGTCGATGTCCGGCGGCCCGATCCTCGGCGGCGTCATCGTCGACAGCCCCCTCGGCTGGCGCTGGTGCTTCTTCGTGTGCGTGCCGCTCGCCGTCATCGCACTGTTCCTGCTGCAGCGCACGCTGCACCTCGCGACCGAGAAGAAGGACGACGTCTCCATCGACTGGCTCGGCGCCCTGCTGCTGACCGCCGGTGTGTCGATCCTGCTGATCTGGGTCTCGTTCGCCGGCAAGGCGGGCTACTACGAGTGGTTCTCCCGCGAGACGGTCATGTACGTCGGATCGGGTGTGCTCCTGCTGGCCGCGACGATCCTCGTCGAAGCGAAGGCCAAGTCGCCGATCATCCCGCTCAAGATCGTCACGGAGAAGACCACCGGACTCGCCATCATCGCGTCCGTCGCCGTCGGTGTCGGAATGTTCGGTTCCACCACGTTCCTCGGCCAGTACTTCCAGACCTCGCGTGGCTACACCCCCACCATGGCCGGAGTGCTCACCATCCCAATGGTCGCCGGCATGCTCATCGGCACGGTCGGATCCGGACAGCTCATCACCCGCTTCGGCAAGTGGAAGCCGTTCGTCGTCGGCGGCGCCGTCCTGATGATCGTCGGCTTCGGATTGCTCGGCACCATCGATCACGAGACCAGTCTGACCCTGGTCGGCACCTACATCGCGATCATCGGCCTCGGCATGGGCATGCTGATGCAGAACCTGGTCCTCGCGGTGCAGAACACCGTCAGCGTCCAGAACATCGGTGCGGCATCCAGCTCGGTTGCCTTCTTCCGGACCTTCGGCGGCGCGATCGGCGTCTCGGTTCTCGGTTCGGTGCTGGCCACCCGTGTCGCCGACCTGTCGGCCGATGGCTTCGCGAAGATCGGCATCCGGGGCGGATCGAGCAGCGGTGGCGGAAGCCTGGACCTGACGTCCATGCCGGCTCCCGTCCAGGGCGTCATCCGCGCCGCATACGGAGACGCGACCGGCCGGATCTTCCTGATCGCCGCCGTCGTCGCGGTCATCACCCTGATCGCCGTCATCCTGCTGCCCAACCGCCCGCTGCGTCGCACCATCGACCTGTCGAGCGAGCAGGAACCCGTCCAGGAACCCGAGTACGCCCCCGTTCCGGAATACGCACTCGAGCCCGACACGGCGCCGATCCAGTCGTCCGACATCCGCGGCGGCAAGCACGAGGCCCCCGCCGATCAGCGGCAGCCCTTCGCGGGGTTGAGCGCCGACGCCCGGGACCGTCTCCTGTCCATGCTTCTGCCCCAGCCGGAGCGGACGCTCGAGGCGATCGACGAAGCGGAGAAGATCCGCGACGAGGTCAACCGCCTGCGTAACGATCTCAACGCCAAGCTCGTCGAATTCGACGCGGTCTGGGATCGCCTGCGCGAGCTGGGACTGAGCGAAGAGCAAGTGGCCGGCGTCCTCGGCGGCGGCCACGTGACGGACACCGGCAACGGTGCCCTCATCCGCTGAATGAGATGATCGTTCAGTTCCACGACGCCGTCGGCCCGGCCACGTATCCCCCTCTACGTGGGCGGGCCGGCGGCGTGTTCGCTCAACTGACCCGGTTCACCCTGGTGGGCACGTCGAGCAATGTGCTCTACGCTCTCGCGTTCTTCACCCTCGACATGTACGGGTCGTTCGTCGCCAACCTGGTCGGCGTGGTGACCAGCTCGATGTTGGCCAACGAACTCCACCGGCGGCTCACCTTCCGCGCCGTCGACCGCGTCCGCTGGTTCGTCGCGCAATGGGAAGGCGGAACCCTCGCGCTGATCGGCCTGGCCGTCAGCTCACTCGCGCTCGCCCTCCTGCACATGCTCTTCCCCGGCGCCGACGGCCTGGCTCAGGTCGCGCTCGTCATCGCCGTCAGCGCCGTCGTCGGCGGACTGAGATTCCTCGCGCTCCGCGGATGGGTCTTCGCCCCGTGAGTACTTATTAACCGCCCGCGGTTAATAAGTACTCACGGCAGGGGACGGTGCCACGGACCCGTGATCGCCAGCGTCAGCCCGGGCGACTGGATGTTCGCGAACAGAATCCTCCCGTCCGCGCTGAATGCCGGACCGCAGAACTCGCTGTCGTTCAACTCGTTCCGAGCCATCGCGAACGGCTCGCCCTCCGCCGTGACGCCCACGAGGTGGCTGATTCCTTCGCCGTCCTCAGCGAGGATCACGCCGCCGTACGGCGAGACGGTGATGTTGTCGGGCCCGTCGTAGTTTCTGGTGTCGACAGCCGGATCGGGATTCACACCGAACAGGGTCTTCAGCGTGACCGTCTGCTTCGCCGGATCGTAGAACCACACCTGGCCGTCGTGCTCGGCGACGCTGCCGTCGCTGGTCCGCGCGTAACTCGCGACGAAGTAGGCGCCGCCGTCGCCCCACCACTGCCCCTCCAGCTTGCGGCTCCGGGTGACGACGTCGTCCCCGAACTGCTCGCGCACCGACGTGCTCGTCGCGTCACGGTCCGGCACACCTACCCACTGCACGGCGTACACGGTGCCCGGCTCGGTGGCCTGCGACAGGTCGGGGACGTGCGTTCCCCCCTGGAAGCATGCCATCGCCTGCAGAGCGCCCGCGGTGTCGCCGCCCGGAGACTGCGCGAGTTCGCGCAGCGCGTTCGGCCCGCCCCGGAAACTCTGCGGCGGCGTCCACCGGTAGTACAGACCGTTCGGCCCGGACGCGTCCTCCGTGAGGTAGATGGTGCTCGACGACGGATCCACCGCCACGGCCTCGTGCGCGTACCGGCCCAGGAACTTCAGCGGCACAGGACTTTTGCCCCTGTTCGCCTCCTGACTCGCCGGGTCGACCTCGAAGACGTAACCGTGGTCGAGCAGGAACCCGCCCTGCCCCGCGCGGGCCTCGGTCTCCTCGCAGGTCAACCACGTTCCCCACGGGGTGATGCCGCCCGCGCAGTTGTTCACGGTGCCCGCGACGCTGACGTACTGGCCCTGCCGTGCGCCGTCGGCACCAACCGCGGTCGTGGTCGTGCCGCCGCGCGCGCCCGGGTCGTACGTCAATCCGTCGAGAGCGGGCACACCGAAGGGTTCGTCGCTGCCGATCTCGTGATTGGTGACGAGTGTGGAACCGCCGGGTCGCGCGAACACCCCGATGGCGTCGGGATCGCTCGGCACCGGCACGCCACCGTCCAACTGCGTCTCACCCGAACGGGCGACGACGGTGTACGAAAAGCCCACCGGGAGAGACAGAATACGGTTCGGGTCGGGCACGAGCGGTCCGTAGCCGATCGCCTGTCCCGGCGCCGCGGACGCGAACGCCGGCCGGACGAGGGCTTCGACGCTTCCGGCGAGTGCCACACCGAGGCCGGTGAGCGCGGTGCGACCGAGGAATCCGCGGCGGTTGAGTGGTGCAGTGGACACTGTCTGAAACCTCCATGGTGACGAACCGGGACCCCCGGACGGTAGGTACCGGAGTGCCCTGCCTCGTGGACGCACCGTGGCGGGCGCATGAACCGGACGCGAACTTCCCCTGTGAGTACTTCTTAACCGCCCGCGGTTGAGAAGTGCTCACAGGCGTTGACATGTGACTAAATGGTCACCTATTGTCGGTTCATGGACGACGATCACGTCTTCAAGGCGCTGGCAGATTCCACCCGCCGCCTGATTCTCGACCGATTGTTCGCCCAGGATGGTCAGACGCTCACCGAACTCGAGTCGCAGGTCGAGATGACGCGATTCGGGGTCATGAAGCATCTGCGTGTGCTCGAAGACGCGGGACTCGTCGTCACGCGCCGCTCCGGCCGGGAGAAACTTCACTATCTCAACCCCGTGCCGATACAGCTGATCCACAACCGGTGGATCGACAAATACACCGAGCGTCACACCACTGCGCTCGCTCAGCTGAAATCCGAACTGGAGGAAGAGAAATGACTACCGCCGACGCAATCCAGATCTATGCGGTCTACATCAAGGCAACGCCGGAGGCCATCTGGGACGCCATCACCAAACCCGAGTGGTCGCAGCAGTACGGTTACGGCGGCCTGGTCGACTACGACCTCCGCGCGGGCGGCGCGTTCCAGTCGCGCGCAGACGACGCGATGAAGGAATACCCGGGCGTGCCCGACGTGATCGTCGACGGCGAGGTGATCGAATCCGATCCGCCGAAGAAGCTGGTCCAGACGTGGCGCATGCTGATGGACGCCGACAACGTGGAGGGTTTCACCACGCTCACCTACGAGATCGTGCAGTCGAGCCGGCCCGGAGTCGCGAAACTGACTGTCACACACGACCTCACCAACGCACCGGGCCTGGCCGAGATGGTCGCGGGCAGGCGCGAGTCCGAGGGCGCGGGCGGCGGCTGGAACGAGGTGCTGAGCGGAATGAAGACTCTGCTCGAGACGGGACAGCCGATGGTGAACTGGGGCTGAGCGCGGGGGTCGGTGGGCGCGAGGGCCCGACATCTGTCGGACGGCCGCAGTAAGCTCCAACCATGACGGCTGCGCAGTCGCTCGACGGGGATTTCCTCGCACTCGCCGACCCCTACCGGCGCGAGTTGCTCGCCCATTGTTATCGCATGATGGGCTCACTTCACGACGCCGAAGACCAGATGCAGGAAACCTTCATCCGGGCCTGGCGGGGGTACGACGGCTACCAGCAGCAGGCGTCGCTGCGGACGTGGCTGTACAAGATCGCCACCAATACGTGCCTGACGGCCCTGCAGAGTAAATCCAAGCGTCCGCTGCCGAGCGGGCTGGGTGCTCCCGACTCCGACCCGACCGCCGACCTCGTCGAACGTCACGAGGTGCCGTGGCTCGGACCGCTCCCCAACCGCCTCATCGACGACGACGCGAACGATCCCGCCAACGTCGTGACGTCGCGCGAGTCGGTGCGGCTGGCGTTCATCGCCGCCCTTCAGCATCTTCCTGCACGTCAGCGCGCCGTTCTCGTCCTCCGCGACGTGTTGCAGTGGAAGGCGTCGGAGGTCGCAACGGCTCTCGGTACCACTACGACGGCGGTCAACAGCCTGCTGCAGCGCGCACGCACGCAACTCGAACTGGCCACCCCGACGGCCGACACGCTCGTCGAACCGGAATCCCCCGAGGAACGCGACCTCCTCGACCGCTACGTCGCCGCGTTCGAGGACTACGACATCGACGCGATCGTCGAACTGTTCACCAAGGACGCCGTCTGGGAGATGCCGCCGTTCGACGGCTGGTACCGCGGCGGCGCCTCGATCGGCACCCTGATCAGCGGAAACTGCCCGGCCAACGCTGCGGGCGACATGCGCCTGGTGCCCACGGCGGCCAACGGACAGCCGGCCCTCGGCCTGTACATGCGCGGGGAGGACGGCGTCCACCGCCCGTTCCAGCTCCACGTCCTGGACGTCACGGCCGACGGGGTCTCCCATGTCGTCTGCTTCTTCGACGTCGATCTGTTCGAGAAGTTCGGACTACCGGAGACCCCGCCCGCCTGACCCCTACGCCGGCACGGCGGCCGGATCCATCCACATGACCTCCCAGACGTGACCGTCCAGGTCGCGGAACGCGCGTCCATACATGAAGTGTTCGTCCTGGAGCTTGCCCCACGATGTCCCGCCGGAGGCGAGGGCCTTGTCCACGAGGCTGTCGACCTCCTCGCGGCTGTCGGCCGAGATGCACATCAGGGCCTCGACGGACTTCGAGGTGTCGCAGATGCCGCCTTCGATGAAATCCTTGAACCGGGACTCGACGAGGAGCATCACGGACGTGTACTCGTTGATCACCATGGCTGTGCAGGAGTCGTCGCTGAACGTCGAGTTGAACTCGAAGCCGAGCCCGGCGAAGAACGTCTTGGTCGCGTCGAGGTTCTTGATCGGCAGGTTCACGAAGAGCATCCGGGACATGTGATTCTCCTTCTCGGGTTCCGCCCAGTGCGGACGGTCATCGATACAGACCCCAGCGGTGCACAAAACTCATCGGTGACCGCTTCCCCGATCCTCTCAGCTCTCGGCGAGGTCGAGGAATGAACCGATCATGATCCGTCCGGCCGCTTCCACGTCGTCCATGTGCTCGCCCGACGGGGCGGTGCCCGGCGGCATGTGGGCCTGCATCACCGACAGCTGCGCGCGGGTCAGTTCGACGTGGAACTGCAACCCGTACGCGCGGCGGCCGATCACGAACGCCTGATTCTCGTAGAGGTGACTGCTCGCCAGCCGGACCGCGCCGTCGGGGAGGTCGAAGGTGTCGCCGTGCCAGTGGACGACGGGCACCTCGGCTCCGACCGAACCGAACACGGGGTCGCGCGGCCCGTCCTCGGACACCGTGACCGTCCCGGCGCCGTTCTCCGGGGTCGGCCCCCGGCGGATCGCGCTGCCGAACGAGGCGGCGAGAAGCTGAGCGCCGAGGCAGATTCCCAGCATCGGGAGTCCGGCATCCACAAATTCTTTGATGAAGTTTCGCTCTCGCGGAAGTTGCGGGTGGGTAACGTCATCGAGTGCACCCATCGGACCGCCCATCACCACGAGGCCGCCGAGGTCGTGAACGGCCGGGAGTTCCCACGCTCGGTACATGGGGTACTCGATGTAGCGAATTCCCCGCTCTGCCAGCAAAGTACCGACGAGCGCCGGTCCTTCGAACGACACATGTTCAACAACTGCCCATGGCTTGTTCATGTCACAATTCTTACCGAGTAGGGACTTTCGGCCCTATGCAGGTCCGGATTCGCGAATTCCGCACTGAGTGCACAAAATTGGGATGTTCACACGGAGTTCATGTTCAGTGTCCACCACCCGAATGACACCGTCCAAACTGGACGCTTGTCTAGTGGCATGGCTCACCCGAAACCTGTAGAAATACGAGCGTCACTCTTTCGTGACCCGTCCCATACCAAACAGTTATCCGGTGGTAGTTCCTGACAAACGGAACGTCACCATCTCCCGTTACCTCAGACCACAGACGAGCCCCCGCGATCCGGGAAGTCGTCCACGGGATGGAAAGGGCTCAGATGCCGCTCCCCATGTCCCCCCTCGACTCGATGTTCCTTCTCGGCGAGTCCCGAGAGCACCCGATGCATGTCGGCGGCGTGGAGATCTTCCAGCTCCCGGACGGCGCCGACACCTACGACATGCGCGCGATGCTCGACCGCGCGCTCGCCGACGGCGACGGGATCGTCACACCCCGGCTCGCCAAGCGGGCCCGCCGGTCCTTCTCGTCGCTCGGTCAGTGGAGCTGGGAGACCGTCGACGACATCGACCTCGGTCACCACATCCGGCACGACGCACTGCCCGCCCCCGGCGGCGAGGCCGAGCTGATGGCGCTGTGCTCGCGGCTACACGGATCGCTGCTCGACCGCAGCCGCCCGCTGTGGGAGATGCACCTGATCGAGGGACTGAGCGACGGACGGTTCGCCGTCTACACCAAGATCCACCACGCGGTCGCCGACGGCGTCACCGCGATGAAGATGCTGCGGAACGCACTCAGCGAGAACTCGGAGGATCGGGACGTGCCGGCTCCGTGGCAGCCGCGGGGCCCGCGGCCGCAGCGGACGCCGTCGAAGGGGTTCAGCCTGTCAGGTCTGGCCGGTTCCACGTTCCGAACCGCCCGCGACACCGTCGGTGAGGTCGCCGGGCTCGTGCCCGCGCTCGCCGGCACCGTGTCCCGCGCCTTCCGCGACCAGGGCGGCCCGCTCGCCCTGTCCGCACCCAGGACCCCGTTCAACGTGCCGATCACCGGTGCCCGCCAGTTCGCGGCGCAGTCGTGGCCGCTCGAACGTCTCCGGCTCGTCGCCAAGCTGTCCGACACCACCATCAACGACGTCGTGCTCGCGATGTCCTCGGGAGCGCTCCGCAGTTACCTCGAGGATCAGAACGCGCTGCCCGCCGAGCCGCTGATCGCGATGGTGCCGGTGTCGCTGAAGAGTCAGCGCGAGGCGTCGAACGGCAACAACATCGGGGTGCTCATGTGCAACCTCGGCACCCACCTCCCCGAGCCGGCGGATCGCCTCGACACCATCCGGACGTCCATGCGCGAGGGCAAGGAGGCGTACGAGACGATGAGTGCCACGCAGATCCTCGCGATGAGCGCTCTCGGCGCGGCACCGATCGGCGCGAGCATGCTGTTCGGGCACAACTCGCGGGTCCGCCCGCCGTTCAACCTCATCATCTCCAACGTTCCGGGCCCCAGCGCGCCGCTGTACTGGAACGGAGCGCGGCTCGACGCCATCTACCCGCTGTCGGTGCCCGTCGACGGCCAGGGCCTGAACATCACGTGCACCAGCAACGACGACATCATCTCGTTCGGGGTCACCGGCTGCCGCAGCGCGGTGCCCGACCTGAAGTCGATCCCCGCCCGGCTGGGGCACGAACTGCGCGCCCTCGAGCGCGCGGTCGGAATCTGAGCCTAGGGACTCTTACGGTCGCTGTGGCCGAGGTGGCGGTCGGGCGCCACCCGGTCCCGGACCAATTGCTTGAGCACGGTGATATCGGGGAAGCCGCCCTGCTCCTTGCGGTCCCAGATCAGTTCGTCGTCGACGGTGATGCGGAAGATCCCGCCGGTGCCGGGGACGAGCGCGACTTCGCCGAGTTCCTGCCCGAACGTGCCGAGTAGTTCCTGCGCCATCCACGCTGCGCGCAACAGCCACTGGCACTGTGTGCAATACGTGATAGCGACCCGGCCGTCTGCGCTGCTCGTCGTCATCGTGCCAGGTTAACCGAACGTGCTCCCCCGCTTGCTGTTCGAGTTGCACGCAGGACACCTGTTCGTCATGCGGACGTCAGCATCCTGAGGCAGACTGTCGAACGCCATGCTGTGCCACCTCGACGAAAGGAAGCCGCCATGTCCACCGCGCTCGAAGAATCGCGTCGCCACGCCATCGACCTGACCAACGAGAAGATCCAGGCCGTCAAGGACTTCTTCACCAACGTCTTCCGGCTGGACACCACGCACCGGACCGAGGCCTGAACACGTGGGGAGACCTTCGCCGAGAAGGCCTCCCCACGTTCACCGGATAGACCCGAAGAACTGCACGACCTCCGCAGTGCGGAAGTGATCTTCCGAGACGTGCGAACCGCTCACCTCCACCAACTCGACGGCGTCCGAGCCGCGGCGGAGCATCTCGACCCACGGACCCGTGACACCGGCGATGTTCGCCACCTCGTCCTCCCGCGACGCGTACACCCGAATCGGCACTCCGACATAGTCTCCCGGCTCGTGCCGGACGGCGTCCCAGCTCGCGGTCTTCGGTTCGAGGTCGCGTCCGTCCGCGGACAAGCGGAAGGCGTCCCGCACGGTGTCGCGTCCATGTTCGCCCCGTTCCCACACCGCGCGCAGCGACAGCGACGGAGCGATGAACACGGCGCCGTCCCACGCGACCTCACGCAGGCGCACGGCGTTGGCGGCGGCGTTGCCGCCCATCGATTCGCCGATCAGGAACCGACGTATCACCGGCCACCGGTGGGATACCCACTCGTCCAGTGCGACCACGGCGTCCTGTGCGCACCGGTTTCCCCACTGGTCGCCGTGCAGGTACGGGCTGGCGACCAGGTATCCGGCGTCCAGCAGGCCGTCCCGCAGGCCGGCGCGATCGTCGATCGACCTCTCGTCTCCCGTCCGCCCATGCAGGTAGTACGCGACCGCCGACGGTGTCACCCCGCGCGGCACCGCGACCAGCGCACGATCGCCGGAACGCGGGACCGTCACCGCGTGCTCGTCGTACGTCGTGAGGTGTGCCGTGCGCCGCGTCAGCGGTTCGGCGGACCCGGCACGAAGTGTCACCCCGCCACGCTAACAAGCGGGGACGCGACGTGCCTGGCGGCGATCTCCGACCCGGCACCGGTTTCGCCGAGTCGAGCTGACGCCCGGCGGCACGCTCCTATAATTTCAGGCCTGAGCCCTAGTTGCGAGGTGGACCGATGACCGGCTTCCTGCTACGACGAGCGCTCAACTACGTGGTGCTGTTGCTGCTCGCGTCGTTCCTGACGTTCAGTCTCGCCTCGCTCACCTTCCGTCCGCTCGACAGCCTGGAGCAGCGCAACCCCCGGCCACCGCAATCGGTGATCGACGCGAAGGCCGCCGAACTGCACCTGGACGATCCGATCCCGGTGCGGTACGCGAACTGGCTGGGCGGCGTGGTCCACGGCGACTTCGGCACCACCATCACGGGTCAGCCGGTGTCGGACGAGTTGGGTCGCCGGATCCTGGTGAGCATGCGGTTGCTGATCCTCGGTTCCGTCATCGGAGCGGTACTGGGTGTGCTGATCGGCGCCGCCGGTGCGATCCGGCAGTACAAGTTCAGTGACTATTTCAGCACCGTCGTGTCGCTGCTGATTCTCAGCGCGCCCGTGTTCCTCGTCGCGACACTGCTCAAATACGGCGCTCTCCAGATCAACTCGGCCACCGGCAGTCAGATCTTCCTGTACACCGGCGAGTCCTCGGCCAGCACGATCACCGGGTTCTGGCCGCAGTTCGTCGACCGCGTGCAGCATCTGGTGCTGCCGACCATCGCGCTGGCGTTGGGCAGCATCGCCGGCTACAGCCGGTATCAACGCAACGCGATGCTCGACGTTCTGGGGAGCGACTTCATCCGGACCGCGCGGGCGAAGGGGCTGACCCGGCGGGCGGCACTGCTCAAGCACGGGCTCCGGACGGCGCTGATCCCGATGGCGACACTGTTCGCCTACGGATTCGGGGCGCTGGTCGTCGGCGCGACGTTCACCGAGACGATCTTCGGCTGGCACGGTATCGGCGAGTGGATCGTGATCGGCATCGACAATCAGGACACCAACATCGTCGTGGCGATCACGTCGTTCACCGGGCTGATCGTACTGTTGTCGGGCCTGCTCTCGGACGTGGTGTACGCGGCGCTCGACCCGAGGGTGCGTGTCGGGTGACCGAGATCCAGATCGCGTCCACCGATGCGGCGGTGTCGGCCGTCGGCCGCCGGACCCTGCTGTGGCGGCGGTTTCTCCGGAACAAGCCTGCCATTGCCGGGGTGTGCGTCCTGGTGCTGCTGTTCGTGGGCAGTTTCGTCGGACCGTACCTGCTCCCCTACGACTATCAGCAACTCGACTACACCGCGCTGCTGCAGCCGCCCAGCGCCGAACATCCGTTCGGCACCAACCAGATCGGCCAGGACGTCCTCGCCCAGACTTTGCGCGGGCTGCAGAAGTCGCTGATCATCGGGATCTGCGTCGCGATCTTCTCCACTGCCATCGCGGCGCTCGTCGGTGCTCTGGCAGGGTACGTCGGCGGCTGGCCGGATCGGGTGATCATGTGGCTGGTCGATCTGCTGCTCGTCGTTCCCAGCTTCATCATCATCGCCGTGTTCACTCCGCGGCTGAAGTCCTCGAGCTCGATCGTCCTGCTGATCCTGCTGTTGGCAGTGTTCGGCTGGATGATCACCGCCCGGATGGTTCGGGGGATGACGCTGAGCCTGCGCGAGCGGGAATTCGTCCAGGCGGCCCGGTACATGGGGGCACCGACGCACAAGATCATCACCAGCCATATCGTCCCGAACATCGCGTCGATTCTGATCATCGACGCGACCCTGAACGTCGGTGCCGCGATCCTCGCCGAGACCGGGCTCAGCTTCCTCGGGTTCGGCGTCCAGAAGCCGGACATCTCTCTCGGGTCGCTGATCGCCGACGGCACCGAATCCGCCCTCACCTATCCGTGGCTGTTCCTGTTCGCGGGCGGCTTGCTGGTGATCACCGTGTTGTCGGCGAACCTGGTGGGCGACGGCCTGCGCGACGCGGTCGACCCCAGCTCGACGCGCGCCCGGTCCCGCAAGCGGAAGAAGAAGGCGAAGCGGTGACCGGGCAACCACTGCTCGAGATCGAGGACCTGCGGGTCAGCTTTCCCAGCGAGGAGGGCCGCATCGAAGCGGTCCGGGGCGTCAGCTACGGCGTCTCCGACGGCGAGGTGCTCGCCATCGTGGGTGAGTCGGGCTCGGGCAAGTCGGTGGCGTCCCTCGCCGTGATGGGTCTGCTGCCCGAGCACGCGCGCGTCACCGGTTCCATCCGGTTGCAGGGCCGCGAGTTGCTGGGCATGGGAGACCGGGAGCTGTCGGCGCTGCGCGGGAAGACGGTCAGCATGGTGTTCCAGGACCCGCTGTCCGCATTGACGCCGGTGTACCGGGTCGGTGACCAGATCGCCGAGGCGCTGCTCGTCCACGGCCGGGCGAGCAGCAAGAAGGACGCCGCGCAGCGCGCTGTCGACCTGCTCGACCTGGTCGGGATACCCGATCCGGCGGTGCGCGCCAGGGCCTTTCCCCACGAGTTCTCCGGCGGCATGCGCCAGCGCGTCGTGATCGCCATCGCCATCGCCAACGACCCCGCGCTGATCATCTGCGACGAACCCACCACCGCCCTCGACGTGACCGTGCAGGCGCAGATCCTGAACCTGCTGCGCAAGGCTCGCGACCTCACCGGCGCCGGCGTCGTGATGATCACCCACGACATGGGCATCGCCGCGACGCTGGCCGACCGCGTGGTGGTGATGTACGCGGGCCGCGTGGTGGAGTCCGCGCCGGTGCGCGAGCTGTTCGCCGAGCCCCGAATGCCCTACACCGCAGGGCTACTCGTGTCCGTACCGCGGATGGATGCGCCGATCCGGAGCCGCCTGGTCTCGATCGCCGGTGCCCCGCCCGCGCTGCATTCGCTGCCACCGGGCTGCACGTTCGCGCCGCGCTGCCCGCTCGCGGTCGACGCCTGCCTGCTCGCCGAGCCGGAACTCGTCTCGACCGGGCGTGGCCATCATGCGGCGTGCATCCGCGTCGGCGAGATGGGCACCCGCGACCTCTTCACGGCATATCGGCGGGACCAGCCGGCCCCCACCTCCACCGCGGAGACGGTCCCCGAGCACCGGGTGGTGCTGCAGGTGGCCGATCTCGTGAAGACGTATCCGATCACCAGCGGCCTGGTGTTCCGCCGCAAGCGGGGCGAGATCCGGGCGGTCGACGGCATCAGCTTCGACATCCGCGCCGGCCGCACGCTGGCGCTGGTGGGCGAATCCGGCTCCGGCAAATCGACCACGTTGACGCAGGTCCTCGACCTGGCCGCGCCGGAATCCGGCTCGATCGAGGTGCTCGGTGCCGACGTCGCAGCGCTGAGCCCACACGAGAAGCGCGCGATCCGGCGCAAGATGGCGGTCGTCTTCCAGGATCCGACGGCGTCCCTGGACCCCCGGCTGCCGGTGTTCGACGTCCTCGCCGAGCCGCTCCGGCTGGACGGCCGCAGGCGCGAAGAGGTCGGCCGCCGGGTACCGGAGTTGCTCGACCTCGTCGGATTGCGACGCGAGCACGCCGATCGCTATCCGGCGGATTTCTCGGGCGGCCAGAAGCAGCGGATCAGCATCGCCCGGGCGCTCGCCCTGGATCCGGAACTGCTGATCCTGGACGAGCCGGTGTCGTCGCTCGACGTCTCGATCCAGGCCGGGGTGCTGAACCTCCTGCGCGATCTCCAGGAGCAGCGGGGCATGTCGTACCTGTTCGTCTCCCACGACCTGTCGGTGGTCCGCAACATCGCGCACGACGTCGCGGTGATGTACCGGGGCAGGATCGTCGAGTCGGGGCCGGCGCAAGAGATCTTCGAGGATCCGCAGCACGAGTACACCCGGGCACTGCTCGAGGCAATTCCCGTTCCGGATCCGACGTATTTGGCACACTAGGTTCAGCGAACGTCGAGGAGGGCCATTGCCATGAAGATCCGTTCGGTGCGTGCCCGCCTTGCAGTATCGTTTCTGGCCGTCGGCCTGCTTGTCGGTGGCTGCGGGGGTTCGGACACCGGTGGTGTCGACGCCGGCTCCGGGTCGATCGGGAGCACCAACGACATCAATCCGCACGATGCGAGCGAGCTGCGCGACGGCGGAAATCTGCGGTTGGCGTTGTCGGGTTTCCCCCCGAACTTCAACGCCCTGTCCAACGACGGCAACGACTCCGAGATCGCCGGCATGCTGAAGCCGATGTTGCCGCGGGCGTTCAGCACCGACGCGTCTGGGGCGCTGTCGGTGAATCACGACTACTTCACCGACGTGGCGCTCACCGGCACGGATCCCCAGCAGGTCACGTACACGATCGACCCGAAGGCGGTGTGGTCCGACGGCACCCCGATCACGTGGGCGGACATCCAGTCCCAGGCCGCGGCGCTGAGCGGGACGAACAAGGAATTCCTGATCGCGAACACGTCCGGGTTCGAGCGGGTCGACCGGGTCGAGCGCGGCGTCGACGACCGTCAGGCGGTGATCACGTTCGCCGAGCCGTACGCCGAATGGCGGGGCCAGTTCGCGGGTAACTCGATGCTCTACCCGAAGTCGGTGACCGCGTCCCCCGAGGCCTTCAACGCGAGTCTGCGCGACGGGATCACGCTGACGTCGGGTCCGTTCCGCATCGAGTCGATCGACAAGGCGCAGAACCGGATCACGCTGGGCCGCGACCCCGCGTGGTGGGGTGACACGCCGAAACTCGACACCATCACCTACAGCGTGCTCGACGACTCGGCCCGCATACCGGCGTTGCAGAACAACGAAATCGACGCGTCGGGGCTGGCCACCATCGACGAAGTGAAGACGGCGCAGGGCTCGGCCGGCATCGCGATCCGCCGGGCACCGGGAAACCAGTTCTCGCACATCACGTTCAATGGAGCGGAGGGTTCCATCCTCGCCGATCCGGAACTGCGGGTGGCACTCTCGAAGGGCATCGACCGGCAGGGCATCGCGACCGCGATTCAGAACGGTCTGGTCGACGATCCGCAGCCGCTGAACAATCACGTGTATCTCAACGGTCAGCAGGGCTATCAGGACAACAGCGCACCGGTCGCCTACGACCCCGAGGAGGCGGCGCGGCGGCTCGACGAACTCGGGTGGAAACTCAACGGCGAGTTCCGCGAGAAGGACGGCCGCAGACTCGAGATCCGCGACGTGATGTACCAGTCGACCACGTGGGTCCAGATCGCGCAGATCCTTCAGCAGAACCTCGCGCAGATCGGCGCCAAGCTGAACATCGACACCCGTGGCGGTACCGGATTCTTCACCGATGTGATTCAGCCCGGCGACTTCGACATCGCCCAATTCTCCTGGGTGGGTGATCCGTTCCCGCTCAGCGGCCTGCCACAGATCTACGCGTACAACCCCGACGACCTGCAGGGCAACTACGGCCGGATCGGTTCGCCCGAACTGAACGCGCTGATCGAGCGGACGATCTCGGAACTCGATCCGGACAAGGCGGTCGAACTCGCGAACGAGGTGGACACGGCGGTGTTCGAGGAGGGCTTCTCGCTGCCGCTCGTGCAGGCGCCCGGCAATGTCGCGGTGCGCGACGACCTGGCGAACTTCGGCGCCCCGGGCCTCGCGTCGTACGACTACACCACGATCGGCTTCCTGAATCAGTAGTCCCGTGGCCGTGCGCTACCCCGTCGCCGTCGGTGTGTGTGCGCTGGTGGTGTGTGGCGCGTTCGCCGTGGTCGCCGACGCCGATCAGCTCAGCGCACTGGTCGTCGTGGCGGCGACGGTGCTCGGTGTCACCGGCTACACGTGGTTCGCTGCCACCCGGACGGGGTCGGAGCCGGGTCGCCCTGCCACGGTGCACCGGGTCCGCCAGCAGAATCGGCTGACCAGCAGGTCCTGGATCGAGGTTCGCGAGGAACCGGGTTCACTGTGGATTCCGGTGTTCTTCGATCCCGCCCTGGTCACCCTGCCGACCCCGACCGCGGCGACGGTGCACCACGCGGGGCGGCGCCGTGTCGTCGTCTGGGAAGGCCGTCGACTGCTCCCCTCCGGGCGAGCGCGTCGTTCGGAGCCGGCCGGGCGGTTGATAGACAACCCGTCGCGTCCGGATCCGGACGGCCCTGTGCGCGCGCGGATGGCCGCTCGGCCGGTCCGCCGGCTCGTCCTCGATGCCCAGTTCGCGGTCGCGGCGCCGTTCATCGGGGCACTGTGGGTGTACGTCGCGGGCGGGGGGCTTCCGGCGTTCGCCGGTGCGACCTGCGTCGCGGCGGCCGGTGCGGTGTGGTTGGCGGCCGTCCGCGGCTCCGACCCCAGCTGAGAGGTCAGGACATGGTGACACCCGCGCTGACGAAGCACGGCAGCAGTCCGGCGATCTCGCTCAGCACGGGACCGAATCCCACGGCGGCGGGAACCGGGTCGTTGACGAACGCGACACCCCGGAACCCGGTGGTGAGGTTCGTGAACTGCACGACGGCGCCGTTCCACTGCGCGAGCGGCGCGGCGGTGGTGTAGCGGATCCGGTCGGGCGCGACCCGTTCCGCGTTGAACGTCAGCCATGCGCCGGGGGCGCACGTCGACATCGAGCCGGGGATGAAGGGCGCCGCCGAGACGGCCGAGGGCAATGCGAACGACAGTGCGCCGGCGACGGCGATCACTGCGCCCAACCGGCCCACCACTTGTCGAGTAGACATCGGAATTCCTTTCGGGGCGCGCCAATCCGTCTCCCCGAGTACGGCGGAACCGCGTCACTGAGTGTGAATGCCAGGTCAGAGAATTATATCCCCGCAGGTACCGTCCACCGCCAGGGTCAGGAGGGGTCGCCCACGTCCAATTCCAGACGGTCCTCCTCGAGCCGGACCACCCGGACGGTGCGCGAGTCGCCCGCCGCCGTGGTCACCTCGAGCCGCCCGCCGTCGTCGGACACCCACCTACCCTCTCGTGGTTCGTTGGCGTCTCCCCGGCCGATCGCCCAGTCGACGAACGAGCCGTCGGGCCGGAATTCGATACCGCCGCGGCCCCGCGCCCGTGGGAACTCGAAGCCGGCGGGCCGGTACACGCGGAGGCCGTCGTGGTCTTCCTCGAACGAATGCCCCCAACGGCCGGCGGCGCCCCGCGCGATCACGGCGGAGGATGCCGGGCTCACGGCGTGTCCGGTCCACAACTGCTTCCGGATCCCGTCGAGGCACGCTCCCATCCGCGCGCCCTGCCCCTGGGTGAACATCACCATCCCGGCGTCGTCCGTGTAGTCCATGTAGTCCATGAACAGGTCGCCGTGGGGGCCGTTCCCGCAACTGATGTGGGGGTATCGCGGCATTCCCACGTTCTGCCCGCCCTGATTGGGGGTGTCGCCGACCTCGTCGGAGCCCCGGCACCCGGTGCCGTCGTCGCCCCAGATGTGGAAGAGATTGAAGTAGTGGCCGATCTCGTGGGTCGCGGTGCGCCCGAGGTTGAACGGCGCCCGTGCAGTGCCCGTCGTCCCGAACGCGGTGTACGTGATCACGACGCCGTCGGTGGAGGCCGGACCGCCGGGGAACTGCGCGTAGCCGAGCAGACCACCGCCGAGCGCGCAGACCCAGATGTTCAGGTATCTCTGCGTCGTCCACGGATCGGCGCCGCCGGTCTCCGCCGACTTGACGCCGTCGTTCTGGTCGAACGAATCGACTTCGGTTGCGGTTCGGGTGATTCCGTTCGTCGGCCGTCCGGCCGGGTCCGTCTCGGCGAGGAAGAACTCGATTCCCGCGTCGCCGACCAGATGCTCGAACGCGGACGGGACGGTGTCCACGTCGTCGTTGGTGCCCCGGAAATCCTGGTTGAGCACCGAGATCTGGCTCGCGATCTGGGCGTCGGAAAGGTTCTGCGCCGCAGTCTTCCACACGACGTGGACGACGACCGGAATCCGTGCGACGCCGCGGGCGGCGATCGACTGCAGCGATTCCAGGTCGATGGTCTGGTTCTCGATCTCCGATCGGGCGATGCGATACGACTCCGACTCGGTCAACAGCCGGCGGTGCACGTCCATCGCCCCGCATGTGCGGCGCGCCGGCAGATCGACTGCTGATTCGTTGGTACTCATGGCGTCGGGTTCCCTTCCGGTTTCAGAGAATCAGATCTTGGGGGCGGATCAGTTCGCGAGGCAGGCTGCTCGTCTCGATGTGCTCGAGCGGATCGGCCGCGACGTGGGGATCGAGGACCAGACCGGTCAACTGGGCGATTCGCCGCACGGGTACCTGGAACGTGCGGTACGCGCCGTAGGAGAACGCCTCCTCCCCCTCGGCGAACTCGTCCAGCAAGGCAGCCTGGCTGAGCAGGTATCCGGTGACCGAGAGACCGCCGTCCTGCTTGACCATGGCCACCACCTTCCAGAACTGACGGGGCAGCGCCACCCCGCGATACTCGGGGTCGTCGGGTGCGAGAACGGGTCCGGTCACGACGCTGACGGCGAGATCGGCGTTGTCCGCGTTCTTCAACACGTAATCCTCCAGGCCCAGCCACAGCGTCTGACCTGCATTGAAATTGTGATGTTGCGGAGTGCAATTCGTGAAGTGGAACGTGTCGTCGTTCGCCGCCTTGGCGAGCGGTCCCCACGCCGGGTCGAGTCGGCGCACGAGGTGTCCGCGGTCGAGCGGATTGTCGCGGTACACGTCCTCCCCGGTCTGCTGATCGGCCGGAAGTCGCGGGTCGAGAATCCATCTGTCGCTGTCGCGCCGGGGGCTCTGCGACTGCGTTCCGTCGATGTTCACGGCGGTGAACAGCGCCAGCGCCCGCTCGCGGTGCATCACGACGCTGAAGTGGTGATACCGCAACTCCGGGGAGGCCACCGACGGAACCCCGGGCAGCGGAAGGGGCAGCGGCACACGCAGGAAATTCGAGTCGTACCCGCCGCGCGTGCTGTAGTTCGGGTCGATCGAGATCGCCTCGGGCGCAGCGGGTGGTCGAGCGGCGGGCGATTCGACGGAGCCGAGGCGTACGGTGATTTCGAGCGGCACCCGCACGGTCACTTCCCGTTCGCGTTCGAACGCCGGCGGGACGGTCGGTGGGGTCCGCTCGGCGGTGTGGAGTTCGTCGACGAGGCCGCGCGAGTGTGGTGGCAGGTTCTGGGCCCGCACGAATTCGAGGATCCGGCTGATCCGCACCCCCTCGTTGAGGAACCCGCCGAACTCGGTGTGCTGCGGGGCCCGCACACTCGCGTGGTGCAACGCGACCACCTCCCACTGATCGTTGTACACCGGGGAACCCGAGGATCCGGGTTCCGTGTCGGCCGAGTAGTGCAGAAACCGCTCGGGGATGTCGACGATGCGGTTCTCCCGCAAGGCGACCTGCTTCTTCTCGCCGCGGGGGTGCTGCACGATGGTCACGAACTCGCCGATGATGGCCTTGCCCTCCGCCTGGATCAGCGGGTTGAACCCGAACTGGGCGAGCGTCCCGGGTTCGGCACCGACCGCGACGAGGGCGAAGTCGCGTTCGCGGTCGGCGAGAAAGAACCGGGCCGGGTCGAGGGGAAACATCTGCACCGGGCGTGGCTTCCCATCGATACCGTCCTGGTAGTCGAACTCGATCACGCTGCTGCGGGCGGTATCCGCGTCCGGCAGCACGTGATGGTTGGTCAGGAGCAACGTTGGTGAGACGAGGAAGCCCGTGCCGTAGCCCTGCAGGGTTCCCCGTGCGTCCCGGATGTTCACACGCCCGATCGACCGGGCGGCGGCGACGCCGGCATCGAGGTACCGGGCGCCGACGAAATCGGCGGTGCCCAAGACTTTCTCGAGAAACTGATCCGGGAGGGTGTCCGACTCCCAGTCCCCTGCCGCGTAGTAGCGACCGAGCCGGTCCACCCGCTTCGCGATCCGTTCGGGAGTATCCGCCGCGGCGACGCCGCCGGGACCGTTGAGTGCGTCCACGTGTTCGCCCCGCTGCGGTGCCCGTTCGCGGGCACGCAGTTCTGCCGCATCGCGCTGTCGCTGGCGTTCCGCCTCGAACGTTCCCGCGGGCATCGCGCGCTGCGACTGTCCGTCTCCGATGTTGTCGACGATGGTCATGACTCGGTCCTCACGTGGGTCGGCGGCTCGATGCTGTGATTGCGAGCCTTCTCGTCGCGGGCACGTCGGTCATGCGTAGTCGGCTACTCGTTTCTCGGTCCGACGACGGTGTCGGCGCGTTCGTACTGTTCGACGCCGTCCCGGACGACCCGTCGAATGCGGTCGCCGTCGGCCACGAGGTCGTCGAGCAGCGGCACCGCCAGTTCCGGCCGGATGGGGGTTTCCGCGAGGAGCTGGCCGAGTTCGAGTGCGTCCGAACCGAGGGCGCCGACGATGACCTGCCGCCGCGCGTAGTCCAGTGCCGCCTCGACGTCGAGTTGCCTCGCGGTGTCGCCCCGCGCCGTCGATATCGGTGTCGCCGTCTCGACCAGCAGTGCCCGGACCTCCTGCGCTGCCAGATCGCGGTCGGTGGCCCACACCAGCATGGCGGCGACCGCCACGTACAGCGCGGCGAACGTCGTGCCGTCCATCTCCGGGCGGTCGACGAGCTGCTCGCAGGCCGTCTCGGTGATCGTCCGCGGCGCGTAGACGTCCGGTTTACCGACGTCGGGGTAGTACGGGGTTTCGTGGGTGAGTGTGCCGTCGTCCTCGATGGCGCCGACCGCGAACGCGTCCGCGGTCCAGGCGGGGTAGGTCGGCTCGTCCGAGTGGTCGCCCGAGGCGATCACCAGTCTGCCGTCGCTCACCAGGCGTGCAATCACCGCATTCTGCGCATCCGAGGGCACGGCATTGCCGTAGTCCAACACCAGGATGTCGGCATCGGCGAGGGCGGCGTCTTCCATCCACCGGCAGACGTCGTGCTCGGACGGGACACCGTCGCCGAAGGCCAGCTCGCGGGGCAGGAGTTCGGCCAGTGCCGATTCGCCCTCCCCCGTCTCGCCGGCTACCACCCGCCCCGGAACCCCGTGCTTGATGGCGCACTGCGTGACAGCGACGGCGATCTCCTCGCGTCGGCCCACCGTGAACGGACCCGCGACCGCCAACCGCAACGCGCGCCGCACCGGCGACGCCGCCGCCTCTGCTTCGGGCACAGCGGTTTCGGCGCCGAAGAAGTCGGAGCCGTTCGATACCTGGGGAGCCGGTTTCGCGGCGCCGACGCCGAGTTGCCGGACGAGGACCGGCAGGTCCCGCGGGTCGAACGTGCCGTTCTGGGCGGCCAGATCCGCCAACTGCTCCCACAGTTCCAGGTGCCGCACGTCCGCGTAGAGGCGGGACAGGTCCTTCTCCGGATAGCGGGTCAGGGTCGGCAGATTGCGCCGGATCCATTGCCACACTTCGGGCCACGACAGTGCGTCGAGACGGATCGTCCGCACCTCCGAGGGGCGGAGCGGTCGCGTCAGTTCGACCAGGTCCGCGGTGGCCGCCACCGCGAGCCGCGCCTTGCTGCGCCGCTGCGTCAGCAGGACCAGCGCGTCGAGGAGGCCCGGGGCGCCGGGTGCGTCGCCGACCAACAGGTCACCGTCGTCGATGACGATCGCAACCGGGACTTCGGTGAGGTCGCCGAGCAGTCGCTCCCACCAGTCGCCGGCGCTGAATCTGCCCGGCCGGACGGTGCGCACCCCGACGTCGCGCATCAGCTCGTCGACGAGGCGGGCCAGTTCGCGGACCGGGTCGGGTTCCGCGAGCAGCCGTTTCGCGCTGATGTACAGATGCGCGATCTGCGGGTCGAGCTCGTCGAGCACCCGGTCCAGAAGCGAAGTCTTTCCCGTCGACGGCATTCCGACGACGTGGAGCAACCGCGCCGGCGTCTGCCCGGACAGCACGTCCACCCCCTCGCGCAGCTCCGCGAGGCGGGAGATGAAACGGAGTTCGCCCTGGCGGATACCGAGCCGCAACCCGACCCGCCGGGACGGCGGCTCCGGCCGCGCCCTCGCCTCCGGGTCGATGATCGCGCCGGGCTCGCTACCCCCGACGAACAGGCACGGCACCGCCCAGTCGAGCAGCGGGTCACCGCTGTTCTCGTCGCCGTTGATCGCGAGCCGCGCCAGCCGCAACGCCTCGGCCACCGGCTGGCCGGCGGTCAGTGCCTGGTAGAAGAAGCGTGTCAGCAGGCGCTCCGTCCTGAAGGGCAGCACCGCCTGCATCCCGATCACCATCGGGCACGCATCACGCACGCAGATGTCGGCGGAAGACAGTGGTCCGGGCCAGGGATCGTCGTCGGCGGCACCGTCCGGCGCGCGGGCCGTCTCACAGCCCGCGAACACGGCCAGCCGGAGGTCCGGGAGTTGCTGCAACAGCAACGCGAATTCCTGGCTGGGCAGCAACATCCCGCGACCGTTGCGACGCTCCAGCTTGAGCCCGTCCGGATTGGCGTGGCCGAGGTAGTGGAAGAGGTGAAAACCGCGTCTCTGCATGCCCATTCGACTGCGGAGCCGTTCAACCGACGGGCGGTCCTCGACCACCACGCGCAGCAGGCCACGGTCGATCAGCGGCTGCAGTTCCGACAGCAGGCTGCGTTTCTCGGCATACAGGTCGAACGGGGCCTCGGAATCCGAGGGACCCTCCCGCAAGGGGCTCGACATCACCAGCAGGAGGTTGAGCGGCGGCTCGATCGGTGTCTGCCGCAACGGGTAGGTGCGCGACCGTCCCGACCGCACCACGTGGACATCGCGTGCCATGGCGAGGAACTGGTCGGGTCGTTGCGGATCCAGCAGCAACTCCCACGGCCAGGCGCACACTTCCTGCGGCGCGGCGAGGACGCGCACGAGGAGTTGGGTTCCCTCGGTGCGGGCCAACCCCCGGCTCTGCTGCAGCAGCGTGACGATGTCGGGGACTCCGAACACCAGATCCGTCAACACTTTTCCCACGTCGAGCGCATGGGTTGCGGCGTCGGTGCGCGCGTGCCGGACGGTGTCGGTCAACCACTCGGACGGTGTGTCGATCGTCCGTCCGGTGACGTCGTTCGACAGTTTCCATTCCGGGACCGGTCGCCGCACCGCGAAGACCGAACCCATTCGCGACTGCGCCGACAGCCAGACGTGGTCGCCCGCCCGGAGAACGCTGATCTCCAATGCCTCGAAACCAGGTGTCGGTCCCATGTGTCGGCGCTCCTAGACGTCCACGGACCGGGCGATCTCGTCGAGGTCGACCACACTCGCGACGTCGGTGACCGGGTGCACCCCGGGTGCGCGCACGGTGATCCGGTAGTCCTGGGCGGTCAGCCCGTCGAGGCTGGTCTGCTGCCAGCCGTCTGCGGTCGACGCCAGCGGATGTTCGCGACTCGGGCCGCCGGCGACGGGCTCGACCGTCGCGAGAAGCCGAGCGCCTCCGGCACCGGTGCGCGCGCGGATCACCAACGGCTCGGCGGTCGTGACGTCGTCGACTTCCAGTGCGACCGATTCGTTCACCGCCGGAAACACGTTCGGAGGCGCGAGCGTTGCGGTGTTCAGGATTCCGCCCACATGGTCGAGCACCGGGTCGTCGTTCTGGAGGGATCCGTGCCGCTGGCTGAAGAAGGCCGCGTTCTTCCATCCCGTCATGAGCTCGTGCGGGGTGGACGACAATTTCGGAACAGTGCCGTCGCCGCCGCTCTCGTCGGGTCCGCGCACGGTCATCGTCTCGACCTTCGTCCCGGCGAGCCGGGCGGCCCACTTGGTGGGCTGGAAGTCGCCGATCACCGGCCGGATGTCGTAGCCCTCGTGTCCCGAATTCAGCCGTGCGGTGACCGTGTCGCGCAGTTCCCGGTGCAGGCGCACTGCCGCACCCATCCGGCCGGCGTCGAGACCCGTCCCCGACCAGTCGAGCTTCTTGTCGTCGAGCGCGAGCCACGACCCGTCGTCGCCCGCCATGCACCGATACGACGGCAGCAACTGGTAGGCGGACGTGAACGACCGGATCAGCGCACTGAGGTCGACGGTGAACGGACCCCAGCCCTTCCGGAACCCGTTGACGAGGAAGTCGAGCGCGTTGACCGAGCCCGAGTACGGGGTCCCGAACGTGACGAGGGTGCGGGTGTCACGCCAGCCGTCCAGGAATTCGAGGAACAGTCGAGCGACGATTCCGCCCATCGAATGGCACACCAGCACGAGCTTCGCGTCCGCGTTGCCCGACTTCTCGCGCCACCGCGCCAGCCACTCGTGGGTCCGTCGGGCCAGGGCCCGCGCTGCCACCCGGTTGTCGCGCCGCCAGTCGTAGGGGAACTCGAAATAGTTGTCGCCGGGAACCAGCCCGAACCGGCGGACGACGTCGTCACGGAATTTCGTGTACCCGTCGATCTTCCAGTCCAGCCCGGGAACGAAGTGGAAGTCCGGGACCAGGCGGGTGGCCACGACGCCGTCGCCGAGGTCGTCGACGTCCGGGTCGTCACCGTCGAGTTTCAGGCGTTTGATGTTCCCGCCCAGCGACAGCACGCCTGCCAGCGCGACGCCCGGTGTCGGTGCCCATATGTCCTTGCCGTCACGGGCGAGCACCGACCCGCCGATGCCGGGCAACAACACGACTACGTCTTTCATGGCGGCCTCCGGGATCGAACGCCCAGGAGAGGGCGGCTTCGAATCTCAGTCTTCTCTCACCCGCCGCAATACACACGAGTAGCGGACCACTCGGTTTGCAACTATTTTTGCGGGCCGCGCGGGCTCAGCTCTGCGCGAAGTTGAGGTAGGCCTTCGACGGCGTCGGGCCGCGCTGGCCCTGGTACTTGGAGCCGACGGCGGAGCTGCCGTACGGGTGTTCCGCCGCGCTCGACAGCCGCAGCAGGCACAGCTGGCCGATCTTCATGCCCGGCCACAGGGTGATGGGCAGATTCGCGACGTTGGAGAGTTCCAGCGTGATGTGCCCGTTGAAGCCGGGGTCGATGAACCCGGCCGTGGAGTGCGTCAGCAGCCCGAGGCGGCCGAGCGAGGACTTGCCCTCGAGGCGTCCCGCCAGGTCGTCGGGCAGCGAGCACACCTCGAGCGTGGAGCCGAGAACGAACTCTCCGGGGTGCAGGACGAACGGCTCACCCTCGGCCGGCTCGACCAGCGTCGTCAGCTCGTCCTGCCGCTGAGCTGGGTCGATGTGCGTGTAGCGGGTGTTGTTGAACACCCGGAACAGGCTGTCGAGGCGCACGTCCACGCTCGAGGGCTGGACCATCGAATCGTCGAACGGGTCGATGCCCAGACGTCCAGCGGAAATTTCGGCACGGAGATCGCGATCGGAGAGGAGCACACGTAGAGGTTAACGGGTGTGGATGGCCATCGAGAGCAGCAGTTCGGTGCAGGTGTCCACGAGCTCCTCCTCGGGCAGGGTCACGGTGCCGTTCAACCACGCCGTCAGGGTCTGCGCGAGGCCCCCGACCATGAAGTGCGCGGCCAGGTCGAGGCGAGGGCTCTCGGCCACCTCGTAGTAGCCGACCGTCTGCTTCGTGACCAGGCCCGCGAACAGCCGCGAACTGTCGAGGCGGCGCTGCGCCAACACCGCGCTCGACTGCGCCACCGAGAACATGAGACGGCCCTGACGCGGATCCTCGGCAACCTCCCGCACGATGTTGCTGACGCCGGCACGCACGATGTCGCGTTCGCCCGGCCCGGCGTTCGACACGGCATCCAGGGTGCTGGTGGCGATCCGGTCCACCACGTGGTCGTAGACGGCGACGGTGAGCGCGTCGCGGTCGGTGAAGCTCTCGTAGAAGTAGCGGGTGGCGAGCCCGGCCTGCTTGCAGACTCCGCGGACGGTCAGGGCGTGGTCGCCGTCCGCGCTGCCCAGCAGGTCGAGTCCGGCCTCGATGAGCTGGCCGCGTCGTTCCGATTTGCGCTGGTCACGCTCCTGGCCGCCATAGACGCGCCCACCGTCGCTCGTCGAGTTTCCGACGTTCGCGTTCACCGGTGCGGTAGCCATGCGCACCATCTTTCCACCGGACTCTGGACGGCGAACATATATGTGAGTACGGTCGTGTTCAGATAGCGAATCCGTGGTGGGGAGAGGGAACAAGAATGTCGACGTCACTCGAAGTACCGGACCGTCTCGATCAGGTCATGGACGGCGCCGGACTACTGGCAGGCGCTGCGAACATCATCATGCAGCTCGCCCATCCCGGTGTCGGGTACGGCGTATACGAGAGCAAGGTCGAGAGCGGCCAGCTGTTCAGGCATCCGATCAAGCGGACCCGCACCACGCTGACCTACCTCGTGGTGGCAGCCCGCGGCACCGACGAGGAGAAGGCGGCCTTCCGCACGGGCGTCAACCGCGCCCACGCAAAGGTGCGCTCCACGCCCGACAGCCTCGTGCAGTACAACGCCTTCGACCCCGAACTGCAGCTGTGGGTGGCCGCCTGCATCTACCGCGGGTTCGAGGACGTCAATCGCGCCCTGCACGGCAACCTTTCCCCCGCGGCCGCCGAGTTCTTCTATAAGGAAGGCGCCACGTTCGGCACCACTCTCCAGGTGCCCCCGGAGATGTGGCCCGAAGACCGCGTCGCGTTCGAGGAGTACTGGAACAAGGCCCTCGACAAGGTGTCGATCGACGACACCATCCGCGCACACGTCCTCTCCATCGCGCGCCTCGAATTCCTGCCCGCCATCGTGTCCCGCATCTTCGGCCGGCTCAACATGTTCTTCACCAACGGCTTCCTGCCCCAGCAGTTCCGCGAAGAAATGCACCTGACATGGACCGACAAGGATCAGAAGCGCTTCGACCGGACCCTCGGCACCATCGGCGCCATCAGCAGGCGCATCCCCGTCCGCATCCGGGAGTTCCCCTACAACCTGCTCATGTTCGATCTGCGACGCAGAATGAAGGCGGGCAAACCGCTCGTATGACACTCCGCGTGTGTGCTCACGTAGTCCGGATCACCATCTGATAATGTTTCCGCCGCAGGGTGTTGGGCCTGCCTACGGGCGCCCAATATCGTGCGCGCCGATGTAGTTCAATGGCAGAACATCAGCTTCCCAAGCTGAATACGCGGGTTCGATTCCCGTCATCGGCTCCATCCATCCTACGAACGAACTCCATTCCATCCATCCATCCAGCTCGCGCGCGCGGCGTGGGGTGTTCGCGCACCGAGCCGCTCATGGTGGTGCTGCCCGCAGGTCACCGGTTGGCCGGCAAGGAGGAGGTCGCCGAGGCCGACCTGGCCGGTGAGCCGCTGGTCTGGCATGACGATCCGAGCACGCAGCCCACCAGGCGCCCGCACCCCGACTCCGGGCTCCGGGTGCGGGCCGTGGAAGAGAAGCTCGAGCACGTCGCGGCCGGCCGGGGCATCTCGTTCCTGGCCCGTTCAGCGACAATGTTCTACTCACATCCGGACATCAGCTACGTACCCATCCCGGAACTCGCGCCCGACGAGGTGTGCTTCGCGATGGCGGCATCGAACACCTCGCCGCTGGCCAACGACTTCTTCACCGCGGCGCAAGCGACCGCCGAGATCACGGCAGAATGCGGGAATTACGAATTGTGGCAGCTCGAAAACGGTGCCCTTTCGATGAAGTGATCTCGAGAAAGGGAAACGGATACATTTTTCAGCCAACCGAGAGGCGTGTTCCGGGGAGGCTTCCGGACAGTCCGAACGTGCCCAGAGACGGGCGTGAAGTCCGAGTGTTCTCTGTCATGAATAAGTTTCGTACTTATTCTCATTGTCGGTACCAATTGACCGGACGAATATTGCGGCGGTGATGCATGGCCCTGTGCGGCGCCGGGATCGCGACGACGGGACAGTACCCGAATCGGGGATGGCAGGGCCGGCATGGGGCTCATCGACGTCCTCTGCGGTGAGGGCGCGCCTCGTGCAGCACTGGTTGTCGATCGGATGGATTGGCAAGATATCTGTAGCTGTTGCAATCGCTACGCTGGCGGCACTTGCCGACCCGCAGTGACCATCACAGCTGTCTGTTGTTAGTTCTCGGCGAGATACTTCCCGCACTCGCATCGCTGGCCCGCCGCCGTTGCTTCCTGCGATCCGGATGGGAGGCCGCCGATAAACTCGGTGTTACGTCTGGTCGAATCCGTCGGGACCGATAACCCGGTTGTATGTCAGACCAGGCACCGACAGGAAATCTTGATGGTGACGGTGCTCGCCGGGAACCGTCGGCGAGGCGCGAGGCAATACGACCAGTCTTGATATGCAGGGTTACCAGTAGACTGCTCCGCATTTATCGGATGCACGTCAAGCTGGCCTGCAAGCAGTGGTCATCAGTCAAGCTCCTGTCCCGTAAAACCCAAAGGCCGGCCTGGAAGGGCCAGGCGGAAATGTCGTGAACCGCCGCACACGAGTCGAGTGGCGTGTTAGAACGAAGGTGTGGCACTCGGCGAACAGATCGAGATCGACGTTCGGACACGCATGATTGTGGGTCAAGAGCTCGATATGGCCGCTCGCCAGCCAGATGTGGGCAACGTGATCGTTCACCGAGCCGGAGATCTCTTGGTGCTCGTCGACAGCGGGGTCACATCCGTTATCCGCGACGCTATCCGATCCGCTGCCGACGACCTCGCTCCGTGGTCGAAGATCCTGCTGCTCACCACCCACGGTCACCCCGACCATGTCGGGAACAACGACATCATCACAGACCTCGGCGACGGGCTCGACCGCTCCGACGTGCACCATTTCGTCAGCGCGCACGACGCGAGCCAGTACCACGATCACGGGCTTCCCTACTGGACAACGAGCCTTGATCGCGTGTCCGGCTTGGTACCGGGCTTCGAAGATCCGTCTGCGGCAGCTCGCCGGCTTCTCGCCATGTACCAGCCCTACGTTCCCATCACCGACATCACCCGGACCTACGAGGAACTCCCGCTCGAGCACCTCGTCATCGGCTCTCAACACATGTCGGGTTGGTCGTTCGGTGAAGGTGCCGTTCAGGTCATCCGCACCCACGGCCACTGCGCCGGCCAGGTCGTCGTCCACCTTCGCGAGGCGCGGTTGCTGCACCTGTCCGACGAACCGAACGGCCCGTGCGGCGCGATGCACGACGCCAACCAGATGAATATCTTCGCCGCGCTCGCCCAGGCGCTGACGCTGGTCGAGACCGATGCTGTCGACATCGTCACCGAAGGCCATGCGTTCGAGGTGTTCGATCGCCCGACCGCGGTCGGGCGTCTGTCGACGCTGCTCGATCAGGCTTCGGCGCTAGACGGCGCCGCACAGGCACTGCTCAGCGGTGGCATCGACGACCTTCCGGCGTTCGTCGACGCCTTCGTTGCGCGCTCCCAGGCGCTTGGCGTATCGGGTGCGAACCCGAACCCCATGTTCAACACCATGATGACGATCGCCAAGCTGCGCGAGCTGGGCCTCGTCGCGAAAGGCAAAGGTCCGCAACAGACATGGAGCCGACCCGTGCTCGACGACTCGATGGGCGCACCATCATCATCGGTTGAATGACCCTCGACCGATGTTGTTGCTGTGCTCCTTCCCATCCCACTTGCCTCGACGAATATGCACGAGTCGAATATGCAGGGCTACCAGTAACGGCCTGATACTGCACCAGATGTCCGATCCGAGGTGACGGAATACCCGTTATCGCTGTTCTCGACATATGCAAACGTCGTTCGGTTCTCTGGGGCGATGACCACCATCGAGCCGCCCCAGCCTCCCCAGAAAAGGCGTCGTCCGACCGGACCTGGGCGGGGTTCGCAGCGGCTGTTGTGGCGAGTCCCAAACCCCATTGAAGGGGCAGCCCGAGCACCCGGTCGAGTCCCGATGAGTGTGGATAAAAGACGGCGTCCACCGTCGCCTCGGACAGCAGACGTCGGTCGCCGATGGCACCGTCTACGGTCAGACGCTCAGCAAAGTGGCGACCGAACGTGCGTGGCCGTGCCCGTTCGCTGCGCCGAGCTCCGCTGCGCGCCACCATGTCGTCATCGCCTCCGCGGTGTCGACTCGGGGGGCTGTAAACGCGTCGACCATGGCTTTCCGATCCAGGTCTGGCGGGAACGACATTCGGACCGTCTCCGGCCCAACAAGTTCCGCGATACGCCGGAGGTCGACGTCAGTCGCGCGCCCAGGCGGAGACTCGGCGCCCGCCGGATCGACGAGTTCTGTCCGAATGAAGCTGCCCAACGACAGCCTGTCGTGCGCCGGACGAGCTCACCGATGACGTGGCCGTAGTTCTGCGCCTGGTATCCGGCCTCTCGGCCCGGTGCCCAGCGCGGTTGCTGGGCAGCCAGTCGCCGGCAGGCTGTTGTCACATACCTCGGGATTGCCCGGATGGATGCCCCCGTTCTCGATCGATGACCTCTACGACACCGATCCGTCGCGCTTGAGGCGATCGGAATCCCTGCCAACCCCTTGCATACTTTCTCCTACACCAGAGCGAAGTGAGGTTCGACCGATGTTCACCGGACTGTCCACCTTCCCCCTTACGCCCATGAACGAGACAGAAATCGACGAGCCCGCGTTCTCCGGAATTATCTCGCGGCTGGCTGACGCGGGGGTCGATTCCATCAGCGCCCTCGGGTCCACCGGTAGCTACGCCTACCTGACCAGAGAAGAGCGCAAGCGAGTCGCACAGCT